>NZ_JBLBVL010000002.1:0-555154 GCF_047250365.1 Thaumasiovibrio clandestinus
GCGTTAAGCGGGTAAGGAGAAATAATTAACATGCCATATGTAATTAATAATTGGGATGATATATCAGATTTTTTTTCAGATTCAATATTGTTGGGTAATGGTGCTTCAATAGGTGTGAATAGAAGTTTTTCTTATTCTTCTTTACGAGAGCATGCCATTGAAAATGGGTTGCTTACGGTACATGTTCAACGGTTGTTTGATTATTTTGAAACTGATGATTTTGAACTGATCTTACGATTAGTTTGGCAAGCGAATCGCGTAAATCTAGCTCTAGAAATCCCCGATCCAACAACTAGACATGCTTATGAACATGTTCGGACATGCCTAATCCATGCTGTAAGAAGTATTCATCCTGAATATTATGAGGTTGAAGATCAGTTTACCAACATTGCGGGTTTCTTAAGCTCCTTTAAAACGGTTTTATCGCTTAATTACGATTTGACTCTTTATTGGGTTATTATGCATGCAAATAGAGAATACAATAATCACTCCTTCAAAGATTGTATTTTGCATGGAGAGTTTGATGAAGATTGGCAACGTTTCCGTGAGTCGATTAGTCCATGGGATAGACGCAATACACTAGTGTTTTACCCTCATGGCAGTTTAGTTTTAGCTCGTAATGTACTTGAAGAAGAAGTAAAGCTTGAAGCCGGTGCTGGCCGAGATTTATTGCGCTCGATTTTGCGTCAATGGGAAACAGGTAACTATATTCCATTGTTTGTTAGCGAAGGAACATCAACCCAGAAGGTAAAAGCTATACACAATAGTCATTACTTGAATACTGTCTATCGTGAGGTTTTGCCTAGAGTCGGACAAAGCTTAGTTATTTATGGTTGGGGCTTTGGTGAGCATGATGTTCATATACTAAATCGAATTGCTGAAGCAAATGTGTCAAGAGTAGCAATTTCAGTATTTGGAGGTGACCAAGCGTACTGCACCCGCGTTCATCAAATGATTGTTGATCACTTAGGTCATGGTATCGATGTTGTATTCTTTGACTGCTTAAGCCCGGGATCGTGGAATCAACCCGCTTAACAAGGCCATCAAGGTGATGCATTACACTCGGCAATTTTGGTATGGAGTTCGATGCGCTTTGCTGGCTTAGTGGGGCACACCTTATGGCAGGCGTTAGGCTCACTTTGAGCGTCATCACACAACTAAGATATAGACAATAGATTGCATTGATATATTTACAGTACCCCTCATATCCATAACGGAATAGTAATTTAAAGGAAGTATTATGAAACCAATTTACAATAATAGCGGTACTACAACAGCTTGGGTTGATGGCGAAAACATCTACAACTTAAATGGTGCTCATCTCGCAGTAATAGATGGTGGCGATGTATATAATCATAATGGTGAACATCTAGGCATTTTAGATAATGGCTTGTTTCGTGATCATAATGGTGGAGTTGTCGCATTTTTGGATGGTGCTACAGGGGGACCTATCTTACCTATTACCGCAATAGCTCCAATTCCTCCAATTCCTCCAATTCCATCAATTCCACCTATTCCGGCGATCCCTTCAATTCCTCCGATCCCCGCTATTCCATCCCTAGGTTGGGGTAAGAACTGGGATCAATTTATCAGATAAGTTGTGGGTTAGCCTAACAAAGCGCTCAACAGTGACCCGTAAAGCGTGGCATTTTTGCTTCGCAAAAGCCTATGCCACGGTTTCGGGCACGTTAGCTTGGCGTTATACATCTAAGGAAGCAATGTGGGCTGTTGGAATATAAAAGCACTTAAAGATCACTCAATTGCACTCAATGGTGAAGATAAATCAACCATAGAGAGAATTAACTCTACGAGTAGAGCCATAGACATATTTTGCTACCACCTTGAACAAGCCAAAACTCAAAATGATTTAACCATAGGTTCAACTCCACGAGAACAAATGGAGTTAGTCATGCCACCAGAAGAAAAAATGCTTGAGGTGTGGAAAAGGAAGCTAGCAATACAAGCTAATACTCAGGCTTGCATACACACCGCAAGATCAATACATGATTTATTTGCGCAACTTGTAAATGGTTTACTGTTTCAAAATCCGATAGCTGTCCACGATTGTGATGTATATAAAGTAACTCAAAAACTTGAAGATGGTGAGTTAAAGACAGCCTTGTCAAACTTGTTGGGTTCATTTGAGTTCAAGTATGTAAACGCATTTGTAAATACCATTAAACATCGTAATTTAGTCGATTTTGGGGCTTTAGTTTCATTCGAGGAAAATAGGAGTGGAGTACAGTTCAATGGCTTTAAATTTAAAGGTGAACCATATGATAAATTATGGGCTGAAGATGTATTGAAACTCACATTAACCGTTAAAAATACGGTTATAACAGCAGGTTGTTTATTGAACCAAGAATTCGGTGTAATCGATGAATAACAAGCTGTTAAAGCAGGACAAAATACAGTTGGCTGTTTTCGTTCCTCAACATTTTAGCCAACTAAATTTTGCCTCTTAACAGGGCGTTACTTTGCCATATCAGACCTAATCCAAAACATTCTAAAATTGTATTATAACTGACTCAGTTTTCCCAAAGACGTGCTGTGTTGTAAAAAGCGCTTACTTTTACACAATTCAAGTTAAGGCAACTTCCGCGCCACAATACTTTTCGCCTGATTTATTCTAATCTGAAAAGTTTGCTCATTGGCGGGATATGCGCGGGACGACTAACCCGACAACCTAGTAAGCTACTGTTTTTACTAAAAACCTTCCAAAAGTCGGCATTCCTGTAGGGGACGCCAATTAAAACAAAGCCCTAGCTTGTTTCTTCAGCTAAGGCTCTCCGCAGTTAAAAAGACCGTTTATGCGTTTGAGCTCTCTACCTCATAGAAACTCACTCCGGTGACTTCATGCTTAACCACCAAGTTTAAAAAGCTGTCTGCTGCATTTGAAGTGTAGAGATTTATTGGGGCGTCGTTCAATTTAAACAGTCTTGGTGTTGAAACTTTAGCGCAATCGACAACAAAACGTTTATATGGTCTCGCTCGGTGTCGTCGGCCATTAGGCTTGTAATTAATCTCTGTAAGCTCACTATCTAAAGCATCCAGTTTAGAAATCACATTGAGTACAAACCAAGTCGAACCTTCGACATTCACAGGCAGAAGTTCACAAGACTCCCCTATAGCTTCTTTAAATAAAGAAGCTATATCATTACTAACCACATAGGTGCTACTCCCCCAAGCCGCAATCATGGGTTTTAGGAGGCTCGCTGAATCATCGTGCCTTAACCAGTCAAGAGTAACGGGTTTCCACACTGATGCCTTTGGAGAGCCATCAAACACTAGTAAAGTGTTTCCATGTGTTTCATCTAATTCAGATATACCCGCTAACTCTAGGTACAAGTATTTATCTATATCTGCCTGAATACCATATACCTTGGTGAAAACTTCTTTTTTAGCCTGCAATTTCATTTACCCTTATTTTCCGAGTAATCGGGAACAACCCCATTTTGATATCATCTCCAATATCTCCTAAAACCTCTACAATGTCTTCTCTATCGGCATCCTGAGCTATCGTGTTTTCAAGTAAGTGTTCAACATTTAAGTAATAAAATGAAGTATGAATACCGGAATGAGAGTATGCCTCAAGCATCTTTGGATGTGGCACATGCTTATTCCATCGTGGCAAAAATACGCCATTTTCGGCACTATCGATGTCTATTCTAAACGCAGACAACCTCAATCTGGATTTAGCAGCCCTGATATCTTTCCATGATACGATATGATGAGCAGCTACGTTTTCAGGGCGGCATTGCCCCGTCTTTTTCATGATGTTCTTTGCCAACCGGTAGCTATGGCCTTTATTGTGCTCCCACCTAATATGCTGATTGAGTCTAAGATCGTCTTTAGAGATTAAGCCTCGTTTATACCTTATCGAGTCTATTACTGACCCTGCATAAAATATCTCAAACTGCTTTGCTTGTTTTGCAGAAAATTGCTTGTCACCTGTAACATTAAACAGATCTCTTTCTAGTTCAGAACAGGTAACTGTAACAACATTTGTCCCCATAATTGCCTCTCAAGTAGCCAAAAAAAACCCAAGCAACTCTAATACAGGTAGTAGTGCACAATAAAGAATCGCACATACTTTACTCGATGAATATCAATAGTTTATGCAATTGACTTGTTTGAATGTTAGAAAAGCAACAATCACCAAATTCATATTTCTTAACACATTTGTAGTTAATTACAAAAGAAACACCATATTAAAAACCCAGAGTCTGGTCGTTCATACTCTGGGTTTCTTTTCTTTACGATAATCACATTTGTTCTGATGGCACTGCGTTCGGTACTAATACGTGTTCTAACTGATAAGTGCATTAAAGACGGCTAGCCTAAACGGTGCAACTCAAGCAGATCCGCAATAGAGATAAGCTCGAAGTTATTCGCTTCGAGATAGGCTTTAAAACGTTCAGACGTTAGGATATCTAAATCATTTTGGCGACACTGGCTGCCCCATCGATAGACAGATTCAGTTGGCAAAGCCAGTGCTCGTTGCTCTTCATTATCAAGCGCACAGTGGCTAATTATGTGGTAAATGCCATTATCGTATCCTGAGAGTTTCTCTACAATCTCATTGAACCCCAAGTGAGTCATGGTGAAACTGTCATCAAAGTACTTTAAACGCCCATCTTTCACCGCATAGGTATAGATTAAACCAAACTCCTGAGCCACCTCTTCCACTGCTGCCGCAAGGGGCTGATACACTTCCGCACCATCAAACAATAGCTCTGGCAACATATGCGTTTCGACATGGGTCGGTGTAACACCACTTTTAATCACTCGTTGAATCTGAGCACGGTATTCGTTTTTCGCGTCTTCAATGTCTAATGTTTCAAGTAACTCCGCGTAGCTAGTGTAAAAATACCCGAGATCGTTGCTGAGCGATTGAGCGCCAGTAATTGGCCCACAACTCATGTTTGTCCATTCACAAGTAAGCGTTAAATGCACACCAATCGGTAGTTGATGTTGCTTAGTTAAGCGTATCGCTTCCGGTAACCAAGGTGCGGCAGCCATAAAGTTACTACTTTTCAGCAAACCTTGTTGAAACCCCTGCACTATGCCTTGATTTACACTGTGGCTAATTGCAAAGTCGTCACTGGTAATAAGAAGGTATTTTTTATCCACTACATCGCCTTAACATTAGGAACGGAATTAGTAGGCGCACTATAGCGATAAACATGTGTTCAAAGAAGTTGATAACACTTTATTTTACAGGGAAATTTGTCAAAGTTTCGGTTAAAGCACATTCAGTTTCAAACGCGGTACAGTCAGGTATTTAGGGGGGTTATCAGCCGATAAATATACGTAGCCATTAAGTATGCAATCGCCATTTTTCTTTGGTTATTTTGTATAAACAATGGCGTTCCAATTCATGCCCTTTGGGGAGTTTAGGGTGATCAAAGTCTTGGTGGAGATTCTCCATGCCAATTTTTAGCATCACTCGCTGTGATGGCGCATTAGACAAGGTTGTAAAGGCGTATACAGACTGTTCACCTAAGGTATCAAAAGCATACTCTAAAGCCTTATGGGCCGCTTCTGGCGCAAAACCTTGCCCCCAATGTTTTGAAGATAAGCGCCAACCGATTTCGACAAAAGGGGCGTTGGGAATCCCACTCTCTGCATCTTGACGGTGTAGACCGACAAAGCCAATGAATTCGCCACTCGATTTCAGCTCTACCGCCCAGAATCCCCAACCATTAATATCAATGAGATCACAAATTCGTTTCGCGAGATCAGCACTCTCTGCCTTCGTTAGCGTCGATGGAAAGTACCTCATCACCAAGGGATCTGCGACTATGTTTTCAAATGCGTCTCGATCGGCTTCTCTCCATCGCCTTAAAATGAGCCTCTTTGTTTCCATACTATCCCCTAGCAATATCTTTGAACTAGATTCATTAATACCACGTATGCTATGCATTCAACCACACTAACGAACACAAAATCTATGATGGCAACTAGTTACCATGACGATTAAGTCCTGTCGCAATCTTATTTCGCTTCAGTACATTCAAGAGCCATGATGCGAGTGTCATGACCAAGCTTATTGAATTCTCTTACCCAATAATGTGCGCCACTACAAGCTTCTATCCCTATACGCATGGGTGGCATATTTGCTATTGTTGTTAGTAACTTAGCACGCGAAACGGACTTGTGAAGGAGAACAGTGCCTCGTTCGTTGGTGGCGTGTAAACTGAAGTGGTGTTTAGCAAGGTCAACACCGCAATAACAGATGGAATGTGACATGGTTACCTCCAGCATTCTCACAGCTACCACCTAAGTGTGGCAGATCTTCATGAGGGGGAATCCATGTCATTCGTTATGCATCAAATCGGACGTCAAATGAGTAAAATTGTTCCTAAGCACAAGTCAGATCTAGAAACTTGCGAGCAACTGCAGTTTTTGTCAAACGAAGAAATAACACCTTATGTTTATGAGTTGTTGGAATGGTTGCAGGACTTGAATTGGCCAGTTGCAGACCCTGTATCACAAAGGTTATTGCAGTTAGATTTGGAGCTTGTAGAACCTTTGTTGCTGATTTTAAGTAGTGATGACGACGTGTGGAAATACTGGATAGTTTCGTTCTTCTTACATTACGTAGATATTTCTGTTTACGATAGGCTGATTTTTAAACTAAATAAGATGAAAATTAGTCCAACTAAACAAGAAATCGAAGATGAGGTTTATGAAGCTGTTTGTGAGCTTATAGAAAGTCGAAGCATAACAAACAAGGATTAAACGCTGCGAAGCCAGCGCTAAATCCCGATTGTTGAACAAGCCCGATGTTCCCCACCACCAACGCAGCGACAGCCGACCACCCATTGGCTTGGTATCTGCGTTGGTAGCCATAACTGTGGATGCTGATGGATAGCAATCAATTCTCCATATCCCAAGTATTCGGTAATACTTATAAATAAAGTAAGTCTGCCGTTGCACTAATCTCTCTTGATTGGACGTGAAATATGCAATTGAAAGAGATCTCTTTTATTCATTCCGTACTAGGAGGCCCGTTTGAAGTACTTACTACTTATTATCAGTAGCTTTGCGCTTAGCGGTTGTTTAGGGATGCCTAAAACGGTCACACCTGTCGAAGATTTTAATATCAATAATTACTTGGGTCAGTGGTATGAAATTGCGCGATTAGACCACTCATTCGAACGCGGCCTACGTGATGTGACCGCCGAATACCGTCTTCGCGATGATGGCGGAGTGGCGGTAATCAATCGCGGCTATTCAAGTAGCGAGAATGAGTGGAAGGAGGCTGAAGGTAAGGCGTACTTTGTTAATGACGAGGATGAGGGCTACCTCAAGGTCTCGTTTTTTGGCCCGTTTTATGGCTCATATGTGGTTTTTGAATTAGACCACAAAAACTATGCCTATGCCTTTGTGTCTGGGCCAAACACAGATTACTTATGGCTACTGGCAAGAACCCCTACTGTCGAACCTGAGGTTATTGCCCGATTTGTTAGCATGTCTTCGGAACGTGGCTTTGATACATCGAACTTAATTTATGTCACGCACTCACGGGTAACGTCGGGCATGGCCGCGTATCACTAAAGCCTCTCTTCAGCTATATTGCTTTGAATCCAATATACGTCTGCTTCTTTGTTCTGTGAGTAATGACGCCTCTAAACGCATCACTTTGTAGTCTGTATTTAGCGTTACCTTCGTTGGAATTCCATTTTGTAAAACTTCTACTTTCCATAAACCATTCAGAAACTTAAGCTCACCGATAGCAACAATACGGCCATTTGAATCAAAAACACCAACCTCATCCAACTCACGAATACTACCCACCGGGGTAAAAAATACGACTGTGCCGACTTTATAACGAGTATCTTCCGTGTCAATTTCCACCGAAACATAACCTCGTACAGTGGTTACTCGCGGCACGATAACATACGGCACACTGACTTTTGATTGAGAAAGCGTTTGATGAACTTCTGTTGTGAATATCGTCGCATCTTGGCTATACCACTCTTCCCCCCCCTGCTCCAAGCGATGATGAAAGTAAGCGGGTGGCAAGTTTATCATTTGAGCAAAGCGAGATATAAAGTCGGTATTAAGACCTATCGTTCCTTGTAAATAGCGCGAAAAAGCCGATTGCTTCATGCCCATCTCTTGCGCTGCTTGCGCCTGGGTGATTCTATGTTCTTTTTTATATTGATACCAACTCGCTTTGATTTTACTTAATACCTCATCATCATACGCATTAATTTTCTTTGCCATTGTGTTTCTCGTTTACTTCATCACCACGGAACGATATCTCACATCAACGATTTAAAATCAGCGATGTGAACATAGAATAAAACGATTATAACACCGCGACAATAGTACCTGAAGGCAATGCCATTACAGGCCAGCCTATCTGGTTAAATAACTTGAAAGGCACTATGTATATAATTGATTTAAAAAATTAATGATGTAGAAAAGGGAACAAGGGGAAGAGATCTCTTGGAAAAGTAACGAATACACTGTTTACCCATCGGTATGTCAGTCTAATTTCTTACTCTTATATTAAATGGGGTAAGGCAATAGCACCTTACCCCACCGTTTTTTAACGGAAGTTCTGCTCTACAATTGCACGAGCGTATGGTGCCATTGATAGAGAGTTACGGTAGGTTGCCGAGAACCAAACAACAACGGTGTCTGTTTCCGGAGAGACATAAATCCCTTGGCCACCTAGGCCTGCTTTATACATATCGCCATCTGCAAACACTGAATCCCACTTATAAGAAGAGCCAAGAGGGTTGCTATCTTCACCGAAGTTACCAATCATGCGCTGACCTTGACCGCCCGCTTTAAACACGTCGATGTCACTCGCTTGATAAACACTCGTTAAGTAGTTCTCAGGAACAACTGGCTCTTGAGCAACCGCGTTCCAGCTTGGTGTAAATGCCGTCGCAAAACGCGCAAAATCACGTAATGTTGAAGCGAAGACACCACCGTTCAGTACGTCACCAGCGGCAGAAAGACCGACTACACCATCATTCTCCATGCCGATTTTAGTCCAGATGCGTTCTGATGCGACGTCATTCCAGTTTTTGCCTGTAACTTCTTCAATAATAAGACCTAACACTTGAGTATTAAGTGTTGAGTAGTCGAAGATTAAACCTTGATCTTCACGAAGATATTCTACATCCATTAACACAGAATCAATGGTCTCACCTGAAGTGGTTGCTCCACGGTGAGATACCGCAACAGCCAGACTGCGGCCAAGTGGATGTTGCATGCTCTCAATATTTTCTTGAGTTTCTACAATATCTAAACCAGAACGGTGATGTAGTAGGTTTGCAATCGTGATCTCGCCAACAGGCTTACCTTTGAACTGTGGCAAATAATCAGACGCTGTTTTCTCAAGATCAATCATTCCCTCGTTGCTAAGCATATTGATCAGCAAACCCGTTAACGTTTTTGATGTAGAAGCCCAGCCATGTTTCTGATGGGGTTGCATACCAGGGTACTGTTCAAACACTAGCTCACCCTTGTGCACAACCGCAATACCCTGCATACGACTACGTACATCATCAATTGCTTGCTGCAGTGGTAGCTCACCTAGCTTGGTGGTTGCTACGGTATTACCGATTTGTGGCATCGGTGATTGGTCAAACTCTGCGACCGGACCCTGACGGTATAAAGTAGTAGTGGTGATCACTTCTGGAAGGTTCAAATAAGCAAACGCGCTGATATCGTTACCTGACGCATAGTGAAGCGCACTATAGTCTTGACGAAGTTGCTTCATTTTCTCAGCAGATACCCCTTCAGCCCACACACTAACTGGCGTTAATGTATCTGGAATTGTATAGACTTCTTGCTCGTTCGCTACAGCTGATCCCATAGCAGCAGTCACCAATGCAACGACTAGCTTCATTTGAAAACCAGTACCTTTTGCTTTTAGCTTCATAAAAACCTCTAACTTTATGATTGGATTTAACTCTTCCTCATGAAAATAGGAGTCTGTGACTGAATCAAAGCTGAACAGGGTAATACTATTAGGAATATAACGGAAAAATAAGGATAAATATTCTCATTGGTAATAATAACAGGATGACCACACCAACACAAAAACACCTATCCTGTTGATAATAAAGAGCTTAAACCCAAGACATGTCGCGTACAATGTAATACTGCTACGCATATTTCGCTGACGTTTATAGTGTGAAGTTTGAGTGCTAAATTAAGTAATACCAAATAACAACTCAGCCTTTCCAACTAACCCTAATTGCCACTTTTCAGCTTAATCGCGCCTAACAATGAGCAATCAGCGGGTAACTTCGAACATGTCCGCGTATCACCAAAACCTGCTTTATCAATAATATAATCGAGCTGATATTGCCGCTCAAAAGCGCCGAGATCGGCAAGCCCCCCGACGGCTCTAGGATCGCCATTTCCGCGTTGATCCCAACGAAGAACCTGTCCGTTTTGATCTCTGCTTAACTGATTGTCGGCCATGTTAATGGCAGGGCTATTGCCATTTAACGGTAACGTGAGTGTTGGGCCGTTATAACGGCCAATCTGGCCAAGTTGTGGATCTGCGCTAAGGTATGGTCGGCCACAGTTGAGTGCACGTTCAATCAAATTATTCGCGATATCACTCTTAGGGTTATCGCGCCCCATGCAGGCAAGCCCGGCCTGCTCATCGGCGAGTATCGAGTTGTAGATGCGGGTCGATGCGCTAAAGGCGACACTGGCACCGAACACGTTGAAATTAGACGCACTGGTGATATGCGTTATTGTTGCGCCGGGATTTTCGATAAAAATGGCTGCGCCTGATATGGCCCTATTTTGGTAGAGCGTGGTGTTAATCATTGCGAACGATTGGCCTTGATGAAATACCGCGCCTCCATATAACCACGCTTGATTATCTATCAAGGTCACCGAATTTAAGGTCAGTTGCCCCTGATTGAGTATCCCGCCACCGAGGGTAGCGCGACCATCACGAATATTGAGGTGTGCTAGGGTTAATGAACCGTGTTCGCCAACATGAAAGACCCTGCCAGCCCCTTGCTGTTGAATCGTAACACCATAGGCATGCCACAGGTGGTCATCCAGATACCCATTAATGGTAAGCGTGTCGTGAATGGTGGGTAATGGCTCGATAATCGTTATCCGTTGTGGCTGTTCAAACTGACGACTTTGAGGGTCGAGTCGAATAACATCTGCACCAGCCTGACGCTCGCTTTGCAAAATAGCGTCACGCAGAGAACCTGCGCCATGGTCATTGAGATTACTAACGTAAAAGGTGGCTGCATGAACAGATAACGCAGCCATTGCACTGATGGCAATGGCTGCGGCGGTGAGTCGGCGAGTCATCCTGAGCGCCTTTGAGTTAACGGCTATAACTGGCCATTAAACAGCCTAATTACATGCATTGTCGACAACACTAAAGTCAGCCAAATGTTTGGCACCATTCGGGTCTGCGGGCGCGATAAACGTACCATCGTTATCGATAATCGTAACGTTATCACCAGACTCATTGTAGGCTCCTAATAGCCCTTTAAGACGAATAATCTCACTTCTATCCATATTGCCACCCAGCTCATCAATGAGTGCTGTGGTAATCGGTTTATTCGTCACGCTATCGACGGGTACAGATGAACCATTATCTAAACCAGAGTTAAGCAGTGCCGCCAGAAGTTGCCACGATGCCTGCAGTTTTTCTCGGCATGCTTTCGGACGTTTACTGCTATCTGCCTCTTTGCCAGGATTTGACCAGAACAATCCGAAGACATCTTCACAGTCAGTTAGATTTACCCAGCCTAGGTTTAAACTACCGCCAAGGTGGTCTTCAAACACATGACAGGTATAACCGGATGGCTCACCATACCCATCTTTCCCACCGTGTGTACGCCAGAAGCCAAGCGTTCTGGTTGCTCCCTCTTGTTCCACCTCACATCGTGCTTCTTTGGTCTGTGATAGTTGATTAGGTAGCCCAAAACGTACTGGCAGCGTCGCTAAGGTGTGTACCGTATTAACCACCTCACTTCCCGTTGCAATAATGCCTTGTTCGATACGCCAGCAACCGTTGCTGCCATCACCCCAGTCATTATCGTTACAGGTTGCCGCCCCGCGCTTGCCAAGTAATTGGTCTAGATAACTAATACTTAGTAACGGGTCATCGACATCCACCAACAGACCCACGTCGCCTGTATTAACGATATCAATGCGGAAGTTCGCAGCCGCGCCTGCAGGAACAGGATCGGTGAGGCACGTTTTCGTGACGGTATAACTTGGCGCTAATAGATCAACGATATGTCTACTTTTTGCTCTTGCCGTCGTACCTAATTCGTCAACAAACTGTGCATTTACAACATTGATATAAGGGTCGGAATCTCCTGCTTGGGTTGTTCGAGTTGCTGCGATATCACAAGATTGATTCGGCGCAAGCTCTAGGTTCACACTACAGCTACTGCTGGTCACGTATGTATTTGATGGATCCAGCAGGTTACCCAGTTTGTTATCTAACAACTGTGTCAATTTAAGTGCGATAGCCGATAGATTGGTGACTTTGAAGGTGTAATCAACACTATCGCCGACTTTAGAGAATCTATCGCCCTTTTTAACTACCGACACCTTCGCAGGAACAATATTTACTGTCGCCTGATCTCGTTTATAGACTTTATTTGAGAAACCTTTCGGTGAGCAGCTCACTGAGGCAGTATTAACAAATGTACCCAGTTCACTGAATGTCCTACTCGCATCAATCGTCTCTGTGGCACCATTTGCCAACATGAAGCCAATTGTGTGAGGATTGTTATCGCCATCACTATTGTGTGGATCGATAATAAGCATGGTATCCGTTAAGACACATTGCAGCGTCGGCGTCAGTGCTTCACTCTTATTCATCACCTCCAAACTATAATCAACTTTCGCCCCTTTAAGCGCGGTAACTGGGCCATCGCCACCATTTACGGTTTTGTCAAAGCTGATCTGTGGTTTAAATAAGTCCGTGGTTTTACTATCCGTTTCAGAGAAAGTGTCTTGACCACGTGAATAGATTGCCGTGACATAATTTTTCACGCTTCCTGACGATGATGCCGGGGTGTAGGTGTAGTTAATTGTGCAATGGGTGTTCGGGTCTAGCGTCGCGCCACAATCACCATCGCTGGAGAGGTCACCCGCTAGCGTATCTTTAATGCTGACTTTTGTTAACGGAAGGGCGCCAACATTATGCACCTCAACGGTGTAGTCAATCGCATCGCCGACTTTAGACAGGCTATCGGCTGTCTTCACCACTTTAATGCCACAAAGATCAAAGTCGAGTAGCGCCAAATCTTCTATTTCAGCCGTTTCTGAATTCGACTGACGCGTTTCAACCAACATACTTTGCACACAAGGTAGCTCACTAAAGAAAGCAGAAAGGTTTATCCCGCCTTCAAAATAGACACCTTTCGGTAATTGTGCAGGGTCATTTGGGGCGCCATCACCTTTGAACTCATGGGTCCAAGGGGCCCACTCGGTATCTGAATTGATGATACCGCAGCCAAGATCATTGGCGTTTGCAGTATCGCAATCAGCACTGCTAACTTCAAATTGACGGTGTAAATGCCCTTGCGATGGCTGAACAGGGTCATTGGCGCAGGTTGGACAGATCGTTGGATCAACGGGCTCCCATGTATATAGCGCAGCACGGCCTATCGTGCGGTCTGTACTATTACCAGCAGCAGAATCTAAGTCAACCTGAACCAAAATGTCATTTTTATTGTGACTAGAGGAGAGTGAGCCATCACTGTTTTTGGTTAATTCAGACTGTAAGAACCAAAAACCATATGCGGCATCACCGGCATTGGAATACCCATCGACACCAAAGTAGAGGTAGTAATCGCCGTCCGCTGCTTGATATAGGGCAGCAAAGACGTTTTGAATATCATTCTTGTCGTTTGATGAACCTAGCTTCCAACCCCAATCATTACAAGCACTTGGATCACTAGCGGTACAAATAAAGTTAATGGTATCTTTTGCACCATCTGCGATGTCATCACTGTCGCCCGTTGCCCCCCCGTTTACTGGGTCGGTAGCAAACACCGAGACTATCGCATTCGAAGGATTCACCGGGCTAGGCCCTTCTAGTGGGTTAACACAATCAGGATCTGCCCCATTTTCATCACAATAGATCATTGATGCGTCGTCTATTGCGGGTGCCGATGTGGCATCTTGCACCGTATTGGCGTCAAGTTCAAATAGCCCTACATCATGAGCGGCATACAGCACACCGGACAACAAAGTCGACAACAGCACTACCGCAGATAAACGCTGTTTACCTTTATTTAAAGTAGTCATAAGTTAATCTCATATAATATTCAATTTGTTTGACAAGCAACTTATTTCATTGAAACTAATCTCCTTTAATCTGTTCTTGCCATATATATCAACTCAATTTTAGACGTTAATAATTAATTGCACTTCTCAAAAATAAGAATATTTTTTTACGTTCAAAACGCCCCAAAGAAGCATCAGAAACAAAGCATTATGGCCAAATCAATTAATACTTAATTAGTACATAAATAGCACAGTAGTATAAAAGGATTAACACTGGGTGATTTATAGCATCAAATACGCACTCTTATTTAACCACGTCACAAATAACGATTATAAATAACTGTGCAAATAAGACCTTAGACAGCGTTTCATATAAAAACGCTGTCTAAACAAAATAAAGCGAACCTCAGCACTCGGTGTTATTTACTGCGTTATTCTCCACCAGCGAAATGGCAAAAAAATCACAACTTGAAACGCATTGTCCACAACCATTGCACACGTCGTTGTCGATACAAGGCTGTTGGCGTGGGGTTAACGTAATGGCTGCCTGAGGGCAGGCATCGACACACCCCTGGCAATGAAACGCCACTGCGGGATTACAGCGATAATCAATGGTGGCCTTGAGCTTACCACTCGACAGTGCCCCTAAGCGGCAGGCACGAACACACGGATAACTGCCATGACAGCGGTCGCATTGTTCGCCCACTACCGGATAGTCATGCAAAAAGGCAATGGCGTTATTGGGGCACGCCTTAATGCAGTCGCCACATTGACTGCATTTGCTAAGGAACGTCACCTCGTCCGCCGCATTTGGCGGACGAGCAAACAAGGAGGCCTCGTCTGCCTGACTAAGCTCGGTTATACGCCGAAACAATGCCCTTTTTGATGGGTCAAACGTTGCCATTATTTAAACAAGGGGACGGGATCGACCACCAAGCTCATTTCAGATTGTATTTGCGCAATAAATAACGATGTTAGCTGCGCCAATGTCGCATAAAACGGGCTTTCCTCATTTTGACCAAGAAGTGCCAAGTAACGTTGGCACCAAGGTAGTAGATGAATAGAAAGGTGCTCTACCGTCCCTGCCGTATCGCCCTCTTCCATTAAATGTGCCAAAACAAACAACATAAGCCCAAATTGATCGAGTGGTTGATTATGTATTTGAAAATCAATCCCCATGCGGTCTAAGAAACAATAGTATGCTGCAGTACTGTCCCCCATCACAATATTGTCTTTATTGAGATAGACCGAGCCCCACGGTGGCGCAACCATTTCTCCCTGCCCTTCGAACAACCGTGAATGGGTGTATTTATTCAAACTTGCTAATTGGGCTTCCATCTCTGAAATCAGCACCTCTGCGCGCTCACTCTCTGCCCATTGGTATGACTCCATCAGAAGACGCCATTCAGGCAATAGTGCCTGCACCCGCTCATCATCCGGTGAATAATAAAATAGAGTCCCTAAACTACGAGGTAACAACGCCATATCTCTCATTAACGACACCTTAAAAATGCATGGGGGACAAAGCCCCCATTAATAACTACATGCCCATATTCCAGAGCTCAAAGAATCCCACGCGACCCGCAAATTCAGACGCGAGTACTAACACAGCAGCAAAAGAAGCCGGTACAACACCCCTTGTTTTTACTTGCGATAAGCTCAAAATAGCTAGCCCTGCTAAGCCGACTTTTAGTCCCCAAAACTGCATGCTCTGTTCAAGCAAAGCTGGAGACGATGCCGCCAAGTAAGTGAGATAACCTGGCATCATGGTCATGCCTGCTAGCAAGATAAGCATGGTCACATAACTGACCTTGTGGTTATTGCCAAGCATAACGATCATCACCGACCCGACCGCTAATGCTGTCAATACCATCTGGATGACGGTGTAGGGCGTATTCCATTGAGCGACAGATTCAATGGTATAGATAGATGGGATCACAAACAGCAGCGCGATACCTGCTAGGGACGCCGCCAAGCTCAGTGCTTTGGTTGCACCTTCCGCTTGCTGCCGAAAGGCAAAAACCGTCGTCGCAAATAACAGGCCACCAAACAGGACCGTGGTCATAATCTCATTGCTCATCGGCGAGCGGCCCACACCAGCAAGAACATTAAAGGCCCTTAATGGCTGCCCTAAGTGGAACATCGATGCCCCACCACCAATGATCAGCAACACTAACGCTACCACCAATGCTTTAACATATGTTGAGTTGTCCAACTGACCAACTAGCATCATTAGCGTGGCGAAAAGAACAACACCGACGGCTGATTGTGCCAGTACGGTAAATATCACTAAAGGTAATTCGTGCATCACTTCACCTCCTGAGGGTTCTGTAACGTACCGCTCGATGTCTGGTTAGACACCGCATGACGATGAGTACGCACAATTAAGTTTGGACTGGTTAGCCTTGAGTCTGGCAGCGGCGCCACATCACGCTCGTTACCATATTTTTCTCGTAGTTTGTCGATTTCACCAAACTCAATCGCACGTTGCGGACATGAATCAACACAGACGGGGTTTAACCCTTGCTCTAAGCGGTCTAGGCAACCATCACACTTCGACATCACTTTCTTGTCTGCATCATACTGTGGTGCGCCATAAGGGCAACGCATCGCGCAGTATTTACAACCGATGCACTTATCTTGATCCACTAACACCAAGCCATTGTCGTCGCGTTTGTGCATCGCACCGGTTGGGCAACCGGCAACACAGGTTGGTTCATCGCAGTGGTTACATGCAACAGACAAGTAATAACCAAAGGTTTGATGTGTCCATGCCCCATCCGTATCAGATGTCCACGCGCCACCACCATATTCATACACACGGCGGTATTTACGTCCTACATCGATATTATTCTTATCTTTACAACTCACCTGACAAGTCTTACAACCTGAGCAGCGAGAAGAGTCAATATAAAAACCTAATTGCTTCATTTATCTACGCCTTCTTAATGTCTACTAGGTTGGTGTGTTGAGGGTTCCCTTTTGCTATCGGTGAACAGCTATGACTGGTAAGGCTATTTATACAACCACCAATATCGACACCATTTTTAATCACTGACCATGCCCCTTGCGGCATCGCTGTTACATCTGGCATCACACGGTTGGTAACCTTAGCGGGTATCAATACCTCACCAATATCATTAAACACACTAACTAAATCACCGGATTTAATGCCCCGCTGCTCAGCATTGATAGGGTTAATCCAGATCTCATCAGGCACCGCTTCTTGGTTGACACCCACGCTAGCATACGTTGAATGGGTATGGCCTTTGGTATGAAAACCCGTTAGTTGCAGTGGATATTTAGCAAACCTGTCTTTGTCCATATGAGATCGTGGAACCGCAATAAATTCTGGAATTGGGGTAATGCGATCCCCCTCTGGAAGAGTGGTATTTTCAGCCATATCTTGCAGCTGTGTTGAGTAAATCTCTATCTTGCCTGATGGGGTTTTCAGTGGATTAGCAATCGGATCGGCATAAAAATCTCTAAATGCCACCCGCTTTTCTTTTGGCACAACCTGTGGATCAAGTAGTCCCTTACCTTTGACGTCGTCATAGTTAGCGGGCAAATAGGGCCGCTTCTTGCGCACCATCTGATAATGCTGTTCGACCCACTGCGCTTGAGTTTTTCCTTCGGTAAAAGTGCGGTATACATCTTCACCCAAGTGCTTAGCCACATCAGCAAAAATGTCATACGTACTGCGCGCTTCCCACATCGGCTCTACTGTATTCTCAATCGATACCATGTAGTGATGAATGCCAGAGGCATAAGAGCTATCCACCAAATCATTGGCTTCGAGATAAGTGTTTTCTGGCAATAAAATATCCGCAAACTTCGCCGATGCCGTCATATGATTATCAATCACTACGATAAATTCACATTTAGACTCATCTTTAAGGATTTTAGCGGTGGTATTGAGATCAGAGTGCTGATTAGCTAATGCATTGCCTGCTTGGTTTATCAGCGCTTTAATACCGTATTTAAGGTGGGTCGCGCCCTTTAAGCCATGTGTCTTGTCGGTGAATTTTTCGGGAGCGTTGATCGCCTCAGTCCATAGAAATACAGGAATAGAGGTTTTTACTGGGTTGTCCAACATGTTCATCTTTGGAACACCATAGAACCCACCCAAAGCCCAACTTCCTGAGTTAGTACCAGCACGGCCAAATTGGCCAGAAATAATCGGCAAAATCTGAATTGCACGTGCTGATTGCTCACCATTGTGATGGCGCTGTACACCCCAACCAGGGCAAATAAACGCTGCCTTCGCAGCAGTAATTTCACGCGCTAACTGCGCAATTCGCTTCGCCGGAATACCGGTTATCTTTGCTGCCCACTGCGGTGTTTTTGCAATAGCGTCAGGACCTGTACCCAAGACATAATCTTTATAGCTTGCGTCCTCTGCTGCCCCTTGCGGTAACGATTCGCGATTAAACCCTTGTGCATACCGATTAATCTCGTCCTCATTAATGAGGTTTTCTTCGATCATGGTATGAACGAGACCTGCAATCAACGCTGCATCTGTTGTCGGACGAATCGGCAACCACTCAGCATCACTGACAATGGCAGAGTCTGTTTGTCTTGGGTCAATAATGATGACTTTAGCACCAGACTTTTCCAAGGCTCGACGCATCTCTTCTACCTGTCCGCCGCCAGACATACGGGTTTCTGACAGGTTTAAACCAAACAATACGACCAGATCTGAATCTTCTATTTCACTAAAATACGTGCCTGCCCGCGTTCCATAAGTGAAAGGGGTAACATAGCCCACCTGTGCATCTGAATAGGTATTATGAAAGCGAAGATAGCCGCCAGCAGATGCGAGAAAACGATTAATACACTCCCGCCCCTGAGTGTGATAATACGCCCCTGTGCCCAAGCCGTTGTAAACCGCTTCTGGCCCATAGGTTTCATGTACGCGCTTAAGCTCTGTTGCAATGGTTTGTGTGGCTTCTTCCCAGCTAATACGCTCGAATTTACCTTCACCGCGTTTACCCACGCGCTTCATCGGGTACTTTAAGCGATCTGGATTATAAACACGGAATTTACTTGAGCGGCCGCGCATACAAGGACGGATCTGATGCTGGCCCATTACTGCATCGTCTTGAGCATCCACAGGCTCAATCTGAATGATCCGTCCCTTCTCAACCCTTACTTTCAAAGGGCATCTAGAGCCACAGTTGACCAAACAAGCACTGTACTTAAACTCAACAGGCGATGGTGCCGTCTGAGCTGCAGCCTTTTTACTAAACGGTAACGTAGCTAATGAAGAGGTCGTAGCCGCCAACGCGCCCAGCGTTGCGGTGCCTCCCAGCAGCTTTCTTCGGGTGGTTTCTATATCAAGAAACGGTAGTTTGACCATAATGGTTCCCCATAAATTAAAATCAAAACAACAAATAGGAGTAATTATCATTCCATGCTGTTTTGTCAGATTATTTGGACTTTATGGATAACTTTAACAATAGCGGGGGGTTGCATGTAACCACACAGTAATGAATATGTGAACTAAGCACAAGCAAAGCAAAGTAACCATCCATATTTCGTGACACTTGCTCACACAAATCAAAACAAGGGCGCAGCATCAATACATACACCGTCATTCACTTAACATGTTATCAGCGCATACTACAGAAGAACTAACATAAGGTTGTTGCAAAAAACTCACACCTCGATATTCAGTGAATAATAAAATAGCGTCCCTAAGTTAACTGGTAGCTGGTAGCTGGTAGCAACACCTTAAAAAGATAAGGGGGCAAAGCCCCCCATTAATAACTACATGCCCATATTCCAGAGCTCAAAGAATCCCACGCGACCCGCAAATTCAGACGCGAGTACTAACACAGCAGCAAAAGAAGCCGGTACAACACCCCTTGTTTTTACTTGCGATAAGCTCAAAATAGCTAGCCCTGCTAAGCCGACTTTTAGTCCCCAAAACTGCATGCTCTGTTCAAGCAAAGCTGGAGACGATGCCGCCAAGTAAGTGAGATAACCTGGCATCATGGTCATGCCTGCTAGCAAGATAAGCATGGTCACATAACTGACCTTGTGGTTATTGCCAAGCATAACGATCATCACCGACCCGACCGCTAATGCTGTCAATACCATCTGGATGACGGTGTAGGGCGTATTCCATTGAGCGACAGATTCAATGGTATAGATAGATGGGATCACAAACAGCAGCGCGATACCTGCTAGGGACGCCGCCAAGCTCAGTGCTTTGGTTGCACCTTCCGCTTGCTGCCGAAAGGCAAAAACCGTCGTCGCAAATAACAGGCCACCAAACAGGACCGTGGTCATAATCTCATTGCTCATCGGCGAGCGGCCCACACCAGCAAGAACATTAAAGGCCCTTAATGGCTGCCCTAAGTGGAACATCGATGCCCCACCACCAATGATCAGCAACACTAACGCTACCACCAATGCTTTAACATATGTTGAGTTGTCCAACTGACCAACTAGCATCATTAGCGTGGCGAAAAGAACAACACCGACGGCTGATTGTGCCAGTACGGTAAATATCACTAAAGGTAATTCGTGCATCACTTCACCTCCTGAGGGTTCTGTAACGTACCGCTCGATGTCTGGTTAGACACCGCATGACGATGAGTACGCACAATTAAGTTTGGACTGGTTAGCCTTGAGTCTGGCAGCGGCGCCACATCACGCTCGTTACCATATTTTTCTCGTAGTTTGTCGATTTCACCAAACTCAATCGCACGTTGCGGACATGAGTCAACACAGACGGGGTTTAACCCTTGCTCTAAGCGGTCTAGGCAACCATCACACTTCGACATCACTTTCTTGTCTGCATCATATTGCGGCGCACCATAAGGGCAACGCATCGCGCAGTATTTACAACCGATGCACTTATCTTGATCCACTAACACCAAGCCATTGTCGTCGCGTTTGTGCATCGCACCGGTTGGGCAACCGGCAACACAGGTTGGTTCATCGCAGTGGTTACATGCAACAGACAAGTAATAACCAAAGGTTTGATGTGTCCATGCCCCATCCGTATCAGACGTCCACGCGCCACCACCATATTCATACACACGGCGGTATTTACGTCCTACATCGATATTATTCTTATCTTTACAACTCACCTGACAAGTCTTACAACCTGAGCAGCGAGAAGAGTCAATATAAAAACCTAATTGCTTCATTTATCTACGCCTTCTTAATGTCTACTAGGTTGGTGTGTTGAGGGTTCCCTTTTGTAATCGGAGAAAAATACTGACTGGTTAAACTGTTAATACAGCCGCCAATATCGACACCATTTTTTACCACCGACCATGCCCCTTGCGGCATCGCTGTCACATCCGGTAGTACTCGGTTTGTCACTTTTGCGGGGATCAGTACTTTGCCGTACTGATTAAACACATGCACCATATCGCCATTCTCAATACCACGCGCTTGGGCATCGATGGGGTTAATCCAAATCTCATCAGGTACCGCTTCTGCCAAAATGCCGACACTGGCGTAGCTAGAGTGAGTATGCCCTTTGGTATGGAACCCAGTCATTTGCAACGGGTAATCCTTCTTGGTAGCCAGATCCATGTGAGAGTTGCGTACTGCAATGTACTCTGGGATGGCCGACATTCTATCGCCTTCAGGTAAGGTCCAAGTGTCGACTCTTTCCTGCACCTTGGTAGCAAAAATTTCAAACTTGCCAGATGCGGTCTTCAATGGGTGAGCAATTGGATCGTTGTAGAAATCAGCAAATGCAATACTGTCTTCTTTCTTGGCACGTTGCTGGTCAATTACGCCAATACTTTTTACCTCTTTAAACTCGGGTAAATAAGGGCGCTTCTTGCGGATATCCGCATAATGCTTTTCAATCCATTGTGCTTGCGTTCTTCCTTCCGTGAAGTCTTGTTCGATACCAAGGTGACGAGCAATATCGGCACAAATATCATACGTTGAGCGCACCTCCCACATCGGCTCGATCACGTTCTCCATCGAGATCATAAAATGGTTAGAGCCCGACGCATATGAATTATCGACTAAATCGTTTGCTTCTAAATAAGTCGTTTCGGGTAATAAAATATCGGCATACTTCGCGGTTGGCGTCATGTGGTTATCAATCACCACAATAAATTCACACTTGTTTTCGTCTGCCAATATCTCGCGAGTACGGTTTAGGTCTCCATGCTGATTACCCAGTACATTGCCCGCTTGGTTTATCATAAACTTGATGCCATGTTGCAACGTTTCCGCCCCTTTCAAACCATGGGTTTCAGGGGTGAATACTTCCGGGTTGGCAATCGCATCTGTCCATGAGAACACCGGAATTGCGGTTTTTACTGGGTTCGTACCTTTGGGTATCAATGGCACGCCATATCTGGTTGAATAAGGCCAGTTTCCAGTGTTAGTACCCGCTCGACCGAAGTGACCAGATATTACCGTTAATGACTGAATAGCATGAACCGTATGCTCTCCATTGTGGTGACGCTGCGGCCCCCATCCTTGCGAGATAAAACACGCTTTAGCTCGACCAATCTCTCGGCCTAACTGTAAAATACGTTCTGCCGGTATCCCGGTGATCTTCGCCGCCCATTGTGGTGTTTTTTCGACGCCATCTGGGCCTGTACCCATAACATAGTCTTTATAACTGCCGTTCTGTTTTGCGCTATTGGGTAGCGTATCGCGCGTAAAGCCTATTGCATACTTATCAATCTGCGCTTCATTTAACAGATCTTCTTTTACCATAGTATGGATGAGGCCAGCCACCAGCGCGGCATCTGTCGTCGGTCTAATCGCTAACCACTCAGCGCCTTGTACGATAGAGGAGTCGGTATAGCGTGGGTCTATCACGATAACGCGCGCACCCGATTTTTCTAACGCGCGGCGCATCTCTTCTACCTGACCACCTCCGGACATACGGGTTTCTGACAGGTTTAAGCCAAATAACACCACCAGATCAGAGTCTTCAATTTCAGTAAAGTGCGAGCCGGCATATTTACCCCAAGTAAACGGGGTCATGCCATTAATTTGAGCCGTTGAATAAGAATTAAAGTAATTTAGGTATCCACCGGATTTGCCCAGTAATCGAAGCCAAACTTCACGCCCCTGGGTGTGATAGTAAGCCCCTGTTCCGTACTGGTTATAGACCGATTCTGGACCATAGGTTTCATGTACCCGCTTAAGCTCTGCTGCAATGGTTTTTGTCGCTTCTTCCCAGCTAATACGCTCGAATTTACCTTCACCGCGTTTACCCACGCGTTTCATCGGGTATTTTAAGCGATCAGGATTATAGACACGGAATTTATTCGAGCGTCCACGCAAGCAAGGCCGGATCTGATGCTGACCAAACACAGCATCATTATCGGTATCGGCAGGTTCAACCTGCAAAATTCTATCGTCTTGCACTTTTACCTTTAAAGCACAGCGTGAACCACAGTTAACTAAGCAAGCACTGTACTTAAACTCAACAGGTGATGGTGCAGTCTGAGCGGCGGCCTTTTTACTAAACGGTAACGTAGCTAATGAAGAGGTCGTGGCCGCCAACGCGCCCAGCGTTGCGGTGCCTCCCAGAAGTTTTCTTCGTGTGGTTTCTATATCAAGAAACGGTAGTTTTACCATAATGGTTCCCCATAAATAAAAATCAAAACAGCAAAATGGAAACGATTCTCATTAACATGTTACTGCTTTGTCGGTTTTTTTAGACTTTATGGATAACCTTAACAATAGTAAGGGATTTATTGTAGCGGTAAGGTAATGAATATGTGAAGTAAAGCCAGTATAAAATAGAATAAGTATTCTATCGCGAAATAATAAGCCACAACGTGCATAACTGCCGCTATGGGACTAAAAAGCCACAAACCATGATTGAGAGGCAGGTCTAAATACGCTCCGAAGAGAGCTGGGTGAGTTCACGCTTCAGCACAATGCTGACAACGTAAAGTGAAAATGGCTTAAAATACCCCTTTTATTTTCATACTCGAAAAAAGTTAAGGCTTATAAAAAGGACGCTACTATGTTTTCACTTCTAACAACAACAGAATGGATGGGACTAACTATCGCCATCGTGATAACCAGCCTTTGCTGGACTGGAATTTATATTCGCTACATTAAAAATGGACACGCACACCAACGCTTCATGATGCAACTCTGGTCGGCTATCAAGAATACCTCGCAAGGAGAAAATCTCCGCACGCTGGGCATTGATGGCGACAATATCGGTAAGGATTAAGTGGCAAAGTAGCCGACGTGATGGCTTTAGATCAACGTCGCTGGCATGAAGTGCAGCCACGACAAGCGGAACGAGAGTGAGGGTCTAAACGGCCACGCTGAACTTTGCAATAGGCATTCTTTAACGCTCGTCGAGCAGAAAACCAATCATCGGGCTTGGTGATCAATAGATAACCGTTAAAGCGCTTCATTAATGGTGTGCGATATTCATCAATAAAGCGCTGATCAAAGTCGATATCAAAATACTCTAATGCTTGTTCTATTGACGTAAAACTGGCGATCTTCTGCTGTATCTCTTTTTGGCTCATGTATAACGTACAAAACTCCACACTTTTACGGATGGTATCACCGTAACATACCCCCCTTTTTTAACGAACGACTATTTCGTTACTGCCTAATATTCAGGAGGAGAGTCATTGCAAAGGTAACTGGATTCATTGATTATTCTTGTGCTGTATGTCAAGCTGGCGCCTTTCTTGCTACCTCTAATACAGCACGCCTTCCATGACAAAGAAATCGCTCGGATACTCACTGGCACTGGCCGGTATACTGACACTCGCACTGAATTTACGTGGCCCATTTACCAGTGTTGCACCACTGCTTGAACAAATTATCACCTCACTAAGCCTATCTACGGCATCGGCGGGTATTGTTACAGGCTTACCGCTGTTGGCATTCGCGCTAATATCACCGTTTGGTGCAAACGCCATTAAGCATTTAGGTACTGAACGTAGCTTGGTTCTTGCCTTACTGTTCATTGCGGGGGGGATTGGTTTACGCTCGGCTGGCGCGATTCCTACGCTCTACCTCGGTACTTTATTGTTGGGCGCTGGCATTGCACTGGGCAATGTACTGTTACCTGTTGTGGTCAAAACGCATTTCCCAGCAAAGATAAGCCAGTTAACGGCCTTATATACGTTTACGATGGGCATCGGGTCGACGTTGGGAGCAGGGCTAATGGTGCCGCTGTCTACTATCCAAAGCGATATAATGGACGGGTGGCAAATTGCGCTACTGTTTAATCTGCTGTTTCCTGTTATTGCACTTTCTATCTGGATACCGTTGCTCAAAAAGAGTCGCTCTGCCAGTATTAATCGTCAATCGAGTCATCGTTCAACTCGCTATTTACTAACAAACCCTATCGCGTGGCAAGTCACCTTTGCTCTCGGGTTGAATTCGTTCACCTTCTATTCATTTGCTGGTTGGTTGCCCAAAATACTTAACGATGCGGGCTACAGTGAAGTAGAAGCCGGTATGCTCTATGCCGCGTTACAGTTTGCTACCATGCTACCAGGGTTAGTACTTGTCCCCTTCCTCGCGCGTTGTAATAAACGGATACTCGTAACCGTGATTGCCAGTATGAACGTCGTGGCAATTACAGGGCTGCTCTACTTTCCGTCTCTGGCGATGGTGTGGTGCGTTATGTTTGGTTTTTGTAACTGTGCCACCTTTATTATGGCGCTTAGCTTCGTCGGTTTACGAACGCAAACGACCGCGCAAGCCGCGGCTTTATCCGGTATGGCGCAAAGCTTTGGTTATGCATTTGCTGCCATCGGACCGAGTCTACTCGGGTTACTATATAGCTTAACCAATAGTTGGACTGCGCCGCTGTTAACCGTGGCGACTATCGCTGCTTGCTGTGCGTTCTTCTCCAACTTGAGCGCAAGAGAGCAAACAATCTGCGATCAATAAAGTCACCAACCTAACAAAACCAACCAAGTAACAACAAAAAAGGGAGCCGAGGCTCCCTTTTTGTCAATGATACGTTATAACGTCAGCATTAAGCTTGTGCTTCTCGCGCCGCGATAAAGTCGAGCGCTTTACCAATGCGGGCAACAACACGATCTTTACCCACCAGCTTCATAACCGCATCAACCGAAGGTGATTGACCCAAACCAGTTACCGCCACGCGTAAAGGCATACCAACTTTACCCATACCAAGCTCAAGCTCTTCACAGGTCTCTTTAATGACGTTGTGCAGTGATTCTGTTTCCCAGCTAGCCAGTGCTGAGACTTTCGCTTGCGCTAGCTCTAGAGCGGCTTTAGCCACTGGGCGTAAGTGCTTCTTCGCCGCGCCAGCATCAAATTCATCATACTCTTGATAGAAGTAGCGTGACTGCTCTGCGAGCTCAATCAGGGTGTTACAACGCTCACCCACCAGTGCAATCACCTCTTTAATATCCGGGCCTTGAGTAATATCAATGCCTTTTTGATCAAGGTGCCACTGCAGGTATTGTGCAACATACGCCGGATCTGCTGTCTTAATATAATGGTTGTTCAACCACAACAACTTATCGGTATTAAATGCAGACGCTGATTTGCTAATAGAAGTCAGGCTAAACAGGTTGATCATCTCTTCTGCAGAGAAGACTTCCTGATCACCATGTGACCAGCCAAGACGAACCAAGTAGTTCAACAAGGCTTGTGGCAGGTAGCCTTCGTCGCGATACTGCATAACACTGACCGCGCCATGGCGTTTCGATAGCTTCGCACCATCATCGCCAAGGATCATTGCACAGTGAGCAAATGTTGGTACTGGGGCACCTAACGCTTCATAGATGTTGATCTGACGAGGCGTGTTGTTGATATGATCTTCACCACGTACCACATGGGTGATCCCCATATCCCAATCATCAACCACCACACAGAAATTGTAAGTTGGGCTACCATCTGTACGGCGAATGATCAGGTCATCAAGCTCGCCGTTCGAGATTTCGATACGTCCACGCACCTGATCGTCAAAAACAACAGTGCCTTCTTTCGGGTTACGGAAGCGAATAACGCTTGGGCTATCTTCTGTGGCAGCATCATTTGCCGCTTTAATTTTCGGGTGATTTGCGTCATAGCGCGGCTTCACGCCCGCTGCCATCTGCTCTTCACGAACTTCGTCTAAGATCTCTTTCGGGCAATAGCACTTATAAGCTTTATCCTGCGCCAACAGCCCATCAATCAACTGATTGTAACGATCAAAACGCTTGGTCTGATAGTACGGTCCTTCATCCCAGTTAAGCCCTAGCCATTCCATGCCTTCCAAAATGGCATCAATCGCTTCTTGGGTTGAACGCTCTAAATCCGTATCTTCGATACGCAGAACAAATTCACCACCTTGGTTCTTTGCATATAACCATGAGTACAGCGCAGTACGTGCGCCACCAACGTGTAGGAAGCCAGTAGGGCTTGGTGCAAAACGCGTTTTAACCGTCATTCTTTTCGCCTATAACAAACCGGTTTAAGTCTAGGGCGCTAGTTTAGCATCCTTGATGTTAAGTACAAAGCTGCCAACGACAAATCAACGCCATCACCAAATCCCCATTTTCATCACCAGTAAACAAACTTCTCAGTGCCAAAGACCTCATTACAGCCCTCATTTCATCCGAGCCAATCTTAAACTTGACATATTTTATCTATTTCAATGCACTGCATTGCAACAAAACGCACCTTTTTTTGGCTCTTTTTAATAGCGCTTATTTTACTTACAAAAATAACACGGCAAAACCCGCACTAAGGGAAACTAAACTATCTATCTCAATGAGATTTAAGAAATTAACCTACTATCTTTCTAAAAATAAGTAATCAATTTAACGCGAATAACGAGTATAAATAAAAGAATAGCGATACAAGCCAACAATAAATACCTCGCAATAACAACATCTTGCAAAGTTAAAATATACACTCACCATAGAAAATTAAATTAAAAAAATATGATTTATATGAAATATTTTGATCTATCTTTGTGTCTAGGTGTATACCTGAATATGCAAAGCAAACAATATTGCATCTTGGGATAACACTAACGGATATTGTTGCAATGGATTGTGTGGATAACTATTTAGAGGTTGTTATGAAAAGTCTAATTGCACTATTTGCTACACTGATTATCAGCTTGTCTACCACAGCATTGGCGAGTTCCGACAATAGTAGCGGCGCGCGCGCAGCATCTGAAGCGGGACCATGGGTGAACTGTACCCTGCCTGATGGTCGCGTCGATTACACCCCTTCTATGGTATGTAAACAAAAAAATGGCACCATCAAATAATAATAACGGTCTTGCCGCGCAATGCAGCACCGCTTCAGTAAAAAGCGGTATGCTGCATTGTTAAAGAATGATTAGGCTCAGGCAGAGCTAGTTAACGTTCTGTACAGCCCAAGACAGGAAGGCTTTTCTTTCTTCTGCTGTCATCTGCAAGTACATTGCCTGCATTGGCGCAGTAAAATCAGTTACGGAAGTTGAAGGGTTACTCTTAGGTATATTCGTGAAATCCGGCTGAACACTCTTCGACTGTGCTGTTATAGCAATGGCCGGTTTTATGGCGATAGATGGCTTTGGCTCATTAGCTATAAAGCCTTGTTTTATATTATAATTCTCTAGCTCTTTGGCAATATCTCTAATCATACTGGTTCCTCGAGGAAGAACACCTTGATGAAAGTCCGTATACACTGACTCACCCTCTTTAATCAGTACACTCGGCGCTTTATCGAAATCTTGCAAATGCGCATTACGGGTAATAACTCGAGTCGGCTCGACCTGTAATACCTTATCTGCAGTATCAAAGGTCACAACGACGGGATCTGTACGTAATTTGGTGTACTCACCACCGGAAGAGATCAACTTTGAAACTCTAACAACCAGTTGATTTGTACCATTATCAAGCGATACTGAGCGCTTTGAGACCAACGTTACGCCAACCTCTTCGCCGTTGACCGCTAACAATTCTAAATCCTGATGCAACGTTACATCCACCGCCGCATTTACTGTGAACGCCGATAATACTGCTAGCGCTGCCAGTGTCGTTTTCAGCTTACTTTTCATGTTAAAGTCCTTACGAAAAAACGAGCACCACATAGTGATGCTCGCCATAGAAATTAAAGCAGTGGTTTACTTCTCAATTAGAAGTAGTACTCAGCACCAAGTAGTACGTTAGTACCGTCATCAGACTCGTCACTACCCAACATGTCGTATGAACGAACATCGACAAACAGGTAAGTACTTGGTAACAAGTAACCGAAACGAGCAGTCAATGCTTGAGAGTCATCGCCAGAACCTAGCTTAGAGTCAGAAGTTGCCGCGTAGCCCGCTTTCAATACGTATTTACCATCAATAACGTATTGTGCAGTTGCAGAGTATGCATCTTGATCATTATTCGTTAGATCGTTTTTCATCGGCTTGTATGCAGCGGTTAGCGTCAAATCACCTAGGTATACGCTACCACCGATAATGGCGTAAGAAATGTCACCATCTTTAATGCCGTCAGCATTCGTGTAATCGCTTTGGTTATAGAAACCACCATGGATGCTAAACTTCTCGTGATTATAGTTAGCCGCAACACTTACAATCATTGCATCAGTGTTACTACCCATGCCACTCAACGTTGCTTGAACACCAAAACCACCCCAGTTTGCAGAATCGAAGCGGAATACGTTGTCAGCACGATCTTCATAAGATGCATCAATCGTATTGTGCCAATCAAATACGTTACCTAAACCAGGGTTTGAGTGTGGCCAGTCAACATAATTATATGCCGCAACAAGTTGACGACCATATTTGAATGAACCTACGCCGTCAAAATCAAAACCTAAGAACGTATCACGTGCACCAAGTTGGCCACTTTTATCGCCATTGTTCGCATCACCACCTTCGATTTGCCAGATAAAATCTGGACCAAAATCATCATATTGGTGACGACCACGGAAACCTACACGTGACTCTATGACAGCTTGCGCTGCATTGTCGCCAACTTCTGGACCAGTCAAATGGATGAAGCCTGCAGCTTGACCGTAAAATTGTACGTTTTCACCGGCTAAATCGATTGCCGCATTTGCACTACCCGCTGCAAGTGCGATAGCAGCACCCACAAGTGTACGTTTAAACATTTTTTCCATGGAAATAACTCCTGAACTAACTCGCTGTTTTAAGTGACTTGTTCCCAAAAGGTTGGCCGCCGTGGGCAACAAGTCCTCTCCTTAAAATTTCAGTATTACGATGACTACGCATCAAATTCTAAAATTTTTATTCTTGAGCGGAACTTAACATCCGCTGACAGCTCTAAGACTACGTTTGCAGTAAAAAACATCAACCAGAACTTTATTTGCGTAGTGAAAAATATGAGGCACTGCAAACTTTTGCCGCTTCAGTGATCAAGATCGAATTTTGTTAAAGTATTTCGACCCTTGCAAATAAATTACAATTTAATCAACTAGATACAATTGTAAACAATACGTTATTGTGATCAATATCAAAACAAAGCTTACTAACACGCTTGCCTCGTTAATCAGGCGCCCCTCTCAATATCAATGCGGAAAACACCTTTACAACGAACTTAATATTATCCAAAAAATATCCTTGGCGAATATTTTAAGCAAACAAACGGCTCTGCGTGCCGTTTGTTTGCTTGCGTTCGCTCTTTTTTAATTGGGTCTATGCGGCGGGCGCCTGCTCATCCCTGCCTTAATGAATCAAGTCTAAATACTCTTGCTCTGACAACACTTCAACCCCTTTTTCTTTCGCGCTATTGATTTTTGTTTCTCCCACCTTTGCACCAGCGACGAGATAAGTGGTTTTGCCAGTAACAGATTTGCCGATTTTCGCCCCTAGTGATTTGGCCTGTTTTTCCATATCACCACGGGAGCCTTGAACCATTGTGCCAGTAAACACGATAACAGCACCCGCAATAGGCGAGGAGGAGGCATCACTCCCTGATGCTTGTGCGGTAACACTTAAATTGAAGCCAAGGGCATGAACTTTAAAGAATTCATCTTTTATATTTGCCAGCCCTTCGACAATGGCTTCTGCACTCAGTTGGGCAAAGCCATCGAGTTTAACAATATCATCAACCGAAAGATCAAAGAGCTCGACCAATGCATGGTGTTGTAAGAGCTTTTCACAGTTGCCGCCGCCGAGTCGGCTGACGCCAAATGCTGATAGGAAACGCCAATCTTCAATCTCAACGTCACGGCTCATTTGTAGTTGGTCAAATAAGTTTTTTGATGTTTTGTCACCAAAGCCAAATGTTCGCAAATGGCGCTCTTCTAAAGCATAAATCTCATGGATATGCTTAATGCCAAAGCTGCTCAGCTTCTCAATCACCTTCGGACCAAACCCATCGTTGTTGCCAAGGGTTTTAAAGAAGTGAATCAACGTATTCTCTGTTTGGGCAGGACAATCGCTCTTATTGGGGCAGATCAAATGATCGGATTCCCAAATCAAATGGGATTGGCAACTCGGGCAATTAGTGGGTATTTGAGGCTCTGCCTTTTTGAGCACTTTTTCGATCTTTGGTATAACCAAGCCACTACGGACGATTTGAAGCACTGCACCCTTACCAACACCATTGGCTTTAACCATGTTGTAATGGTGAACTGTCGCCCTGCTGATGGTCGCGCCACTGATTTTAGTTGGGACTAATTCAGCAACCGGTGAAACCCTACCTGTTCGAGAGGTTTGTGGCGTAACGCTAAGAACTTCGACTTCCGCTGCCTCTTCGTTTATTTTGAATGCGATTTGCCAACGGTGAAACTTTCTTGTCGCGCCCATTTGCTCTTTAATGCGGGCGTCCGTTGCTTCCAAGATCACGCCATCGACATCGAACGAGACGGCATTCCAAATTTGGTCGATCACCTGCTCGAAATTCGCCATCAAATCTTGATAGTGGCCTGTCCAGTTTTCAATAAGGCTAAACGGATAGAAGACGCAAGCGCCGTCTTTAATCGCCTGTTGAACGCGCAGATCAACGTTCTTTTCCGCAATAATGGCCGCTTGAATGTTGCGTGAATTTTCAAAATGCTGACTTAGCTTTTCTTCAAAGTAATTCTTATCAATAACAATCTCGCCAGCTCCAAGCCCTCGTTCGCCTCGATTCGCGACTTTAAGTCCGCGTTCAAACGCCCGAGAAACATCCTGCCCTTTAACACCGTCTCCCCTCGTGTACAACTTTTCTCCATCATCAAATGCTGCATATCCATCGAGCTTTGGTGTTACTCGGATATTGATATCCTTGCTGTCGATATGCAAAGATTTCGCTGCTTTAAGGATGCGATCAAGCCATTTTTCAATCTCGTCCTTGGTGTACGCTTTATCTGTCGATAACATTTTTTGAGGCAAGGATACGGTTTTACCCAAGCTCATTACCTCCGATTCAACAGAAGTAACAAACGGGTGATTTGGATTATTCTCTGCAAATTTATTGCTGAACTCATCATATTGCGAATCGCTGATCACTGGAAAACCAGAGCGATAACACGCATTAGCGACAAGCAACAATGCAAGTTGCTCTTCATTACCGAGCTCATAAAACGCATTTTCTCTAATGGCTGTCTCTAGCTGGTTTAAGTCAAGATCAACATCGAGTTCATTTATGGTGGAGAGATGATCATTGCTAAACTTAAATTCTGTCATGATTACTACCAATTCGTCTTTTTAGTTCTGCCCTAGGCACTAAACTCTTGAAATAAATCAGGCTCCAATCGGAGCCTGTTAATTAATGTGGGATGCCCTTTTACTGGGCGACTAGATAGCCTTTTATTTTCTCACGTATACCATCAAGTTTTTGCGGCGTTATCATATTGCGCTGCTCATCCAGCACTAACCCAGACATTTCGTCGGCGATTTGCTGAGCGGTTTGCAACATAATATTAAAATTCTGTTCGGGATTACCATAACACGGTAACGTCATAAAAAATGAAATGCCCGGCGTATCAAAATCACTATCGCGGTGAAATACCCCAGGCTTAACGCTATTCGCTACACTGAAAATAACTTTCGAGCTGGCGGTATCATCAATATGGCGGTGGAATATGTGCATATCGCCAAAGCGCAGACCATATTGCTCCATCACATTAACTAAGCGTTGACCTTTAAACACTTCGCCATCATTGGCATGAACACTCAGAACGATCACTTCTGGCTCAGCCTCTTCAACCACATCAGCAACATCTGCTACTGCAGCAGCTACTGGTTGACTGCTTGGTTCACTGGTCGTCACCGACGCCATCTCGTCGATAATGGTCTCGGTCATTACATCACCATTAGCTTGCTTCGCAGCCACGGCAGCGGAGGCAGGCTCGTCAGCGGCGGCACTAAAGTGCAATTCATCACTGACTTCTACATCTGACGTTGTCGGTACTACGCTATCAAGCAATGGATCACTCTCTAATGGCTGAGAGAAAGAGAGAGCAGGCTCTTTACGCTCTTCCTTTTCTTTAATAACGCGAACAGCCCCGATGCCATTATCATCAAAACCTTCAGTATCACGTTCGGGTACCTTTTGTAGTGGCTTTTCACCGAACTTGGCCGGTTGATCTCTACGACTCGTCCACAATCCATGAATAAGAAGGGCAGCAATCGCCAATACCCCAACCATAATAAGAACCAAACGCAATTCCTGCATGACTTTTATCTCTGCTGTTGTTTTCCCTGATGCGACAATCTTGTCGCTTAATATTGTAGGTGTGAAACTAAAATGCCTCAACGGACAAACACACCTAACAGACTAGCGTCAATCTAGAACGTTTACTGTACCAAAAGTCGGCCCAACAGTAGAACCTCTATCTTACCGCTTCGAACTGAAATCTATTTATACGTTCAATATTTATACGCAACCACCTACGTATTCTGGTTCAGTTTCACTTGCTCTACATTCTCGGCGAACGTAACATGTTACACATCATCACAATTCATCACCACTGGTAACATCCATGAAAGGAATTCATTATTTTATTATGGGCTTTTCACTCGCCATGCGCCCAGGAATAAAGCGCTACGTTCTAATGCCATTGCTGATTAATGCCCTTTTCTTTGGTGGCGCCTGTTACTTACTGTTTTCCTTTATGAGCCAATGGCTGACACAATGGACACAATCACTACCTGACTGGTTGCAGTGGCTATCGTTGCTTCTATTGCCCCTTGCTGCCCTTGCGATTATTGTTATCTTTTCTTACTTCTTTAGTACTATAGCAAATATCATCGCCGCTCCTTTTAATGTACTGCTCGCAGAAAAGCTCGAGTCTCAGCTTACTGGCAACCCTGCACCACATACAACGATTGGCAGTGTATTACGCGATATTCCGCGCACGATTGGCCGAGAATGGCAAAAATTGGTGTACTACATTCCTAAAGCTATCGGGCTGATGATCGTGCTCTTTATTCCAGCAATAGGGCAAACACTTGGCACCGCACTCTGGTTTATGTTCAGTACATGGATGCTAGCCATTCAATATCTTGACTACCCCTTCGATAACAACAAAGTGCCTTTTGCGATAATGCGCAGGCAACTCGCCACCCCTTACTCTGTAAGCTTCGGCTTTGGTGCGGCAACACTGCTCTTTACCATGATACCTCTTTTAAACCTAATCGTTATTCCTGTTGCCGTTTGTGGTGCAACGGCGCTCTGGGTCGACCAATACAAGTCACAAACCGATGTTATGTAGTCGAACTATTCGCCGAGCTATTAATAACAATAACATATAACAATTTGATCCTTTGCTAGCTAAGATTTCAAGGTAAGCTATGACTATTACTTTTTCCCGTGCAACCAAGGAACGAAATTCATGAGCAAAATATACGAAGACAATTCATTAACTATTGGCAATACCCCGTTGGTGCGTCTAAATCGTGTGACCAAAGGAAACGTTCTTGCAAAAGTCGAAGCCCGCAACCCAAGCTTTAGTGTTAAATGCCGTATCGGCGCGAACATGGTTTGGGAAGCCGAAAAGCAAGGGCTATTAAAGCCTGGCATTGAGCTCGTTGAGCCTACCAGTGGTAACACCGGGATCGCGTTGGCATTCGTTGCCGCCGCTCGCGGATACAAACTCACTCTAACGATGCCAGAAAGCATGAGCCTTGAGCGTCGTAAGTTGTTAAAAGCGCTAGGGGCAAACCTGATTCTTACTGAAGCACCAAAAGGCATGAAAGGCGCGATTGCGAAAGCTGAAGAGATTGTTGCGCAAGATCCAAGCAAATATTACATGCCTCAACAATTTAATAACCCAGCTAACCCGCAGATCCATGAAAAAACAACAGGCCCAGAAATTTGGGAAGCAACTGACGGCGAGATCGACGTGTTTGTTTCTGGGGTCGGTACAGGCGGCACCCTTACTGGTGTTAGCCGTTACATCAAACAACAGCAAGGCAAACAAATTGTCACTGTCGCTGTAGAGCCGGCTGAGTCACCAGTGATTAGTCAAGTCTTGGCAGGAGAAGAGATCCAACCAGCCCCGCACAAAATACAAGGGATTGGCGCAGGTTTTATTCCTAATAACTTAGACTTATCTCTTATTGATGAAGTGGCAAAAGTTGACTCGGAAGATGCGATAGAAATGGCTCGCCGCCTGATGGAAGAGGAAGGCATTTTGGCTGGAATATCTTCTGGCGCCGCCGTTGTTGCCGCGGATAGATTATCACAACGCCCTGAATTTGCTGGTAAAAACATCGTTGTCATTTTACCTAGCTCTGGCGAACGCTACCTATCCACCGCACTGTTTGCTGGTATATTTACTGAGCAAGAATTACAGCAATAACGTTCTCTTAAGATATGCACTAGCGCACACTAGCTATATTGATAAATGTGATCTAAGCCCCTTTTTGGGGCTTTTTTATTGCTTTTTTATGACCGAGGTATTATAAAAAGAGAGATTTATTTTCAGGCTCGAAATAAAAAATGTCTCCAGCTTTTTGATGATAGTATGACCTTATATTCACTGCTATCTAGCCTGTAATAGTCACAATCGGGTAAGATTCTAACACATAAATTCGCTGTGGCGTTAAAATCGCGTTAAGCTGAGTCATAGTGGAAAAATAATAACGATTTTCATTAACAATCGGGGTAAAAACAATGTATCAGAAGCAAGTTGAAATCACTGCTGAAAATGGTCTACACACTCGTCCTGCTGCACAGTTTGTTAAAGAAGCTAAAGCATTCGATGCTGACATTACTGTTACTTCAAACGGTAAAAGTGCATCGGCTAAAAGCCTATTCAAGCTGCAAACACTAGGCCTTGTAAAAGGTACTGTTGTTACCATCGCTGCTGAAGGCGCACAAGCTCAAGAAGCGGTAGATCATCTAGTAGCATTGATCCCTGAGCTGCACTAAGCATCTCTTTTTTAATACCCAAATCGTCATGTTGCCTACTTTTTTTATGTAACCTTTCGACGATTTGGGTATCTTTATATTTATCTTGTTTGTTTTTTAAAAGGTACAGTTATGATCTCTGGTATTCTGGCCTCTCCAGGCATCGCGTTTGGTAAGGCATTGTTGCTGAAAGAGGAAGAAATTGTTCTCAATAAATCTCCTATTAGCGATATAGAACAGGAAGTTCAACGCTTCTACGATGCGCGAACTAAGTCTGCGCAGCAACTTGAAGCGGTTAAAGAAAAGGCGTTAGAGACCTTCGGACAGGAAAAAGCCGACATCTTTGAAGGGCATATCATGCTATTAGAAGATGAAGAGCTCGAAGAAGAGATCATTGCCTTTATTAAAGACAACAATGCAAGTGCCGATCTGGCGATTTACTCTATCATCGAAGAGCAAGCAGCGACGCTGGAGTCTCTGGATGACGAATACCTGAAAGAACGCGCTACTGATATCCGCGATATTGGTACCCGCTTTGTTAAAAATGCACTCGGCATCAACATTATTTCTCTGAGTTCAATTAACGAAGAAGTGATTTTGGTTGCCAACGATCTTACGCCATCAGAAACAGCTCAAATCAACCTTGATTATGTGCTTGGTTTTATCACTGATATTGGCGGTCGTACCTCACACACCTCTATTATGGCTCGCTCACTAGAGCTTCCAGCCATCGTTGGTACGAACGACATTACCCAACAAGTAAACAGCGGCGATATGCTCGTGTTGGATGCGATTAATAATCAAATCGTCATCAACCCGACCGACGCAGAATTAGAAAAATTCAAAGCGATTCGTGATCAGCACAATGCTGAAAAAGCGGAACTAGCAAAACTTAAAGACCTACCAGCTATTACTTTAGACGGCCATCAAGTAGAAGTTTGCGGTAACATTGGTACTGTTAAAGATTGCGATGGTATCAACCGTAATGGTGGCGAAGGTGTTGGCCTTTACCGTACTGAATTCCTATTTATGGACCGTGACGCGCTGCCAACAGAAGATGAGCAGTATCAAGCGTACAAAGACGTTGCTGAAGCAATGCACGGTGAAGCGGTTATCATCCGTACCATGGATATCGGTGGTGATAAAGATCTACCTTATATGGATCTACCACAAGAAATGAACCCATTCCTAGGCTGGCGTGCTGTGCGTATCAGCTTAGACCGTCGCGAGATTTTACGCGACCAATTACGAGCAATCCTACGCGCCTCAGCGCATGGTAAGCTACGCATTATGTTCCCAATGATCATTTCAGTTGAAGAGATCCGCGAACTGAAAAAAGCCATTGAAGAGTATAAAGCTGAGCTTCGTGCTGAAGGGCTAAGCTTCGACGAAAGTATCGAAATTGGCGTAATGGTTGAAACACCAGCTGCCGCTGCGATTGCACATCACCTAGCGAAAGAAGTTGCGTTCTTTAGTATTGGAACAAACGACCTTACCCAGTATACTTTGGCAGTTGACCGTGGTAACGAGCTGATTTCTCATCTCTACAACCCATTGTCACCAGCAGTGCTAACCGTGATCAAGCAAGTTATTGACGCTTCTCATAAAGAAGGTAAATGGACTGGCATGTGTGGTGAGCTTGCAGGCGATGATCGTGCAACTCTATTGCTCTTGGGCATGGGATTGGATGAATTCAGTATGTCTGGTATCTCTATTCCACGCGTTAAAAAGATCATCCGTAATGCTAACTTTGCAGATGTGAAACAAATGGCAGAAGAAGCACTAGCAATGCCTACCGCAGCTGAAATTGAAGCTCACGTAGAAAAATTTATCGCAGAGAAAACTATCTGCTAATATAACGCAGGTAAAATAATCGCTTAGGAGCAACAAAATGGGTCTGTTTGACAAACTGAAGAAGCTGGTTTCTGATGATAGTGCAAATGCGAATGCTATCGAAATCATTGCACCACTATCTGGTGAAATCGTAAACATTGAAGATGTGCCAGATGTTGTTTTCGCTGAGAAAATTGTTGGTGATGGCATCGCAATTAAACCAGCCGGTGACAAAATGGTTGCGCCAGTAAATGGAACTATTGGTAAGATCTTTGAAACCAATCACGCTTTCTCAATTGAGTCTGACGATGGTATTGAGCTATTCGTTCACTTTGGTATCGACACTGTTGAGCTAAAAGGTGAAGGCTTTAAGCGTATTGCAGAAGAAGGCCAAACCGTTAAAGCTGGCGACACTGTGATCGAATTTGATCTGGCTCTGCTTGAAGAAAAAGCAAAGTCGACGCTAACGCCTGTTGTTATCTCTAACATGGATGAGATCAAAGAGCTAACCAAGCTATCTGGTGCTGTAACTGTGGGTGAAACCCCAGTACTAAAAGTAACTAAATAAGTCACTTTTTCGCCATGAAAAAACGCCGCTAATCTAGCGGCGTTTTTTATATGTAAGAAAAAAGCTGACTAAAGTCAGCTTTAATACACTAAAAGTGGCAATGCCAAGATTGAATCACGCTAATGCACGTAAAAATTCCAACGAGGGAGCGAAGTAGTACCCTCCTGTCACTGCAGAAGTGAAATCTAACAAGCGATCTGTTTTTCCATCAGTTTCACCATACATACTGGACAACATCTGCTTGAAATTGTGTTGAGTATGACAATAGGCAATAAACAGTAAGCCATGCGAACCGCTAACTGAACCGTAAGGCAAGCTGTGACGAACAATTTTAAGCCCTTGACCGCTCTCTTTTATATCAACGCGGCCCACATGCGAATTAGCAGGCACATCATCTAATTCGATAGAGTCGGGTTTTGTTCGTCCAACAATCGCTTCTTGTTGTGCAATACCCATTTCGTTCCAAGCCGGCAAATTATGCTCAAAACGTTGCAACATCACCATGCTTCCACCTGCCAACGGGCCATCAGCAATAATTGCGACTTCACGACGCTCTTCTTCTACTTTCGGGTTCTCTGTACCGTCAATGAAGTCAGTCATATCTCGACTATCTAGATATCGATAACCGTAAGTTTCATCACTGATAGTCAGGTACTTTGCCACTGGCGATAAAAACTTACGCAGTAGCAAAAAATGCAAATCATGGCGTGACGAATGGACATGCAATAAAATGTCAGCTTCCGTTGCTGGTGCAGATACGATACCTTGTCCAAGTGTTTTGAAGGTGTCGAAGTCTGCTTCATTGCCCCCCAACGCGATCCAAAACTGATGACCAAATGCCAAAGAGGCTTTCAATTCAGTATCATTCACTTGATTAACGTCAGCGAGCAATTGATGAAATTGCGCCAAATGCTGACGAAGCTCTTCATTCAGCTCAGAAACATTAAACGTCACATACAATGCGAACGGTCCTGCATCAGGTAAAATGCCGGGTTGAACTGCTGTCATAGGATATCCTTACTCTATTTCTTCAATTTAACAACAGTTTACACCATTATCTCGCAATAAAAACCATCATCACTAGTGTTATTGCAGACACCACAATATTAAATCACGCCGAGATAGATATCGCCAAATTCAAGATCTGCTGACGATCTGGATCAGAAAAAGCAATACTCGCAGGCATATCGATACCTGCCGAGATCACTGGCGTCGCTATCGTGGCCCATGCACCATCAGGTTGTTGTTGCTTTACGGTTAAGGAAACCGTGACCCTTTCTGCATCTATTTCCAATAATTCAGCACTGCCAACCAACGGTGACTCTCCTTCATTATTTTCCATAAATACTGTCTCTTCCCCCTGCGTCAATACCACCGACGCAGTGCTCGTATATTGTCCTTGCGGCGCTTGCAAGTCCAAATCAACGTTCAACTGCCAATCCGCCATCGCTAGAGGGCTGAGCAACGCGCTGAACAGCACTAAGCCTTTACTCAACTCCTGCATTATTCTTTCTCTTCTATTAATTTAATTATAATCAAAGGTTAAACGAACTCGTCGGCTACGCACCAAATAAGCACAAAACCAACCAGACATCACCAAAATAACACCATCCACCATCGTGACACGCAGCGGTGCAGCCCACCAGTGATAACACTGCTGCGCCACATCGTAAATCAGCACAAGAAGCGTCAGTCCACGCCCATGGCGCCAGAAAGTAAGGGGGAACGCTGGCAATCGATGGCGTACACCCGCCATCCACATCAACAGTAATACTGGCACAGCCACTAAGACCTGCAGGTATAACTCTTGCCGTTGGGGATAGATTATCGCGAGTAAATCTGCCCCGTGCTCCCGGCTTACTCCTGCCATGATCAAAACCATTGGGCCTCGAGCTAACAATCCCCACCCTAACCACAGCCATATTGGTGGGCGGAAACCACCATGCTTATCTAGGTGTGCAAGCCAATGTTTCACACTTATTTCTCAATTTATAACCAAAGCAACGTCAGCATAACGTGTAACTCATCGATGCCAAATGCGAACGCTATTTTCATCCTCTAAAGCATGAAGTCAGCCGCATAATCACGGGGGCAAGTAACATATACAACATTTATCGCCGCTACGAATAGTCCATGATAGAAATGTGCGCTAGCACAGAAGCATGAAGCAAAAAGGACTCGCTGATCACGCTTTCACCGTACAGATCTCACACTGACTTGAATTGATCGCTGAACCGCAACGGATAAAATAGAACACCACTGCCAACTTATATACACTGTCCTCATCAACCAGTGAGAATGAATATGACAAAAAGAAAATTATCCCAAGAAACCGTCAATGAAGCGATGGTCATCGCCAAGGCAACACAGAAACCAGGGCAAACAAAAGAGCAAACCAAGCTTATTGCTCAAGGAATTCAACACGGTATCGAACAATATAAGAAGCAACAAAAAATAAAGGCAAGGGAGCGCAGCAAAGCACAAAAGCAAGTGTCGAAGCAACGACAACAACTCGACAGCACGCCCCCCATGCCTATCGACCTGCCTGCGACGCCGCCTGAAAAAGCCAAGCCAAACCTCTTACCTTGGGTGCTACTGGGCATCTCTTGGCTTGGCTTTATCGCTTATATCATCACAAATTCTTAGATTAAAATGACTGGAGTTAACCATGAACGTTGAGGCGTTGAAAAGCTATTGCGAAACATTGGTTGGTATCCAGCATGATATAAAGTGGCACAATGTGGATGTTTTCAGTATTCAGACCAACAAAATGGTCTGTATCTTTTACGATGGAGACAAGATGGCTTGCAAGGTTGACGACGATCTCTTCCTCTCTCTATCGCAACTTCCACATTGCTGTGCGCAGTCTCACTTAGCGAGAGCTCATTGGGTCGAATTTGGCGACGGCTGCCCGTTACCGCAAGCTGAGTTAGAAAAAATCATTCATCGCTCTTGGACGCTCGTGGTTAAGAAATTAGCCAAGAAACACCAACAGCATTATTTTGCTACCGCCCAAACCGACAAGACGGTCGCTGGCTAATAAGCTAGCGCACCGCCTCCGACAATGCACCTATCTGTACTATTTTTGAGTTAAATCAGGAAACTCTCGCACGGCTTCATGTCCTTTAGGTAGCTTGTGTGCAATGCCCTTATGGCAATCAATACACGTTTGACCACCCTCTTCTGCACGGTCGTGAATTTGTGCCGCAACGTTACGTTGAGCTGTGAAATCCATGTACTCGAAATTGTGGCAATTACGGCATTCCTGAGAATCATTGGCTTTCATGCGTTTCCATTCCCGCTCTGCCATCACTAACCGATGTGCCTCAAACTTTTGTGGCGTATCAACCAAGCCAAGAGCTTTAGCGTAGAGCTCTTTGCTGGCCTGAATCTTACGCACCATCTTTGGTGCCCACTCTTTAGGTACATGACAATCTGGACACGTCGCCCTTACACCAGAGCGGTTACTGTAATGTATTGTTCCCACATACTCTTGATAAACGTTGTCTTCCATCTCGTGGCAACTAATACAAAACTCTTCCGTATTACTCATCTCCATCCCGGTGTTAAACCCACCCCAAAAGATGACGCCAGCAACAAAGCCGATAACAAGTAACGTGCCTACCGCAATGCTAACTGGAGACCGGAACCAGCGCCAAAAGCGCTTAATTAAATCCATAACTCCTCCTACTCTCCAAATTTGCCAGCAGGAACAAAATCATTTCCCACCAACGGCTGTGCATCACTTTGCGGAACGTGACACTGCAAACAAAAATATCGGCGTGGTGCTACTTCTGTCAGCATATTGTCATCCCTATCCATATAGTGAGTGGGACTAATACGTGGAGCGCCGGTTTTTCGATAGGTATCAACATCGTGACACTGCAAGCAACCGTTGTTTGCTTGGTTTATCTGATAGTTGTCAACCGTATGGGGGACTAAAGGCGGCTGATTAACATAGTCCAGTGCATATTTATCATGGTTTTTAGGCACCACTTTAATACTTGGTGCAGTATTGGTTTCATCAATGCCTGAATCACCACGAAGAGATACGACCTCTGCAAAAGTTAAGCACGACACACCGCCCAACACCAAAAGTAATAGGGTTGCTCGCTTATTATTCATCTTTGGCTCCCTTAGAGACTTCAAATCCTAAAACACGCTCAGCGCACACATCGATACAGCGCCCACAACTCATGCAGTCATGACTCGATACTTTGTTAGCTGATTCAATAATAGGTCCACGCAAAACCTGAGGTTCCGGGCAAACGTGAACACAATCCATACACTGAGTGCATGCCGACGCATCAATAACAGTAATCCGCAATGGGCTTTTATGGCTAATTAAGCCATGCATGGCACCCAGTGGGCACAAATGCCCACACCAACCGTGTTCAATTAGCAGTAAATCGATCACCACCACCCAAGCAATCAGTATCCAACCAGCACCAAAGCCAAAAATGATTCCTCGATGCAACGCTGCGACGGGGTCTAACGTGGCCCAAATCACGCTGCCACTGATCGCACTGCCAATAATCACGCCACCTAGAAGATAATATCGAATCGTTTTACTGCAACTTAAGCTCAAGTTGTAGCCTGTCTTTCTTCTTATCCATGCGACCGTATCTGTAATAATGTTCATAGGACAAACCCAGCCACAGAAGCTTCGTGGGGCTAACAATGCGTAGATCACTACCACCACTAAAGCACCAATCCATGCAATAAGCGGTGGCCAGTGACCACTGGCGAGTAATTGCATTAACAGTAACGGTTCGGTAAATGGCACCGTATTTAGCAATTCACTCGAGGAGAGGTTTCCTCGAAACAACCACACGCCAAACCAAGGGCCAGATAAGAAGGCCAACAGGGTCATTAATTGCAAACCACGCCTCAGCAACAAAAAGCGGTGAGCATGCCACCAGCCCAAACGCTTTACCGCGTCTTTTCCTGCCTCTGAGGCCTGATTTTTCTTAATCCGCCGTGATTCTTTCATCACTCATCACCTGGCTGCCATTTCGGCAGTTCCAACTGTCGAGGCACCAACGGCTCACCCGCTTTGGCTTCTTCTTCCCAACCTAACCGATAGTGATGGCCTAGCTCCCCTTTTGCTAATGCCGTTGGCACCACTTTAATCGCAGCCTCTTCCAATACACAGGCATGTTCACACTTGCCACAGCCTGTACAACTATCGCTGTGCACCGTGGGAATAAACTTAGCGTGAACTCCCGTACGCTGGTTGCGTATGGTTTCAAGCGTAATGGCTTTATCGATGAGCGGACAGACCCGATAACAGACATCGCAACGCAGACCTTGCCAGTTAAGGCAAGTTTCATGGTCAATCAACACCGCCGTTCCCATCCGTGCTGCATCTATGTCTGTTAGCCCTTTATCCAACGCACCGCTTGGGCACGCTGCAACGCAAGGGATATCTTCACACATCTCACACGGCACCGCTCGCGCAGTAAAATACGGCGTACCATTCTCAACTGGCGAGAGCAATGTCGCGAGATGTAATGTGTCATACGGGCAATCCTGCACACACAAACCACAGCGCAAGCATGCCGCCTCAAACTCTCCAGTCGGCAATGCACCCGGAGGTCTTACTGGCACACCTTGTCGTGCTTGCGACTGACGGCTTTGCACTCCCAATAGGGTGACAGCACTCCCCACTCCTGCCGCCGTGCGTAGCGCATCTTTCAAAAAGCGTCGCCGTGACGTTTTGCGTACCCGCTTCATCGGCTCACCACCTGTCTATCACTATCAGGTTGCTATTAGGCTTTCCTTACCTTAACCGCACATTTCTTAAAGTCAGTCTCTTTAGATAATGGATCCGTGGCATCCAGTGTTAGTTTATTAACCAGTTGCCCTGCATCAAAAAATGGAATGTAAACCAAGCCTTGAGGAACTCGGTTTCGTCCTCGTGTTTCAAGCGTGGTTTCTACTTCTCCACGTCGAGATGCAATCACCACTTTATCCCCACGGCGCAATTTACGTGCTTTGGCATCTAATGGATGCATATAAAGCACCGCATCAGGAAACGCACGATACAGCTCTGGTACACGGCGCGTCATGCTGCCAGTATGCCAGTGTTCCAATACTCGTCCTGTCGATAACCAAAGGTCATACTCTTTATCGGGTGACTCTGCTGCAGGCTCATAAGGCAGCGCAAATATCACAGCCTTATTATCTGGTTTGCCATAGAATGCAAACTCTTCTCCGCCCTTAACATAAGGGTCATATCCTTCAGCGTAGCGCCACAGCGTCTCTTTTCCATCAACGACAGGCCAACGTAAGCCACGTGCCTCGTGGTAAAGATCAAACGGCCCGAGATCATGCGCATGATCACGGCCAAACCAGGCATACTCTTCAAATAAACCTTTTTGCACATAGAAACCAAAATCACGTGATTCGTCGTTTAGGCGCTCTGCAGGTAGCTCATCTAAACTGTACTGATCCACTTTGCCGTTGGCATATAAAACATCAAATAACGTCTTCCCTTTTAGCTCGGGTTTACTGTTTAGTAGCTCCTCAGGCCAAACTTCATCAACTGTAAAGCGTTTTGAAAACTCCATAATCTGCCATAAGTCAGACTTCGCTTCGCCTGGCGCTTTTACTTGTTGATACCAAAATTGGGTTCTTCGCTCTGCATTACCGTACGCCCCCTCTTTTTCAACCCACATTGCTGTCGGTAAAATGAGGTCTGAAGCCAATGCCGTTACGGTTGGATACGGGTCAGATGTCACAATGAAGTTTTCAGGATCTCGGTACCCTGGCAAACGCTCTTCATTAATATTTGGGCCTGCTTGCATGTTGTTATTACACATCACCCAATAAGCATTGAGTTTGCGATCTTTTAACATTCTGTCTTGCAATACAGCGTGGTAGCCGACCTTTTCAGGGATAGTTCCGGCTGGTACGTTCCAATGTGTCTCACACATTTCACGATGTTTTGGATTGGTCACTACCATATCGGCGGGCAATCGATGAGCAAATGTCCCCACTTCTCGGGCTGTACCACAGGCGGACGGTTGCCCTGTCAAAGAAAATGGACCATTGCCTGGCTGAGAGATTTTCCCTGTCAGCAAATGGATGTTATAAACCAAGTTGTTACACCATACACCGCGGGTGTGCTGGTTAAAGCCCATGGTCCAATAAGAGACAACCTTCACCTTAGGGTCGGCATACAGTTCCGCCAAAGCAACCAATTGGTCTTGAGGTACACCTGAGAGCTCAGACACCGTATCGACATCATAATCAGCAACAAATGCTGCGAACTCCTCAAAGGTAATTGGCGAAGCACTGCCATCATTCGGGTTTTTCGCAGCCTTTTCTAAGGGGTGGGTCGGCCTTAATCCATAGCCGATATCTGTCGCACCTTTCACCACATTACAGTGTTTTTCTACAAAGGATTTATTCACTTTGTCATTGCTAATTATGTAGTGCGCGATGTAGTTAAGAATGGCCAAATCGGTTTGCGGGGTAAATATCATCGCATTATCCGCTAGCTCAAAACTGCGATGCTCAAATGTCGATAGCACTGCTACTTTTACATCTGGCGCAGAGAGGCGACGATCAGTTAAGCGTGACCAAAGCACAGGGTGCATCTCTGCCATATTGGCACCCCACAGAACAAACGCATCCGCTTGCTCAAGATCATCATAACAGCCCATTGGCTCATCCATACCAAAGGTACGAGCAAAACCAACCACGGCAGAAGCCATACAGTGACGCGCATTCGGATCGATATTATTGGAACGAAAACCTGCCTTATAGAGTTTTGCAGCGGCATAACCTTCCCACACGGTCCATTGACCAGAACCAAACATCCCAACCGCTGTTGGCCCTTTTTCTTCTAAAGCTTGCTTAAACTTCTCTGCCATTACATCAAAGGCTTCATCCCAGCTCACTGGTGTAAACTCACCTTCTTTACTGTAAACGCCATCTTTTTTGCGTAGCATTGGCTGAGTCAGGCGATCTTCCCCATACATAATCTTGGGAAGAAAATAACCCTTAATACAATTAAGGCCTTTATTTACTGGAGCATGTGGGTCTCCCTGCGAAGCCACTACTCGCCCATTTTGGGTCCCGACTAAAACACCACAACCGGTACCACAGAAACGACAAGGGGCCTTATCCCAAGTTACTGAGCTATCTTCGCCTGCAGCCTGAGCAATCGCTGATGGTAAAGTCACCCCTGCAACAGACGCAGCAGCAACAGCTGCATTGGCTTTAAGGAAACGACGACGAGAAACTTTCATTGAATGGCTCCTTCTCCTGAATCAGCCAGTGAGTTGTCCTGTTGATGGAACACCAGAGTCGCGGCAAGCACTCCGGGTAACTGACGGATAATTTCGAATTGTTCAACTAAATCCTGGCGACTGTCACCTTCGACCACCACCACAATTTTTCCAACTGCATTGCATCCAGGCACTTCAATACCAGGCATAGATTCTAAGTGCGATATAACACTCTTAATTTGATCGGCAGCAGCATGTACAACCAAGCTACTGATGTGGTATTCACTCATCCTTGACTCACCTCTATGGCTTGTACGGGGCACACTGCGATACATGCACCACAGCCGTTACATTGCTCGGCATCAACGTTGGGCTGCGCTTGCTCGCCCAATCGCAAAGGAAAACGTATCGCTTGAGCTTCACAGCAGTCACTGCACGACCTGCACTCAACTTGTTTAAATGTCAGGCATTTATCATCTCGAATTCGAACCTGATGCGACCAAGCTTTAGAGGAGCAAGGCTCAAACACCCCCGCCTGTCGACACGCTTGTACGCATTGTTGGCAATACGTACACTCACCACGGGAAAAATCAACAACAGGAAAGCCACCTTCACCTTTTATAATCACATCTGTTTCGCAAGCGGGTATACAATCTCCACACCGAGTGCAGTGATCATAAAACTGTTTAGAAGCCCAGGGTAAACTCTGTTGTGTCGTTACTTTACGTTGCCAGAATCGGCGCCGATTAACATGACCCACCACCACCTCACACCCACACATGAGTAACACTTACCCACACTTGATTAAAGTGTAGTTAACAGTAGGTATAACCCAAAGGTGGAATTCGCTCGAAAACATGCGTGACTTCAAAGAACGCCCATAACAGCCTTTTTGTTGTGTACAAAAAGCAGCGCAATACCAACCAATCAAGACATGAATTGACTCTGAATGGTATCGCTATAGTTATTGGTTTATAACGGAATCAGGACTTCGGGGTGGGAGAACTTAACCAAGGACGCAACGATATAGCGACGCTAGAAGGGAAGACGGTGGAAATCTCTCAACAAATGATCTTTTAAACATCTGTCAGCTTTATCGGTAATATTTATCCATGCCTGCAGCAAAGCGATAACATCAAGAGTTCCACCGCAAAGAAGCGATTGAAAATAGAAACAGAGACAAGCCTTAAACTGTCTGCCTATAGCCTAAGAAGAGAGCGAGCTTTCGATCAATAATTCTCGTTCATTTACCCATTCTTGATCGAAAGGCCCCCAATCACACAGCTGGTAATAGCCATCATTGTGGCGCTTTCCATCTTGAATGAATGTTAACTCAATACCAATACCTGGCAGGGCTTTTAACACATCTTGAATTGTGCGTCTTGGCCAACCTGTACATTCAATCAGTTTAGGTACATTTGGCCGTTCAATTTTGTTAACCAATAAGGCTAGATAAAGACGGCGTGCAAAGACGGGATTCAGTTCCATTGATACCTCCATAAATCATCTAAGACACATTATTCAGGTTTCGCTCTACAATATGTTGCGTTTGATCAATGGAGTGACGCTTTCATTGACGGAAAAAGACCGCAAGATTACAACATTTAGCAACACATTTACCAATACTCAGCGCCGAGCAATATGCATTCACATAAAAAATAGACATCCTCAATACAATGACAAATTTGTGATTTAACTCATTTATCGTTATAACTGACTCCAGCATTTATATAACAAAGAGAAAGCAGAACAGTGGAAGTTATTCTTTACGGTATCGCTAATTGCGATACCATACGCAAAGCAAAAAAATGGCTCGACAATGCAGAGATCACATATCAATATCACGATTATCGAAAGCACGGTCTAAGCAAAACGCAACTGGATATATTCGTCAGCGAGCTAGGATGGGAAAACTTAATCAATAAACGAGGTACGACCTTTCGTCAGTTAGATGCGACAACAAAGCAATCTCTCAATGCTGACAGCGCCGTGTCTTTAATGCTTAACGCACCCGCGATGATAAAACGCCCACTTCTCAGTATTGACGGCCACTTTTACTTAGGTTTTAAACCTGAAGATTACCAAACCATTTTTCAGCAAGGATAAGCTATGTCAGCGGTCATTGATCTCGCTAAAGACTTTATTTCTAGACAGTCTGTCACCCCAGAGGATGCTGGATGCCAAACTGTTATGATCGAACGCCTCAAAAAATTGGGGTTTGAGATCGAAATTATGGTATTTGAGGATACCACCAATTTATGGGCGCGTCGTGGAACGTCTAGCCCGTTGTTCGCCTTTGCTGGTCATACTGATGTAGTCCCAGCCGGTGAGCTAATAGATTGGCATACCGCCCCTTTTGAGCCAACGATTATCGATGGATATTTACATGGACGTGGTGCCGCCGACATGAAAGGCTCCCTCGCTTGTATGGTTGTCGCCGTCGAGCGCTTTATTGCCGCCTACCCTGATCATCAAGGCTCTATTGGCTTTCTAATCACATCTGACGAAGAAGGTCCCTTTATTAACGGCACCACGCGTGTTGTCGATACCTTGATGGCACGAAATGAGCTGATTGATATGTGCATTGTCGGTGAGCCTTCAAGCACCCATTTTGTCGGCGATGTGGTTAAAAATGGACGCCGTGGCTCATTAACTGGCGACTTGGTGATAAAAGGGACGCAAGGCCATGTCGCCTATCCGCACCTTGCAAATAATCCCGTTCATCAAGCCTTACCAGCCTTAGCTGAATTAGCTGCAACAACCTGGGATCATGGCAATGCCTACTTCCCACCGACCAGCTTTCAAATTCCTAATCTACAAGCTGGCACAGGCGCATCCAATGTGATTCCCGGCGATTTTAATGTGCAGTTTAATTTTAGATTCAGTACTGAATTGACAGATATTGAAATTAAGCGAAAAGTACACTCTGTACTGGATGCTCATGGACTTAACTACCAGCTTGACTGGACCCTTAGCGGTCAACCTTTTCTTACCGATGCGGGCCCACTTCTTGATGCCATTGTTGCTTCTGTCACTGACGTTAATCACAAAGCTCCTGAGCTTCTTACCACGGGTGGAACCTCTGATGGACGATTCATTGCCAAGATGAAAGGGGAAGTGATTGAGCTGGGGCCGGTTAATGCCACGATCCATAAAGTGAATGAGTGTGTCAGTATTGCTGATTTAGAGAAACTGACCGACATGTATGAAAAAACATTGGTAAAATTACTCGCGCAGTAATTCACCGTCAGGAAATACCCATGACTCCAGAGCAGTTAACCGGTCTCAGTGATAGCCATTTAGACCCGCAGCACCGACTTCATCCCGATGCCAGTGTTGCATTTATATCGATGGCACAGCAGGCCAAACAAGACGGCCTAACGTTAGACATCGCCAGTGGTTATCGCGATTTCAATCGGCAACTGCAAATCTGGAATGGAAAGTTCTCAGGCCGACGCCCCTTACTTGATAGTAACGGGGCGTTACTTGACACCAAGACACTTAGCGACCAACAACGATTACATGCAATTTTACGTTGGTCTGCACTGCCTGGCGCTAGTCGCCATCACTGGGGAACCGATATTGATATTTATTCATCGGCGCTTCTTCCCGCGAAGACACGACTACAACTAGAACCCTGGGAATATAGTTGTGACGGGCATCAGTACCCAATTTATCAATGGCTGCAACAACACGCCGCACAATTTGGTTTTTTCTTTCCTTATCGAGAGGATAAAGGAGGCGTCGCCGTTGAGCCATGGCATCTATCTTTCCGTCCTATCAGCGAAGTCTGTTTAACACAGCTCACCCCCACTCTACTCAAGCAGATATTGAGTAATACTGACATTGAAGGCAAAGCCACAATTTTTAGCCACCTTGAGGCTATCTATCAGCGTTACATCTGCAATATTTCGACTAATTAATGAGTGCAATCATAGCTTTCACTATTAATCACCAACGAATAAAAACCTTCAGCTTACTGATTTATAAGCACTTTATTCGCACGTAGCGATGTAACGAGATCATAAATACGCCACGAATCCAAATACCCATTGGCGCTTATTGCATTCCATTGTTACAGTTAAATGAGTCGTTCATTGTGAACATAAAAGGTCGGCATAGTATGGCACTACTATTAAACCCTTGGGTTATCAGTATCGTGATCATTAGCATCGTGATTGGCAATATTATGGCGCTAAAATACACGGCGAATATGACACTGCTACCTAAAAATAAGCCGCTTGATCAGCTTCTTTCCGCCGACAAACAGCGCCAAGATCACCAAACAAAGCACTAGCAGAATTGAACACTTGCAGAAATAAAAAGGAGCCGATAATGGCTCCTTTTCTGAGTTGATAACAAGCTAGAGTTAAGCACTTAGGTTCGGATAAGGTAATCCGCTTGACCAACCCATTTATAACTCGTTAGCTCTTCTAACCCCATCGGGCCTCGCGCGTGGAGCTTTTGCGTTGACACTGCGACTTCGGCGCCTAAGCCAAATTGAGCACCATCGGTAAATCTAGTTGATGCATTCACATAAACGGCGGCGGATCCTGCAGCATTTACAAAGCGCTCTGCAACGTGAATGTTATCGGTCAGTACCGCATCAGAATGACTTGCATTATGCTGACGTAAGTGAGAAACCGCCTCCTCGACTCCGTCGACTATCTTCACGCCTAAGGTATAACTTAACCATTCAGTATCATAATCACCGTCTTGTGCCTGACGCAGCGCATCCGAACTTCCATCCAACTGCTGATACGCCTCTTCGTCCGCCACCAAAGTCACCGCTTTTTGGTTCATTCGCTGCGCTAATGCAGGCAGAAATGTTTCAGACACTTGGCGATCAACCAGTAAAGTATCCAATGCATTACAAGCGGATGGGCGCTGAGTTTTACTATTATCAATCACATCGAGGGCACGGGTAAGATCTGCACTCTTATCTAAGTAGATATGGCTAATGCCAAAGCCACCAATGATAACCGGAATCGTACTGTTCTCTTTGCACATTTTATGCAATCCAGCGCCACCGCGAGGAATAATCATATCAACGTACTGATCCATTTTGAGTAACGCTGTCACTAGCTCGCGGTCAGGCTGGCTAATATACTGCACTGACGCCATTGGCAATGCCGCTTTCTTCATTGCCGTTTGGATCACCTCGACTAATGCCATATTAGAAAAGAAGGTCTCTTTTCCGCCACGTAAAATACTAGCATTACCCGTTTTTAAACATAGTGCCGCAATATCAATGGTCACGTTGGGGCGAGCTTCATAGATAACTCCAACCACACCTAGCGGAACACGTCGGCGGCTCAGCTTCATGCCGTTTTCCAGTACTCGACCGTCAATCTCATTTCCGACCGGATCAGGCAAAGAAACGACATTTCTTACATCATTGGCGATATCTGCCAAACGCTCAGCATTTAGCATCAAACGATCCATCATTGCAGCGGAAATACCCGCTTCTTTAGCCGCGGTTAAATCACGTTCATTGGCGTCAAGTATCACTTGTTGATTGGCTTCTAACTCATCAGCCATGATCAAAAGTGCTTTATTTTTCTGTGCTGTGGACACAGTCGCCAATTCAAATGCTGCTTGTTGAGCAGCTTGGCCCATTTGCAGTAAATCCACAATGTCTCCTTTCTTTTTAACGATGATCAAATCACGACCATATCATCACGGTGCATCACCGCAGAACCGTACTCATAACCTAATGTAGAAACAATCTCTTGACTATGCTTACCAACAATCTTACTCAGATCCGTTGAGGAGTAGCGACTGATCCCTCTGGCGACCAATTGACCATCGGCACTATTTACACAAACAACAGCACCACGCTCAAAACGTCCATCCACTTCAACCATGCCCTTAGCTAATAAGCTACTCCCACCATTAACCACGGCTGTCACTGCCCCCTGGTCGATGGTGATCGATCCCGCCACGGCAGGACCACTTAGGATCCAACGCTTTCGGCTCTCCAGCGGAGATTCTAGCGGTAAAAAACGTGTACCTACCGAGATACCAGAGCATACATCGGCAATCACTTCTGGGTGGCTGCCAGCCGCAATAATCACTTCAATACCAGCTCGGCGAGCCACATCCGCTGCTTGCAACTTCGTCGCCATACCACCAGTACCTAAATTCGTGCCCGATCCACCAGCCAGTTTATGTAGCGTCTCGTCAATGGTATGAACTTCTCGTATCAGTTCCGCATCCGGGTTCTTACGCGGGTCAGCAGTAAACAGACCTGGCTGATCGGTCAGCAACAACAACTTATCCGCTTCTGCCAAAATCGCAACCAAAGCCGATAAATTATCGTTATCTCCCACTTTTATTTCATTAGTCGCTACTGCATCATTTTCGTTAACCACCGGAATAATGCCATGCTCAAGCAATGTCTGGATCATGTCGCGAGCATTCAAAAAGCGCTCTCGATCATCCAGATCGGCGCGAGTTAATAGCATTTGACCAATATTTAAGCCATAAATAGCGAATAGATGCTGCCATTCTTGAATTAAACACGACTGCCCGACTGAAGCCAACATCTGTTTGTTGGCTATTGTGTTATCTAGTTGAGGGTATTTTAGGTATTCGCGCCCTGCAGCAATTGCTCCAGAAGAGACCACAACGATGCGGTGCCCCTTGCGTTGCAATATGGCACATTGTCGCACCAATTCGACCATGTGAGCGCGGTCAACTTGCTGCGTACCACCAGTCAGTACACTGGTCCCTAATTTTACGACGATGGTATAACTCTGTTTCATTGGAATGATTACTGTAAAAAACCTAACTTTCTTTTATCAACCTAACGATTAAATCACAAGAAAATAACGCATTTAGAGCAATTTTTCTTTTAAATCGATGCTGATAATGAGTGCGGCCTCGTCTGTGAGCTGTTTTATAAAGAATAATGCCTCCATATATGGAGGCATTAAATAGACAAACGATGGGACAGGTTAGCTTTCTGCCAATAACGCATTAGGTTTATGTTCATCATCGGCTATCGCGGCATCATTTAACACAATAGAAAAATTCTCTTTCATTGCTTTCTGTAGCATGCTTTCAAATGCACTGAGGTTTGCTTGCACATCTAAAGAAGCCTGCTCTGGTAGCTCTGCTGCTAACCAAGCGCCATTCTGGTCATAACGGCCGAGTCCATACCGCGCAAAACACTGCTGCTCATCTGTCACGGTTAAATACAGCCACCATCCCCAAAACTCACGACTTTCTGGAGCCTTTTCTGCATCGACACAACTAACAAGAGAATCAAAAAAGTAACATCCTTTCGCACTTTTTTTCTCTCTTAGATAAGGGCCTATTGCCGCTAGTTTCATCATCAACCGACCATGCGTGGGTGCTGTCATTTATACCTTCCTTTGTACAACAATGTTAAGGTTATGATTAGTATATGTTATCCACTCATGGCAGTATGACGTTAAGCAATGTATTGAGCAAGTCTCATTCATGAGATCTTGTTAACAGATCTGCTGTTTTAGCCATGAGATTACCGTTGTCATGCAGCGATGATACCCTGTGTTCAACGGAGAATCAGGCAGTATGACTGACTTTCCATATAAACTGGAGGCGGCTAGCAACTGGTTATCACTCGGTGGGCAAAAGCAATCCCCTTCCAAACTCACTCCTAGCAGAGGTACCCTTGTTGGGCGTCGTCCCAATAACCCTTGTTGCTTAAGCGAAAACGCCGTCAGCTGCCCAAGTAACGACGTTTTTGTCGTCACCTTTTTACCTAATCGAGATGCGAAGACATCGTAATACATTCTCGGTAATGTATCTAAGCGGGTTCCACCAGAGAAAAAGTCATGTAGCGTTCCACCTAGACTAACTCCAGCTTTAATCCTCCCAGCCGCTAAAATTGATAAGCGTATTGCAGCATTAGCCCCAACTCTAGTGCCAAAACTGACAATATTGCTCTGATCTACCCATGGAACCGACTGCAGCTCATCTAATAAAGCCATGTGAAGCACACTGGTGTCCTCATGCAGTGGACAATTATGGCTATGGCCAAGTGACGGCATATCTAGCGTCACCATGGCGATACCAGCGGGGGCAAAATAATCCGTGTAAGTACGCCATAGCTCTGTATGTGGTGTATCCAGACCACCACTGACAATGACAGTCGGAAGGGCTTTATCTGTACGTGGCAGGTGAAGATAGGCCTGAATAGCCTTGCCTTTATAGTTAAACTCTATCGTTTTTATTGTATGGTGTTTTAACTGCAAGGCTTCACGGTATGCTTGCATCGCCAATACATCGGCTTGCATGGCTAATTCATCACCACTGAGATGAGGGTAAGCGGCAATATTGTAGTGAGTGCTCGCCTTTAACCATAAATCAGCGACATGATCTTTCGACATATCTGCCTGCTGCGCGGCTTGCATGGCTGCCTTTTGATACTTCATGCCCAACTGAACCCATTCATAGTTCCAATTGCCACTATGGTAACCCTTCACCGTATCAATTAAGCGATCATCTGAGCGCTCATTTTGACTCGCTGACATGGTAGAGAAGATAGCTTCCATCTCAACAAGGTCTACCCCTTCCCAAGCCCAAAGCGGACGTTTAAGAACACGATAAAAGCCTCGTCCTTCATTATGATCACTCGACTCGTGACAAGGATAATTTGGCGCTCCCTCAACCTTAATAATGGTTGAGGTCTCTTTCGCCGTTGGGGATGGTTTAAACAAAACCTCACACAGATTCTCTGTCGGCATAACCGTTTCCTGATTTAAACGCGTTAAGTGCCACTATAGGGCATACGAGAACGAATGAAAATCAGAATAAAAAAAGCCTTGCGATATCGCAAGGCTTTATATCTGACGAAGAACAAGCTGGTTAGGCTGTTATGAACGCTTGCTTACCGGTTCAATAAAGCTGATGCCCATATCCCACGGTTGCTCAATCCAAGTATCTTGAGCAATATCTACGACATACTCATCAACAAGGTGCTTACCCGCAGGCTTAGCACATACAGTAATGAACTTCGCTTTAGGGTACATTTGACGGATCATTTCCGCCGTTCCACCGGTATCAACTAGGTCGTCGACCACTAGGAAGCCTTCGCCGTCACCTTCCGCTTTTTTCAGCACTTTCATTTCACGCTGATGATCATGGTCATAGCTCGAGATACAAACGGTATCAACATGACGGATACCCAGCTCACGTGCCAATATTGCGGCCGGAACTAAACCACCACGGCTGACTGCGATAATACCTTTCCATTGATCAGCAGGCAGCTGCTTTTCTGCCAGTTGACGGGTATACATCTGCATGTTGTCCCAGGTGATTACGAATTTATTGCTCATATCTACAACCTCAAAGCGATAATATATTGTGACCTATTGGCCAATTGGGGCGAAAACGATTGCCCCTAATAATAAAGAACGAATTATAGGAATGCCAGTTTTGCGGCAAACAGACCGGCAATTATCCACACACTAATGTTGATGTCACGGCCTTTACCACTTAAAGCCTTAATTAATGCATACGAAATAAAGCCCAAACCAATGCCATCTGCAATAGAATATGTCAGCGGCATTAATAAACAAGTGACAACAACCGGCGCAGCCTCAGTTAAATCACGCCAATCAATGCTCACCAAACCTGACATCATCAAAATAGCAACATAAAATAGCGCACCTGCCGTCGCATAAGCAGGTACCATGCCTGCCAATGGTGCAAACAGCAGTGATAGCATAAACATCACACCAACGGTAACAGCGGTCAAACCAGTACGTCCACCAACAGCAACACCTGAGACACTTTCTACGTAAGATGTTGTATTTGAAGTACCTAACAGTGCACCAATAGAGGTCGCGGTACTGTCCGCTAACAACGCACGATTTAGACGAGGAATGTTGCCCTTCTCATCAATCAAATCCGCTTTTTGTGCAACCCCCACCAGCGTACCAGCAGTATCAAACAGATCGACAAACAAAAAAGCAAATACGATAGAGATCAGACCCACTTCCATCGCACCAGAGAAATCAAGCTGCATAAATGTTGGGGCAATACTTGGTGGTGCAGACATAATACCGCTGTATTGAACATCACCAAATAACACGCCAAGTGCCGTAACAGCTAAGATCGCGATCATCACTGCGCCCTTAAAACCACGATTAACCAAAGCGATAGTAATAAAGAAGCCTAAGCCCGCCATCAGTGATGAAAACTGTGTCATATCACCTAGGCCAACCAGTGTCGCTGGGTTAGCAACAACGATACCGGAGTTCTGCAGGGCAATAAACGCTAAAAACAGACCGATACCCGCCGAAATGCCGGTACGCATTGACATCGGGATTGCATTAATTAGCCACTCACGAACCTTTAATACACTAAGAATAATAAAGCAGATGCCCGATAAGAAGACTGCCGCCAAAGCGACCTGCCAAGTATGCCCCATGCCAAGAACAACGCCATAGGTAAAGAAAGCATTTAGTCCCATTCCCGGTGCCTGAGCGACTGGATAGTTAGCCGCTAAACCCATCACAAAACACCCAATCGCTGCGGCCAAACAGGTCGCAACAAACACTGCGCCATGATCCATACCGGCATCGGATAACATTGCTGGATTGACAAAAATAATGTAGGCCATGGTCAGGAATGTAGTTACGCCAGCCATGATTTCAGTACGTACTGTCGTACCATGTTCCTTCAACTGAAAAAGTCTTTCAAACATCTAAATCTCACCCTAATTAAAAGTAGCGTCACCTAAGACCGAAAACGTTTGCGTATCGCGTTAAATTGGGCAGGATTATATTCCTATCAATAATTAATTTCCAGTTTATCGAGCTTTAATCACCAAACAAATAGCAAACGTTTGCTTTTAGCATTAGTGGTTTAAACTTATTATTTTTCAATGCCTTCAGTTTTAATAAAAACACCATAATCAAAGAAAGCAAACGCTTTCCTATGAAAAAAAATAGTTACTTTCAGAATTTTTTTAGAGATGTAATCGAATACATCATCAAGACATAAAAAAACACCAGCCGAGGCTGGTGCTATAAAACGTTATTCGAGACAAAAAATATGAATAACAAAAGGGGGAACTTTTACACTATATCCTGTGTATTAACGCTTAAGCGCTGCATATGACACCGGATAAATAAATCTTGTTGTATACATTGGTTGATGCCATATCTTCTTTAAACTAACTACCAGCATTTTTATCACCTACTCGTCACGGGGTTAATGGGTTTGTTCTTTATCGAATCGTCGATAAATATGCGTTTTAGCCAACTCAATTCCGTGGAGGCGATAACTTCGGGCTTATCCTAAACATGGGCTTACTCAAAACAGTGCATAAAGTATACCTTGAGCGTAATTAAATTACAATAGCTGTATAAAAATGAGACGGACATCTATACACAAAGGTATTTCCTGTCATATTGAGTCAGGGAATGTAATTTTATTACTTTATAAGTATGACATCTCCTTCCTTGCTCTAACTACTCGCTCTTAAGAAGTAATGATAAACTTTAATGATGTGACAAATACCGTTAGCTACAAACGTGCATTCAACCATGACGAAAAGGAAAGCTCCATGTCTCAACTTGATCAACTTGCACCGCTGCCTGTATGGCACTATTTTGATGCTATCTGCGCGATCCCCCACCCTTCTTATCATGAAGAAGCGCTGGCAACATACATTCTTGCCTTTGCAAAAAAGCATAACTTACTCGCCCAGAGAGACAAAACTGGCAACATTTTTATTCAAAAGCCTGCGACCAAAGGAATGGAATCACGCCAAGGCGTCGTGTTACAGGCTCACCTTGATATGGTTCCACAGAAAAATGAAGATACCGTACATGATTTTACCCAAGACCCTATTCAAACTTATATCGATGATGGTTGGGTTAGCGCCAAGGGCACCACATTGGGGGCAGACAACGGCATTGGACTTGCAACGTGTCTCGCCGTTCTCGCTTCCAGTGACTTGCCACATGGTCCCATCGAAGCCCTTTTTACCATTAATGAAGAAGCTGGAATGGATGGTGCCTTCGGCCTTGAGTCAGGTTGGTTGCAAGGTGATATTTTAATTAACACCGACTCAGAGCAAGAAGGAGAAGTGTACGTCGGGTGTGCCGGCGGCATAGATGCAGAGATCAGCATTGCGCTTGACCATGAACCTTGCCCAAGCAATCACAGCGCATTAAAACTAACACTAAAAGGGCTAAAGGGCGGCCACTCAGGCTGTGATATACATACTGGTCGAGCAAATGCCATTAAGTTATTGACGCGTTTCCTATTTGATTACCTTGATGCATTTGAAGGTCGAGTTCACTGTATCAATGGAGGCTCATTACGTAATGCGATACCACGAGAAGCCTCTACTATCATTGTGGTGCCAACACAGCAGATAGATAACATCTCCAACGCCTTCACTCGGTTCCTGCATCTATTACACGAGGAGCTTGGTCAAACAGAAACGAGCATTGCCATCGATGTTACGTCGATTGAGCAGATTAGTTCCGTTTGGACTATCGGTGTACACCAGCGTTTATTGCGAACATTGCACGCGTGCCCAAATGGCGTCATTCGAATGAGTGATGATTTTCCTGGCGTGGTAGAAACATCGTTAAATGTTGGCGTCATCAATACATCTGATGGACATGTGGCCATTTTATGCCTTATCCGCTCTCTGATTGATTCAGGCCGGCTCCAAGTAGAAAGTCGCCTCAAAGCCGTGGCGGCATTAGCAGGCGCAGCTATCACCTTTGGAGGCGCGTACCCTGGTTGGAAACCAGACCCAAATTCGCAAATCATGCAGTTGTTTCGGTCCATTTATGACGATATTTATGGCAAAAAGCCAAATATCATGGTGATTCATGCAGGGTTGGAGTGTGGCCTATTTAAAAAGCCCTATCCGGATATGGATATGATTTCGTTTGGGCCAACCATAAAATACCCCCACTCTCCAGATGAAAAAGTGGAGATAGCCAGTGTTGCCTTATTCTGGCAACAGATGTGTGCGTTGTTAAACGCCATACCAGAGAAATAATGCTGCCATATAAGCAACCATGAATATAGGTGAGCATTAATTAATGACATAACGGCGAATGGATAACGAAATCACACGCCGTTATTCATTCCATGCGCGATTATAAAACAAAGGTTAACTGCTCGGTTTTTGCTTTTGGTTTCAGACCAACATAAATGCCCAGCAAACGAATTTCCCTATCTAGCTGTCGTGTTAACGCTTCTTGAAGCAAATAGCGAAAGGCATCAAGGTGTAAGCAATTATGGTGATGTTCTACGGTGGTCTGCTGAAAATCAGCAAACTTTAGCTTAACGCCTAACTTGGTAATCTCTCGCCCCTCAATTTTAGCCGCTAACCTTTTTTCCAGCTCAGGAAACTGCTTCAATAACATGCTCCAACACTCATCGAAATGGTGGATATTTTGGTTAAACGTTCGCTCAACGCCAACCGACTTAGGGTCGCGTTGGGTGACGACCGGACGATTATCTATGCCGTGCGCTCGTTCCCACAATGATTGACCAAACTTACCAAATTGACTCACTAACCTCGACTGACCGTACTCTTGCACATCTGCACCACACGCCAACCCCAAGCGTTGTAACTTCGCCAGCGTCACTTTCCCCACTCCAGGAATTCGACTCAACGCCAATTTTTCAACAAAACCAGCAACTTCATCAGGGTTAACCACAAACATACCATTCGGCTTATTAAGGTCTGAGGCAACCTTGGCAATAAATTTAACCGGGGCGACCCCTGCAGAGGCCGTTAAGCCTAGCTCATCATATATGCTTTTACAGATCTGCTTTGCCATCAACGTTGCTGAGCCATAGCAGTGAGGAGAGTCGGTGACATCAAGATAGGCTTCATCCAAAGAGAGAGGTTCAATTTTGTCAGTATAACGAGAAAAAATTTCACGTATCTGGGCAGACACTTCTTTATATGCCGTCATACGCCCCGGTATCACGGTTAACTCTGGGCATAGCTTTAATGCTTGCGCCGTCGGCATCGCTGAACGAATACCATACTTACGGGCTAAATAGTTACAGGTGCTAATAACACCCCGTTGGCCTGACGGGCCACCTATCGCCAAGGGAACATCACGCAATGCCGGGTTATCACGCATTTCTACAGCGGCATAAAAACAGTCCATATCTATATGGATAATTTTGCGCGACATTAGGTTCTGTGATTGATGTGACTGACTCATAACTGTATTAATATACAGTTATCTTGGCTTGTCAATAATTTGAGGAAAATTCCCCCGCACTTGATTGCAGCAGCGCAGGGGACAATTACTATACGTACTCAGAGGATGCGGTCCTTTTCCCACTGCGCCTGTTTTGCCGCTTTGGCTTCGCGAGCTTTGCGACGATCACAGGGTTCAGGGCAATCACACTCCTTGTCGATACCAACAGCCCCTAAACCACCACAACTACCACTGATCGTTTTTTTCTGAATAATGTAGCCAATTGCCATCGCTGCAATGACCAGTAAAAAAACTGCAAATGTGGTCAAGAAAATAACCATAAATTACCTCTTTATTGAACAAAAGGCTTAAAGCCTTCCGACATATAAGATTCAAAACCGTCATCTGTCTTTTTAATTAGATAGACTTTAAGGCCGTATTCTTCTGCGATTGCCATCGCGTCTTCTGGTCCTGCCACCATCAAACCTGTTGCTAACGCATCAGCCGTCATACTCGATGGGTCGATAACCGTCACGGAGACCAAACGATGATTAATCGGCTTTCCTGTTTGTGGATCAATAGAATGTGAGTAGCGGATACCATCACGTTCATAATAGTTGCGATAGTCGCCAGATGTCGCAATCGCATTCTCACCAACGGTGATCACTTCTTGAACCGCGCGTCCCTCTTCTACCGGTTTTTCGATAGCAATACGCCAAGGTACACCTTCGCCATTGTTACCTTTAATCCGCAATTCACCACCAATTTCAACTAAGTAATTGTGTACACCGAGGGTTTCCAAATACTCAGCCACAACATCTACGCCATAGCCTTTAGCAATCGATGACAAATCAACATACAACTCAGGAATCGTTTTGGTCAGCATAGTTCCATTCACTGCCAGCTTCTCTATTCCAGTCATTGATCTGCGCTGTGCTAATTCCTCATCAGTTGGGATAAGTTCAGGTTTAGCGTCAGGGCCAAAACCCCATAAATTAACTAAAGGGCCAACAGTGACATCGAGTGCACCACGGGTGACATCACTTACACGAATCGCTTCTTTAACGACCTTAGCTGTCGCTTCCGATACTGCAAACGGTTCAGCCGTTTGGTGTTGATTGAAACGTGAAAGCTCAGAGTGGGGGCGATAGGTCGACATCTGATCATTAACCAACTCAAGTGCGGCATCAATCTCAGCTTGTATCGCCTCACTACTCGGCAAGCCATCCTGAGCGACATACTTTATGACGTAGTAGGTACCCATGGTATTACCGTCAATCTGTACTAATGCAGGACGTTGTTTACCACACGCCACCACGCTTATCGCCAGCATTAAGATCACTAAAGGTTTGATTAGCTTAGAATACATTTATGCTTCCTTTATGACGAAAAAGGCTGATCGTCAACACGATCAGCCAATAGTGATTGGTCTGGTTTAGCAGTGATTAGCCGCCAAAGTCATCCAGAAGGATGTTCTCATCCTCAACACCAAGGTCTTTCAGCATGCCGATAACAGCCGCGTTCATCATTGGTGGACCACACATGTAGTACTCACAATCTTCAGGCGCTTCGTGATCTTTCAAGTAGTTCTCGTAGATCACGTTATGAATAAAGCCGGTGTAACCATCCCAGTTATCTTCTGGTAGTGGATCAGACAGAGCAACATGCCACTCGAAGTTGTCGTTATCTGCTGCAAGCGTATCGAAATCTTCAATGTAGAACATTTCACGCTTAGAGCGAGCACCGTACCAATAAGTCATCTTACGCTTAGATTTCAGGCGTAGAAGCTGGTCGAAGATGTGCGAACGCATAGGTGCCATACCAGCACCACCACCGATAAAGACCATCTCGTTGTCAGTTTCTTTTGCAAAGAACTCACCGAATGGGCCTGAAATCGTACAAGTGTCACCTTCTTTTAGTGACCAAATGTAAGAAGACATCACGCCTGGAGGCGCGTCAGGGTTATTTGGCGGCGGCGTAGCAATACGCACGTTTAGCTTAATAAGCCCTTTCTCTTCTGGGTACGATGCCATTGAGTAAGCGCGGATCGAGTGCTCTTTAACAATCGACTCAAAGCGGAACAAGTCAAACTTATCCCAATCTTCACGGTACTCTTCTGGTACATCAAAATCTGAGTATTTAATGTGATGTGGTTCAGCTTCGATCTGAATGTAGCCACCCGCACGGAATGGAACTTCTTCACCTTCAGGAATTTTAAGCACCAGCTCTTTAATGAAAGTGGCTTCATTATCGTTCGAGATAACTTCACATTCCCACTTCTTAACACCAAAGATCTCTTCTGGTAGCTCAATTTCCATATCAGATTTAACGGCAACCTGACAGGCTAGACGCTCACCTTCACGAGCTTCACCCTTTGTGATGTGATCCAGTTCGGTTGGTAGAATATCACCACCGCCTGATTTCACTTTCACACGGCACTGACCACAAGAGCCACCACCACCACACGCAGATGAAACAAAAATGCCTGCACCCGCCATTGCGCCCAGAAGCTTGTCACCCGGAGAGGTAATAAATGCTTTTTCTGGATCGCCATTTACTGAGATAGTCACATCACCTGATGGAACCAGCTTTGATTTAGCGAACAGAATCACTAAAACCAATGCCAGGATAATCAGAGTGAACATCACTACGCCAAGAATAATATCCATTGACTTTTCCTTTTATCCTGATTACAGCTGCACGCCGGAGAAAGACATAAAGCCTAGCGCCATCAAACCAACTGTGATGAAGGTAATACCAAGACCACGTAGGCCAGGAGGTACATCTGAGTACTTCATCTTCTCACGTAGACCCGCTAACGCAACAATCGCCAACATCCAACCAATACCTGAACCAAAGCCGTAAACGACGGATTCTGTAAAGGTGTAGTCACGTTGAACCATGAACGATACACCACCGAAGATGGCACAGTTTACTGTGATCAACGGTAGGAAAATACCCAGTGCGTTATACAGTGGTGGAAAGAAACGATCCAAGATCATTTCTAGAATCTGTACTAACGCCGCGATAACACCGATAAAGGTGATAAAGCTAAGGAAAGTCAGATCCACACCCTGCATCAAGGCATTTTCACGTAGAACTAGGTTATAAATCAGGTTGTTAACTGGAACCGCAATTGACAGTACCACGGTAACAGCAATACCTAGACCGAAAGAGGTTTTCACCTTCTTTGATACGGCTAGGAAAGTACACATCCCCAAGAAGAAGGAGAGCGCGAGGTTCTCGATAAAAATCGAACGAACCAGTAAGCTAATGTAATGTTCCATTAGTAAATTACTCCTTCGCTTCTACTTGTTCAGGGCGAATAGTACGAATGATCCAAATCATGAAACCAATCAGGAAGAACGCAGATGGTGCAAGAATCATCATACCGTTTGGTTGATACCAGCCACCTTCAGAAACAAGCGGCAGTACCTGTAGACCAAACAACTGGCCAGAACCAAACAATTCGCGGAAGAAACCAACAGTGATCAGAACAAAGCCGTAACCAAGACCATTACCGATACCATCAATAAATGATGGCAGTGGTGCTGATTTCATCGCATACGCTTCTGCACGTCCCATAACGATACAGTTAGTAATAATCAAGCCAACGAAAACAGAAAGCTGTTTAGAGATTTCATAAACAAAGGCTTTCAATACTTGGTCAACAAGAATTACTAAGGATGCAATAATCGCCATCTGACAGATAATACGCACACTGTTAGGAATGTGGTTACGGATCAGAGAAACGAACAAGTTTGATAATGAAGTAACGAAAATTACCGCTAATGTCATTACAAAGGCTGTTTCCAGCTTCGTTGTTACTGCCAATGCCGAACAAACACCCAACATTTGCAAGGCAATTGGGTTGTTATCCATAATCGGTGCAAACAGCACCTTCTTCATTTCTTTAGTATCAGCCATTATTCAGGCCCCCCTCACGCACTTTAGCTAGGAATGGACCAAAGCCTTTATCACTTAGCCAGAAGTCGAAGGTATTTTGAACACCATTTGCTGTCAGGGTTGCACCAGACAGACCATCTACACCGTGCTTATCGCCTTGCGGTGCGCCACCTTTAACGATACGAAGCGCTGGCTTGCCATTTTCATCAAACAGCTCTTTACCAACGAACTGGCCACGCCAACGTGGGTTCTCGATTTCACCACCTAGCCCAGGTGTTTCACCCTGCTCGTAGTAAGTGATACCCGCTAGCGTATTACCATCAGTTTCAATCGCAACGAAAGCGTACATCATTGACCATAGGCCGTTACCGTGCATCGGTAAGATCATCATATCGATATCGTCACCACTCTTAACCAAATAAACTTTGGCTAGATTGGCACGACGACCGATCTGTGCAACATCGTCACCACCCAACGCGATGGATGTATCGCTGCCTTTAGCGGCTAGACGCTGGTCGTAAGTTGCAGCATCGATTGATGTGTCAATTTCACCTGTTGCTAGGTTCACGATGACTTGGTCGATGTTCTGTTCGAACGTCTCTGTAATATTGACACCAGCCTCAAGAAGACCAGCAACAGACAGAATGTTACGCTGAACATCCAATACGGCGTTGCGCTGCTGCATTGGGCGCAGCGCAACCGCTGCAATTGATACCACGATTGAGCACACTAGGCTCAACGCGATAACAACCAACAGCGTTTTCTTCATGCTATCGTTATTACTTGCCATAGCGAGCGAGTCTCCGTTTCACGTTGCCCTGAACAACCAAGTAGTCAAATACAGGAGCAAACAAGTTAGCAAACAGGATGGCCAGCATCATGCCTTCTGGATAAGCCGGGTTAGCAACACGGATCATCACACACATTGCACCAATCAGTGCACCGTATGCCCACTTACCTTTATTAGTAAATGCAGCAGAAACTGGGTCAGTCGCCATGAACATCATACCAAACGCAAAACCACCTAGAACAAGGTGCCAATGCCAAGGCATGCTAAACATTGCATTGGTGTCAGAGCCAATAATATTAAATAGCGTCGCAGATGCCGCCATACCGAGCAATGTGCCAAGGATAATACGCCAAGATGCGATCCCCATGTAGACAATCATCGCTCCGCCCAGAATGATAGCAAGGGTAGAAACTTCACCAATCGAGCCTGGGATTTTACCGATGAACGCATCCATCCAAGTAATTGCATCGCCAGTTACGTTATGAACAACGCCACCTTGACCCGCATTAGCCCACTGACCCAGTGCTGTAGCACCTGAGTAGCCGTCGGCTGCGGTCCAAACCAAATCACCAGAGATTTGTGCTGGGTAAGCAAAGAACAAGAATGCACGACCCGCTAGCGCTGGGTTTAGGAAGTTGCGGCCTGTACCACCAAAGATCTCTTTAGCAACAACAACACCGAACGTAATACCTATCGCCGCCTGCCATAGAGGCATGGTTGGCGGTACGATTAACGCAAACAAAATAGAAGTAACAAAGAAGCCTTCGTTTACCTCATGCTTACGCACCATACAAAATAGGACTTCCCAAAATCCACCCACTGCGAAGACAACAGCATAAATAGGGAGGAAGTAAGTCGCACCTAGGACCATCTTGGTGAACCAGCCACCTTCAGTCAGGCTACCCGCTACCATTTCGGTCAGCCAGTAGTGCCAGTTACCAGCAATAACATTCGCTAGTTGCTCTCCGACATACAGGTGTTCAAGCGCAACAATCGCTTGATGACCACTGTTATACATCCCCCAGAACATCGCAGGGAAAACAGCGAACCATACCATGATCATGATACGTTTCAGGTCAACGCTATCACGCACATGTGATTTCGCCGTCGTCACGGTACCTGGGGTATACATTAGGGTTGCAAATGCTTCATACAATGCAAACCAACGCTCATGTTTACCACCTGGTTCAAAGTGGTGCTCGACACTCTCGAGCAAATTCTTCAGGCTCATGATTACCCTTCCTTATCAATCGTGTCCAAGCACTGACGCAGCATTGGACCAAAATCGTACTTACCAGGGCAAACAAAGGTACATAGCGCCAAATCTTCTTCATCTAGCTCCAACGCACCTAGCTCTTGTGCACTATCGATATCGCCAGCACACAGATCCCGCAGTAATAGCGTCGGTTCGATGTCCAGTGGCATTACCTTCTCATAGTTACCAATTGGCACCATGGCACGATCACTACCGTTCATCGATGTTGTCATATTAAACAACTGACCGCTAAACAGGTGGCTTAAGAAAGAACGTGTTACCGAGAACTTGTTCTTACCTGGAACAATCCAGCCTAACAGCTCTTTCTCGCGTCCTTCACGCAAAACAGACAACTGTTGTGCGTAACGACCAAGATAAGCGTGAGGACCAGTCGCATGTACGCCGCTTAGCACTGAGCCAGCAATAACACGAACTTCACCAGGCATTAGTTCATGATCGGTAATATTCACCACTGATGCGCCACGACAGGTTTTAATCAAACGCGGGTTGTTAACAACTGGGCCAGCCAGTGCTACAACGCGATCAGTGTAAATTTCACCAGATAAGAATAAGTTGCCGTAAGCAATAACGTCTTGATAGCCAATATGCCATGCTTGTGTTGCCACATTAACTGGGTACAAGAAATGCATGTGTGTACCAACAAGACCAGCTGGGTGTGGGCCGTTGAATACATGCTCTTCGACGTTTGGCTGTTCGCAACGCGGTAGGCTAGTACCTGCTTTACAAACATAAACTTTACCGTTTGTCAGGCGAGACAGAATCGTCAAGCCAGCTTTAAACGCTTCAGCATTCTCATTAATGATGATTTCAGGCTTTGCCGCTAACGGATTGGTATCCGTTGCCGTCACAAAAATAGCCTGAGTTTGCGCATCAACTGCTGGCACTTTGCTGAACGGACGAGTACGCATCGCGACCCACTCACCTGATTCAACCAGTTGCTCTACAATCGTGTCACGAGACAAACCAGCTAGGTCTGCTTGTGAATAGGCGTTAAAGGTAATTTGTTCATCACCTTCAACGTCAATCACTACTGATTGCAATACACGCTTTTCACCACGGTTAACTTCAATCACTTTACCGCTAGCAGGTGCTGTGAATTTGACGCCAGGATTCTTTTTGTCAACAAAAAGAACCTGACCCTTTTTCACTATATCACCAACACGCGAGTGCATTGTTGGACGCATGCCAACATACTCCTCGCCTAGCAAAGCGACGCGTTTGATGGTTTCACCATCATTAATCACCTGAGTTGGAGCTCCCGAAATTGGGATGTCCAGACCCTTTTTTATTGTAATCATACGCACTTGCACTACATTTATGGATAAAAGGAATTCGGTGTGTACTTTATTAAGCACAATAAAAGACCACGCCACATAAAATTCCATCGTCGGCTGGTCTTATAAGCCTTCACTGTATTGGGATACTGATGAAGACAAAAATTTAACTTGAATGATAGCATTAATCGACCCAATCTTGCTATCGTTGAACGTGCTATTCGCTGGCAAATTCAGCAAACGCACCCATGAGAAACAGCTCAACCATTAATTCATTGATCATAGTCATGCTAAGCTGCACTTTAAGAGCGAAAAAACGCTTGAATGGCAACTAAAATTGGTATCTAGAGTCTATGTTTCCCTAACATTTGCCGCGCAAATGAGAACAAACATCATAATAACATTCACATCCTCACAACCCACCTGACAAATTCCTCATATTGCGCAACCTAAGTAAATGATTGCTGTACGAGGTATAGATTTGATGAAACTGTGGATCATGACTAGCGAGTGTCAACAATAGATTATCGGTGTGCTGTTTTAGCACCGCTAAAACCACAGGCGGAAAACGTCTCAATACGACATTGTGCTCGTGAAGCATTGCATCTAAGGCTTGCTGATTTTTTATCAAGTATTTGCCTTCCAACTGCTCGTTTACCGTATGCATCGCCATCTCTAAGATACGCTGATAGTGTAATGGTAACGAATCAAATGCCGCTTGATTAACGAGAAATTCCATCTGTGTACTTGGTTCATGCCATGCTGGGTAATAATAATATCGCCCTAGCTGATGCAAACCAAAAGACAGATCATTGTAAGGTCCAACCCACTCCATTGCATCTATGATTCCCCGTTCGAACGCACTGTATAATTCATCCCCAGCTAACTGAATTGGAATCGCACCGATGCTTTTCAATACCGATGCGCCAAAGCCAGGAATTCGAATTTTCAGTCCTACTAAGTCTTCGACGCTTTCAATTGAATGATTAAACCACCCCCCCATCTGGGGGCCACTGTTGCCACCTGGGTAAGGGATGATTCCATATGGCGCATACAGTGAGCGCCATAACTCCAGTCCTCCGCCAAAATAGAGCCACCCGTTCATTTCCGCAGCGCGCATCCCAAATGGAACCGCTGAAAAGAAAGGAGCGGCGGGCATCAAGTCTTGCCAATAATAGGCACTCGAATGACCCATCTCAACCGTCTGCTTAGAAACGGCTCGAAATAACTCAAAGCTCGGCACGACTTCACCAGCACCATATACATCAATAATAAACTGTCCGCTACTGGCTTCCTCAACAAGCTTGGCCAGCTGCAAAGGTGCTTCGCCTAACCCTGGAAATTGCGCGGGCCATGTTGTGGCTAAACGCCAAACAACCGATTGATTATTCTTATTAGATTGCTGCGGCTCACACCCCAACAGCAACAGCAATAAACTCAGTAAAATCAATACTCGCATCTAAACGCCCCAACTACTCGCTCTAACATGAGCGATATCTCAACGTTGTTAAGCATAAACGTTGTTAAGCATAGCCCGCCTGAAAAAAATAGCGCTACTATCTACATTAATTCCGACCTACCTCTCGATTAAAAAGCAAAAAAGCCGTGCTAACGCACGGCTTTTTTATGGCTCACTATAATATCGCATTCGCTAAATCAACTACCAAATCTTACGCCACCTTTACATGATGGTGAATTACGCGCTCCATCATAGAGATTTTTCCACTCATTGCCGGTATAACTGTGAATCGCCAATGCATGTATTCGCTCACTTAACTCATGCGCTAAAACTTCATTAATGGCACGATGCCGTTGCAATAGCTTTTTGCCATGAAAATCATCACTGACAACAATCACTTTAAAGTGACTTTCTGCACCAGCAGGAACGTTATGCATGTAGCTTTCATTAACCACTTCTAAATGACTAGGAGTAAACGCATCGAGTAACTTTTGCTCTATCTTTTCTTTTATCATAACTCCCACCGTTACATCCTCATTATCGTTTCTAGATAAGCGTTCCCGCTTCCTATTGCAGATGTTTTTATTGCAGTTGTGACCCTATCTGCGACAATACCAATGAACTTTAAAAATAGCTTATAGTCACCATTAATGAAACCTATACTTACCATACGCGAACAGCACTTTACTTTAGAGCGCTTCCCCGCACGCGAAAATGACACCCTACAAGCGTGGGACGCTGCTGATGAATACTTGATCAACACATTGGCCGACCAGCCTCTCGATCCTACGCGTCCAGTCTTAATTTTTAATGACAGCTTTGGTGCATTATCACTATGGTTTTCTTCCCACCAGCACGTCTTTAACATCAGTGATTCCTATATTTCTCACCAAGGATGTCGGCACAATGTCCAACTGAATCAGTGTACTGAGCCGAACTACCTTGATAGCTTGAGCGCATTACCTGACAACGCTCAGTTGGTCATCATCAAAGTGCCGAAGAATAACCGCTTACTGTGTTGGCAGCTCGATCAAATCGCGGCTTCTGTACCGAGTGATTGCCAGGTCATTGCGGCTGGAAAAGTGAAAGAAATCCACTCTTCCACATTAAAAATGTTTGAGAAGCACCTTGGTGACACCACAACATCATTGGCCGTAAAAAAATCGCGGCTAATCTACTGCCAACCAGACGGAAGACGTCAAGCTATTACGCCCGCTATGTTGAACTGGACAGTACCAGAATACCAACTATCTCTATCGAACTACGCCAATGTCTTTGCCGGAGAGAAATTAGATATAGGGGCACGTTTTTTCTTAGAGCACCTTCCTCAAGACGCTCAAGCAAAGCACATTATTGATCTTGGCTGCGGCAATGGCGTCATCGGCCTGCACGCCGCCAGACTAAACCCTGAGGCAGACATAACCTGTGTCGATGAAAGCTACATGGCAGTTGCCTCTGCCAATTACAACGCCTCGCGCAATTTGCAACGTCACGAACAGCTGAAAGCTAAGGTGAATAACTGCCTAACCGACATGCCAGCCAGTTCTACCGACTGGGTACTTTGTAACCCTCCCTTCCATCAACAAAATGCCATTACCGACCATATTGCTTGGCAAATGTTCTGTGATGCCAAACACGTTCTCAAACCTGGTGGGAAACTACGCATTATTGGTAATCGCCATTTGGGTTATCATATTAAGCTTAAACGTCTGTTCGGAAACGTGAAGACAATTGCCTCAAACCAAAAATTCGTTATTCTTGAGGCAGAAAAACACCAACAAGGAAGACACCATGATTAAGAAGCTTGTACTGGCGGTTGGCATTTTGGCTCTAACGGCCTGTTCAGCGCCATCTGATCCCCAGCTTGTACTACAGTTAGATCCGCAAATTAGCATCGAGAACAACGGCCAAGGCACTGCCATCAGTGTGCAAACTCAAGATTTACGCAGCGCACAATTTCTTGCTTTGGTTGATACTGGGCGTGAACAAAAAACGCCGCTACATGCCAAGCAAAGCTTGCGAGTTACGTTTGAAGACGCTTTAGTCCAATTGCTGACCGAACAAGACTATCTGGTAAGCAATAGTAGTACAGGAACAATGCGAGTCGACATTTTAGACGCACTGTTAAACGTACAGCACAGTGTCATAAAGCATGAAATGGTCGCCAAAGCGCATGTTCAGGTGGTCGTTGAAAGCAATAAAGGCAAGTTTGTTAAACGCTTTACCGGAAACTCTAGTGCATCAGGCCTAGGCAGTGCATCGGTCGATGACATGAGTGCTATTCTCAGCAACCTAATGAGCAATGTGCTGTCTGAAATAAGCAATGACTCTGAACTTAATACGTATATTGTGGAGAACCTATGAAACACAAATTAGGAATAATGGCCGTTGGACTGTTGAGTTCATTTGCAGTATTGGCAACATCTGTTGAAGTAAAAACAAACCTTGGTGATATTACGATTCAGCTTGATGAGCAAAATGCCCCCATTAGCAGCGCTAACTTCTTGCAGTACGTTAATAACAACAGCTATAGCGACACTATTTTCCATCGTGTTATTCCCGGGTTCATGGTTCAAGGGGGAGGCTTTAATGTCGACCTAAAACAACAGCCGGCTCAGGCGCCCATAAAAAATGAATCAACGAACGGATTAAGTAACCAACGCGGAACCATTGCAATGGCACGTACCCAAGTTGTTGACTCTGCCACGCGCCAGTTTTTTATTAATGTTGTTGATAATACCTTTCTTGACGGCAGTGCTGCCAAACCAGGCTATGCCGTCTTTGGTCGAGTCACGTCTGGTATGGCAGTGATAGATGCGATCGCAGCAAGTCCAACGCAACGCAAGCAAAGAATGAGTGATGTACCGGTTGAACCGATTATTATTCACTCCATTCGAGTCTTGGACGAGTAATTAAAGCGTGATCTGTACACCAAAGAGCCACATTAGTGGCTCTTTTTTCTTATCTTTTACACAAGGGAGACTCAACAATACTTCTAGCTCGGTATACTGATGCTAGTGCAACCAACTAGGTAATTTCCATGCAAACACAAACGACGCCGACAGGATGGCGCGTCTATCTCGAAAAGAAAGTGCTCATTATGCTCTCTTTGGGGTTTTCTTCTGGCCTGCCGATTTTGTTAGTTTTTGGCACGCTCTCTTTTTGGTTGCGAGAAGCGGATGTCAGTCGAACTGAAATTGGATTTTTCAGTTGGGTTGGTCTTGCCTATGGGTTTAAGTGGGTCTGGTCACCATTAATTGACCGTTTCCCATTGCCGTTATTTTCCCGTCTTTTTGGGCGACGTCGTGGCTGGATGTTGCTTTCACAACTGATCATCACACTCTCTCTCATTGGCATGGGGATGAGCGATCCCTCCTACCAACTTCCCCTGCTTGCGCTCTTTGCTCTGATGGTCGCATTTGCATCGGCAACGCAAGATATCGTCATCGATGCTTATCGAATTGAGCTGGCTGAAGAACGATTACAAGCTGCCCTTGCCGCCAGTTACATGACGGGTTACCGTCTTGCTATGATTTTAGCCGGTGCAGGGGCACTGACTATTTCGGCTTGGTTAGGATCCGATAACGAATATGTTATCACTGGTTGGCGTTGGGCCTACTTTGTGATGGCCTCATTTATGCTGGTTGGTATTATCACTACCTTGCTGATAAAAGAGCCAAGCATCAACATGAAGGCGATTGAAGATCAAGAAGCCAGTTTCTTAGAGCGGTTAGAACAAAAAGGTGTGCATGGCAGAAAAGCCCGCTTTCTCTCTTGGCTCTATTCTGCTGTCTACCTCCCCTTTGCTGATTTTTTCCAACGCCATGGCAAAGGCGCGCTATTGATATTGGCCCTGATTGCGACCTATCGCATCTCCGATGTTGTTATGGGCGTCATGGCCTACGCCTTCTATGTTGATGTCGGCTTTAGCAAAACGGAAGTGGCTTCAATATCGAAAATTTACGGCGTAATTATGACACTGCTTGGTGCGGGGTTTGGGGGAATACTGGTCAATCGCTTCGGTACCATAAAAATCCTCACTCTCGGCGCGATTGTTGCAGCGATCACTAATGCGCTGTTTGTCGTGTTATCGTATACGGGCCCGAGTATTGCAATGCTCACCTTGGTCATTTCAGCCGACAATCTCGGGGCTGGTATCGCTACAGCGGCGTTCATTACCTATATTTCTGGCTTGACCAATGTTGCTTTTTCCGCCACTCAATATGCGGTTTTCAGTTCGATTATGTTGCTATTTCCTAAATTCGTTGCCGGTTTCTCCGGTCTTTATGTTGATAGGTTTGGCTATGATGTGTTTTTCTTTACCTCTGCGTTGATTGGTTTCCCTGTCCTATTATTAATCTATCTAGTCAATCGCCTTCCCGTCTCATCCCCCAATCAATAACCGATATGGCAACAGACACGCTGTCTGTTGCTACATAATCCCTGTTCACTCAAACAATCTCACATTAAACCAGCCCCGACTGTCTAGAAACGTTATTTTAACTATACTAACAACAAAATTTTAAACTTAATCCAACTTTAAAAGGAGATCGACATCACGTTTCCATCTAGGATGAAATCCATTACAGGCGATCGAGTTCACATTTAAATAATTTCTGCTTTAACGTTGCATTTATTTTTGTGACTCAAACCAATAAAATGCCGCCATAACATTCATCGCAGTGATACCAGTACGCGATACATACATTACACAACGGACCGAGAATAGCATTATGCGTAAAACACTATTAGCAATGAGCATCTTTGCCGCCACAGCAGCACCTGTAATTGCCGCTGATTATTCTGATGATATTCATAAAAACGATTACAAATGGATGCAATTTAATCTCATGTATGCATTTGATGAACTGCCTGGTGAGTCAAGCCATGACTACATGGAAATGGAGTTTGGTGGTCGCTCAGGGATTTTTGATCTTTATGGCTATGTTGATGTCTTTAACCTGACCAGCGATTCAAGCAGCGATAAAGCCAATGCCGATGCAAAAATGTTTATGAAGTTTGCACCGCGTATGTCTATCGATGCACTTACCAAGAAAGACCTCTCTTTTGGGCCAGTACAAGAGCTATATGTTGCTTCTGAAATTACATGGGACGGGGTCAACGGCCGTAATCTCGGTGAAGATTCCGATGGCAACCAAATTGGTACGTTCGGCGTAAACCAGCAAAAAATTGGTCTAGGCTCGGATGTTATGGTGCCATGGCTTGGCAAGATCGGCTTAAACCTGTACGGTAATTACGATTCAAACGTAAAAGATTGGAACGGTTACCAAATCTCAACTAACTGGTTTAAACCGGTTCACTTTTTCGATAATGGGTCATTCGTCGCTTATCAAGGCTACATTGATTTCCAATTTGGTATGAAAGATGAGTATGCTAGCTCAAGTAATGGTGGCGTGATGTTCAACGGCCTATACTGGCACTCAGATCGTTACTCGGTTGGTTATGGTCTCAAAGCCTATAAAGACGTTTATGGCATTAAAGACACCGATGCATTCAAGAGCACAGGCTTTGCACACTACATAGCAGCAACGTACAAGTTCTAATCTATCGTTGTTGTTGAAAATAACAGGCGCTGCGGCGCCTGTTTTCATATGGTAAAGTAATAGTCAACGTACCAAAAGGAAGCAACGCGTTGAACATTGCTATACTTGGGGCCGGGGCGATAGGTTCGCTATTGGCTGGCTTATTACAGCAGCATGGCCACCAAATTAACTTAATCACCCGTAGCCCTCATCCGTGCCACATCAATATTCGTCATCTAGACGGAACGGCACACGACTACCCCGTAAAAGTTAACCAACCACTGTTACGATGCGAGATGCTAATCGTCTGCGTTAAAGCGTTTCAAGTCGAATCTGCACTGAGTGCCTTAAGCAATACACTGCCAATAACGACTCCCATCGTTCTTTGCCATAATGGCATGGGTACCGCCTCTAATATCACTAAGGGTTTTCCAAACAACCCCATACTGTTTGCCTCGACATCACTGGCGGCGCGCCGATTATCCCTGGGGCATATCAAACACACCGGATGGGGCGAAACCTACATAGGGGCACTAACAGACGCTCACCCATCACCTGATGTCATCACTTCGATATTTTCAAGCGCAATGAAACACTGCTTATGGGATGACAATATCGCGATGAGACGCTGGCAAAAGCTGGCCATTAATTGCGCCATTAACCCACTCACCGCCATAAATGGGATTCGAAATGGCGACCTAGAACAGCCTCAATACCAACGTCAATTACTCGTCATTTGTGAAGAAGTCTCACAAGTTATGGCGGCGGAAGGGTACTCCTGTTCCCCTACAGCGCTGTTTAACAAGGTTAAACAGGTTATATTAGCCACCGCTGACAACTTTTCGTCCATGTATCAAGATATTCATCACCAACGCTGCAGTGAAATCGACTATATTAGCGGGTATGTCATCAAGCGTGCACAAGCACACCACATTTCAGTGCCAGAGAACGAGCAACTCTGGCTTAAAATAAAGCAACGAGAACAAAATTATGACCACAATTAATGTCGCTATCTGTATCGCACCCGGTACAGAGGAGATGGAAGCGATTAATGCCGCTGATATGCTGATCCGCGCCGGATTCAATGTCACTCTCGCCAGTGTTGCCTCAGATGGAGCGCTGATCATGCCAGGCTCTCGTGGCATAAAACTCGTCGCTGATACACGTCTGGTCGATATCGCCGATAATCAATATGATGCAATTGTCTTGCCTGGCGGGAAAGCGGGGGCTGAGTGTTTTCGGGACAACCCGCTTCTTGTGGAGTTTATTACTCAACATAAGTATGACGGTAAATTGCTTGCCGCCATCTGTGCAGCACCTGCCTTGGTATTGGAGCATCACAACCTATATCCAGAGGCACTAATGACATGTCACCCTGATTTCGTGGACCAGATCCCCGCGGATCGCTGGCGCACCAAACGGGTCTTCTTCGATGTGAACCATAACTTGCTCACTAGCCAAGGGCCTGGGACGTCGCAGGAATTTGCGTTAGAAATTATTGTCAAACTGGCGGGCAAAGCTAAAGCCGCTGAGGTGGCGGAGGCGATGATCGTATGGCCCAATATGAATTACACTGTCCTTGGCAAAGACTATCAGGCCTAACTTTCAGTTGGTGTGAGTTTTCCTAAACTCAGCGGTCGAGCGCCTTACCCTATTCTTTGGTGAGGCGCTAAGCACTCTCGGCAAAAATAGCGCCTTCCTGTACCCCTTGCTGTTGCAGCACTGCGCGTGATGCATCTACCATCGGCTTTGGTCCGCACATATAGACTTTACTGTTTTCTAACTTTTCAATGGCAGAAAAGTGCTCAGTGACGAAGCCGCGTCTACCTTGCCACTGTGTGTCATTACTCACGACAGGTAAATAGTTAAAACGAGGATACTGCTCCGCCCAGCGTGCAAATAGCGCAGCATAAATGAGATCTTCTTCTCGATTGGCACCATGCACTAGCGTCACCGCCACCGGCTTATCCAATAACGATTCGACCACGGCTTTAAATGGAGTAATGCCAATCCCTCCTCCCACAAGTACAATATTCTCCGCAGCGGGATCAACATGCAGTTCATGCCCAAGTGGTCCCTCTAATACAACTGGTGAACCTAACGTAAACTGCTCGAACACTCTCTCACTGCCATAACCATTTGGAACATATTTAACTGTCACACTCACTCGTTTATCACGCTGGTTGTAAGACGATATTGAGTAGGCCCTAAATAGCTCGTGCGGCTCAGATTGAATACGAACTAACAAGAAGTCCCCAGCGTGATAATCAAGCTCTTGTTCCGTTTCAAACCAAATTTCACGCACATCTTGTGCAAGCGCATTCATCTCTACAATCGTCGCATTCACACGCTTTCTGCGCTCACCAACCGGTGATACAGGCGTAACATCATCAATAAGCTTTACCGTCTGCTCTGTGGCCAAAGCCAAAATTCCTGCCGGGCAGTTTTCAACACACGTAGAACAACGGATACAATTAGGGTTGTCTAGCTGCTGCTGGTGAGAGAACTCCGTATACGGTGATAATTGCATTGGACAAACTCGCGCACACTTGCCGCATTTGTGACATAAATCCGGTTGAATTAATGAAACTTTCTCATCGGTATAGCGTGTTACGCCACTTTTACGACCCAGCTTATACATCGCTTTTTGCATCGAGCCCATTGGACAAAAATGGCACCACGTCCGTGGGTGAATGGTTAACCCTAACGTAGACCCAATGAGCGTAACAGAGATATACGTCATCACAAAGACCAGCCCCAAGCCATCCCAAAATTGCGAGCTATCTACACTGTAGTTTAAGAAAACACCCCAAATACGACGGCTAAAGTTAAAGAAAAACCACCCCAAAAAAGCGATAGCAAACAGCTTGGAGCGAAGAAAGGCTGGGGCTTGTCGATTGCGGCTAAACGGCAGCAATAAATGATCGTATAAGCTGCCATGACCGCAAACATTCCCACACCAGTAACGTCCCTTAAAAAACGAGAAAAGCAATAACCCCAACATCACAGCCATGACGCTTAGTCCCAAACGCGGGAAATAGAGCCCACCTATCGCTACCAACAAAGAATAGAGATAACCATACTTCCTTACTGACGTAAAAATGCGGTTAGCTTTCACTTGATATACTGCACTCATCATTAACCTTTACTAATTTAGCATTGACTTAATTAAAGAGTACATTAGCTAAAGCTAATAGAGGTTGCAAATTGGGAGTGTAAGAGAGTGTTACGGCAGATGAAAAAAAACCCATCCTGATGGGATGGGCTTATGATGACGATCAACGTAGGTTAAAACGCAGCAATGGCTATGGGCGATAAACCTTTACATTCGCAAAACCGTTTTCTTGCAAGTACAGCGCCTGTAAGCGGCTCATAACGCCACGATCACAATACAAAAGATAAGTCTTTGATTGATCAAGATCGCCGAACTGTGTCGCCAATTTATAGAAAGGCAGATGCTTCACTTCAATGCCATCTAACTCTAATGGATTTTCATCTTCTTCATCAGGGCTACGAATATCAAGTACGACGGCATTCTCTTCAATTTTCTCGACTTGCTCAACCTCAGGAGCCTGTTCTAAGCTCTCCGTATCGATCTTGCGTATGTCCATGACACGGGCGTTCGCCACTACGTCATCCAACAGTGCGAAGTTGAATTTCGCCTCTTCAGCTTCCAACTTCTCTTTAACCGCTTTGACTGTCGGGCTCTTCGAGATCACACCACAGAATTCTGGCATCGTTTTGGCAAAATCTTCAGTACCAATTTTACGCGCCACATCGATAATGTCTTCTTTATCCCAGTTAATCAATGGGCGAAGGATCAGGCTATCAGTCACACCATCAATATGGCGTAAGTTGGTTAACGTCTGGCTCGATACCTGCCCTAACGCTTCACCAGTCACCAGCGCTTGAATGCCAAAACGCTCTGCCACTTTACCTGCGGCACGCATGAACATACGCTTCAATACAACGCCCATCTGGCCATCATCGATCTTTTCAAGAATTTCAGCCACAACCGGCTCGAAATCAATCGAGATAAATTTAACTTTGGCAGACGACCCATACTTATTCCAAAGGAATGATGACACCTGCTTAACGCCGATTTCGTGGGCTGGACCACCTAAATTAAAGAAACAGTAGTGAACCTTACTGCCACGCTTAATGTGCAAGTAGCTCGATACACCGGAGTCAAATCCACCCGAAATCAAGCTCAATACATCCTCTTGTGTCCCTAGAGGGAAACCACCCAAACCTTTGTGACGCGCCAAAACTTGATTCAGTTTTTCGTTCGCGACTTCAATGTTAACGGTGACTTGAGGTTTCTTTAGTTTCACCGAAGCCGTTTCTACCGCTTGGTTCAAACCACCACCCACATAACGCTCTAACTCAATCGAGGTGAAGTCATGCTTTCCGCGTCGTTTGGCGCGCACACAGAATGTTTTACCTTCGATCTGATCACGGACAAGGGCTAGCGTCTGCTCATAAATATCATGCAGATCAGTAAACTCACTTTGCTGAACTTCCAGCGCGTGATGAATCCCCGGCGTTGTCGTTAAAACTTCCAGAATCAATTCGCGCTGCGAAGAGTCCTGGGCAACGACCTCTATATGATCACGACGGTTGTAGACCGCAACAGCGTCCGTTTTACGTTGCAGGATAATACGGATGTTACATTCCAGTATCTTGGTAAAACGCTTACGCACAGATTCGCTTTTTACAAAAATTTCTGGATGCGGTTTAACAATAAATTTCATATCACGCTTCGCTACTTGAGGCTAAACAAAGGCGCGGATTATACCCTATGCACAGGAATTGGTGAACTCATCACCACAATAAAAGCCACGCACTCAGTGTCAATAAAGCCAGTTTCTATCTATCTGCGTCATTTTGAGAAGACACTGGATCACTGTAATGCGGTTTTCCTTGCTGTATCGCAATCTCTACCCGACGATTTATACGCTGTCCCTCTTCCGTTGTGCTATCACTCAACGGTGCGGTATCGGCCATTCCGATCACCCGTAAACGGCGATGATCAAAGCCACGAACGCTCTCCATCTCTTGGGCTACCGAGACCGCTCGCTGTGCAGAGAGATCCCAGTTTGACCGGTAGAGTTCAGAGTCAAATGGACTGCTGTCAGTGTGTCCCATAATTGTCACTTCACCTGGCACATCACTCACCAACAAGGCGATTTGACGCACTAATGGCCGAAACTTAGGTTGTAAAAAGGCGGATCCAGATGCAAACGCCCCTTGCTCTTTAATTCGAATGACCAACTGCTGCCCCAATAACTCCAGTTCAATCGTCCCCTCCGCGATGTCACGTTGCAACGCATTTTCAATCACATCAGCCAGTTGGCGCTGACGCTGCGCTTGCTCGATATCTTGACTGTCATTATCTCTTGGGGCGGCCACTTCCACTTGTCCTCCGGCAAGTTTACCGACATCACGCTGCATTCCTCGCGCTCGCTCCATCTCCCCTTCGTGGAAATCAAGTGACCGCTTTGTCATATCTATGGTTTGTTGCATAATCACTTCAATGGGGGTCGGCTCTGGACGGCCCGGTCGAAACTCTTGAGCAATAACACTGGTGCCTTTGGGTATGTCTTTCACTTCCAGCGCATTTTGCACACCAAAAGCAAACTTCATCGATCCCGCAATTTGTCTAAATTTAAGCACGTCCATCTCTGAAAAAGAGAGTAGCAAGACAAAAAAGCACATTAGCAACGTCGCCAAATCTGCAAATGTTGCCATCCACTGCGGAGCTCCCGGTTTACACTTACACTTTACAGGTGAGTCCATCTCGGTTCTCCTAGTTAATGTCAGCGTCTACGGTGCGTTTTTTCTCATTGAGGTAATTCTTCAAAAAGCTGTCAATCACACGCGGATTTTGTCCATCTTGAATCGCCAATACGCCATCCATAATCAAACGTCGGTTCAACTTCTCTTCTTCTTTACGTAAAGAGAGCTTGTCGGCAATCGGCAGGCACACCATATTGGCAAACATCGAGCCATACAGTGTGGTTAATAATGCCACCGCCATTGCAGGGCCAATTGATTTAGGATCATCCATATTAGAGAGCATCGCAACCAAACCAATTAAGGTACCAGTCATCCCCATGGCTGGAGCAATCTCCCCCAGTTTGGCCCAAATGCTCACGCCTTGCTCATGACGCTCATTCGTCATTGCAATGTCTTTTAATAAGGTGGTTTTTACTACGTCAGCATCATGCCCATCGACTAATAAATCGATACCTTTTTGCATAAAACTGTTAGATATCTCGATCTCTTCTAGGGCTAAAAACCCCCCTTTTCTTGCTGCATCAGCCATCTCAACGATCTGCGCGATCAAATCTTCAGGCCTATCCGTTCTAAAAAAGAACGCCTTACCCATAATTTTAAAACCGCCAAGAAACTGCCCAAGATTAAACTTCATCAACGCTACAAACAGACTGCCACCAAAAACAATTAAAAATGATGGCAAATCAACAAACATGGCAAGGCTTCCACCTAGGATCATTGCCATAATAATGAATCCAAAGGCTCCAATAAGCCCAATCAGCGTTGCTAAGTCCACACTAACTCCCCTTTTACGTACCGCATATACATCGCGGGCTATTCTACCGCTTTATTGTTTTATCGGCAGCTATCGCGGGGAATTTAATCTTTATTCTTTCAACGTAGATTTAATCTATGAAATAGTGGCACTCACCCACATTGGCATGACATAATTTAGCAATATAAATACTGTGCTAACTTTACGACCTACTTTATCACGGGCAGAAACGAGACGATGGCAAACAAAAAACCAGAAAATATGAGCTTTGAGGCAACATTATCTGAGCTTGAGCAAATCGTTACTCAACTGGAATCGGGTGAGCTGGCACTAGATGATGCCTTAAAAAGATTTGAACGTGGCATTGCATTAGCGCGTCAGGGACAACACACCCTGACAGCAGCACAGCAAAAAATTGAAATCTTGATGAAGGCAGACGATAGCGCCCCGCTTGAAGAGTATCAACGTGACTGAATCAATTTCTCTAAATACGATCCTAAGTGATTATCAACAGCGAAATAACCAACAGCTGCTGTATTGGCTAGAGCAACTCCCTGATCAAAATGGGTCACTTGTTCAAGCCATGCGCCACGGTGCACTGCTTGGCGGGAAACGCGCGCGCCCATTTCTGGTATACAGTGTGGGTGAAATGTTCGGCACCGCAAAGGAAGATTTGGATGCCGCTGCTGCCGCTATTGAGTGTGTTCATGCCTACTCTCTGATCCATGACGACTTACCCGCCATGGATAATGATGATTTACGTCGTGGCCAACCAACCTGTCATCGCGCTTTTGATGAAGCAACAGCAATTCTTGCTGGCGACGCTTTACAAACATTGGCCTTTGATATCCTCGCAACGGGACGAATGCGTCAAAATGCCAAGCGTATTGAGATGATTGCTGCACTCGCCAAAGCATCCGGTGCCGCTGGCATGTGCTTAGGGCAGTCATTAGATTTACAAGCTGAAGATCAGCAAGTCGCACTCACACATTTAGAAAGAATACATCGTCACAAAACGGGCGCTCTGATTCGCTGTGCCGTTAAACTGGGGGCGCTTTCCAGCGGTGATGTATCAACACAAACGCTGGAGCAGCTTGATATTTTTGCTGATAAAATCGGACTGGCTTTCCAAGTACAGGACGACATTCTAGACATTATCGGCGATACTGAAACATTAGGTAAACCACAAGGTTCAGACCTTGAGGCGCATAAAAGTACCTACCCAGCTCTCTTGGGGCTAGGCGCGGCTACCGATAAAGCACTACGCCTACACCAACAAGCGCTACACGCGCTAGAGCAAATACCTTATAATACTGAAAAATTAGAAGTTTTCGCCCGATATGTCATCGAGCGCAACAAATAATCAAAAAAATAGCAGCGCTGATATTATGACTCTCGATATAGCAAAATACCCCACTCTCGCTAGAGCTGACACCCCTGAGGATTTGCGTCTTCTTTCTCGTGATGCATTACCGACACTGTGTAATGAACTACGCACCTATCTACTCAACTCTGTCAGTCAATCCAGTGGGCACCTCGCTTCTGGTTTAGGTGTCGTTGAGCTTACAGTTGCACTCCACTACGTATATAACACCCCCTTCGATCGTCTAATTTGGGACGTGGGCCATCAAGCTTACCCACATAAAATCCTCACTGGCCGCCGCGATGCGATGCCGACCATTCGACAAAAGGACGGTCTGCACCCATTTCCATGGCGCGAAGAGAGTGAATACGACGTTTTGTCCGTTGGTCACTCTTCTACATCCATCAGTGCTGGGTTGGGCATGGCGATATCGGCAGAAAAAGAGGGGCTAGGTCGTAAAGTCGTCAGTGTTATTGGTGATGGCGCGATTACGGCTGGAATGGCATTTGAAGCCATGAATCACGCTGGCGACGTGCATTCCGATATGCTTGTTATTCTAAACGACAATGAAATGTCAATTTCAGAAAATGTTGGCGCACTCAACAACCGTTTAGCACAAATCTTATCTGGGAATGTCTACGCCTCAATTCGAGAAGGCGGTAAGAAAGTCCTCTCTGGCGCGCCACCTATCAAAGAGCTGGTTCGCCGAGCTGAAGAACACATAAAGGGCATGGTTGTGCCAGGCACGCTCTTTGAAGAACTGGGCTTTAACTATATAGGCCCCGTTGACGGCCATGATGTCGAAGAGCTTGTAAAAACTTTAAAGAATATGCGCAATTTGAAAGGGCCACAGTTCCTTCACATTATGACCAAAAAAGGCAAGGGTTATGCACCAGCCGAAAAAGATCCGATTGGTTATCACGGTGTGCCTAAATTTGACCCGAACGAAGATTCCTTACCAGCTTCATCTGGCGCTCATCCAACCTATTCTAACGTTTTTGGGGATTGGCTATGTGACATGGCCGCTCGTGATAGTAAATTAATGGCGATCACGCCTGCCATGCGTGAAGGTTCGGGCATGGTACGTTTTTCGAAAGAGTTCCCAGAACAGTATTTTGATGTCGCTATCGCTGAACAACATGCTGTAACGCTTGCTACTGGCATGGCGATTGGTGGCTATCATCCAGTTGTCGCCATCTACTCCACCTTCCTACAACGAGCTTATGATCAGCTTATTCATGATATTGCCATTATGGATTTGCCAGTAATGTTTGCGATTGATCGCGGTGGTCTCGTCGGTGCTGATGGCCAAACACACCAAGGTGCGTTCGACCTCAGCTTTATGCGCTGTATTCCTAACATGGTTATTATGACGCCGAGTGATGAAAACGAGTGTCGGCAAATGCTCTATACTGGCCACCAACATCAAGGGCCAAGTGCAGTGCGCTACCCTCGCGGCGGCGGTAGTGGCGTTAACATTGAAGATGAGATGACAGCGCTGACAATCGGTAAAGGTCGCATTGTGCGAAAAGGCTGCAAGATTGCCATCCTTAACTTTGGCACATTGATGCCCAATGCACTAGAAGCGGCAGAAGCCTTAAACGCAACGGTCGCAGATATGCGCTTTGTTAAACCTCTGGATGAAACGCTCATCAACGAGCTAGCCAGCCAACATGATGTTTTGGTGACGCTAGAAGAAAATGCCATTAATGGAGGCGCGGGAGCGGGTGTTATCGAATACCTAATGGCCCATAAGCAGCCCAAACCGGTTCTCACTCTCGGTCTACCTGACCGCTTCATTGAGCAGGGCACGCAACAAGAGCTACACCGCATGTTAGCGCTGGATGGTGAAGGCATTGAGCGTCGTATCCGCGACTACATTGCCCTATAACCAACGCTCAGTCGCACATAGACCACGAAATGGGAATACAAAAACGCCAGCATATCGCTGGCGTTTTTAATGTTTGCATTCGCTCATCACTCGCGAATACGCCGATATTATAACCAGTAGATATCGACAACCCACAAGCAAGCAATGGTCATCACACCAGCCACAATATCGTCGACCATGATGCCAAACCCACCATGAACATGGCGATCTATCCAGCCAATCGGCCACGGTTTAGCCATATCAAAAATACGGAAAAGAATAAATCCAGCCAATATCCATTGCCAACTCACAACAGGAACAAAGGCCATCGCCAGCCAAAAGCCGACAAATTCGTCCCAAACAATACTGCCGTGATCATGTACGCCCATATCATCAGCGGTACGACCACAAATTTTAATGCCAACCACTGCAGCAATAACAGTGATCAGTAGGTAAAGTGCCAACGGTAGCTGCACCAACAAAAGATAAAATGGAATCGCCGCCACTGTTCCCATCGTACCGGGAATAATTGGTGACAAACCACTACCAAACCCCACCGCTAATAGGTGCCAAGGGTTGGTTAACGACAGTTTTTTCTTCGGATTCACATTAGGCTCCAAAATGATCATACCCATCTAACGACCAATTCAACGCTATGCCTTCCTGCAGCAGCGTTAACTGCCCAGCTTTATCGTTGATTCGGCCTATTTTATATACCTGCGCGGCAGACAAATCAGCCATTGCTGGCGCTGTAAAACAGAGTGCATACTCCTCACCGCTAGACAGCGCTGTTCTACATGCGAGTTCTTGGTTATTTGCACTGTGCCGCAATAGCGGGCCGGTTAATGGTAGCAAGTTAATGTCTAACTCTGCACCTACCGATGAGGCTGTTAAAATATGGCCCAGATCGGCAACTAGCCCATCGGAGATATCAAGGGCACTATTTACTTTGCCACGCAACTGTTCAACTAACTCTGCTCGCGGCCAGCGACAAAAATGTTGCGCGATTAGGTACTCTTTGTCGTCACTACGCCTATCAGGGTCAAGAATATAATCCAATCCTGCCTGACTTTCACCGAGCGGTGCTGAGATATAGATATCATCGCCCACCTGAGCACCACTGCGTAACCACGCTTTTCCATTCGGCACAGTACCGTGTATTGTTACCGTAATGCTTAATGGCCCTTGTGTCGTATCCCCACCAACAAGAGTGAGGTTATACCGCTCTATCAGTGCAAAGAAGCCCTCGCAAAAAAGGGTTAGCCATTGTTCATCGACGCTTGGCAGTGTTAGTGCCAGCGAGACCCAACGCGGAGTGGCTCCCATCGCGACAATATCACTAATATTCGACGCTAACGCTTTATGTCCGACCCAGACAGGATTCGCATCCACTAAAAAATGGGTGCCAGCCACCAATGAGTCAGTGCTGACTACCAGTTGTTCGCCTTGCGGCACACTGAGCAGTGCACCATCGTCACCAACGGCGAGATCAACCCCACTGTCTGCTTTTACTGCACGAGAAAAGTAGTGCGTAATTAACGAAAATTCATTCCGTGACATGGTTCATTTCCAAAATAGCAAAAAGGCCAGCATGGCTGGCCTTCTTTTTTAGCATGTAGAGGGTTACTTACGCAAAGTTACAGCAACCTTATCCAGCACACCATTCACAAATTTGTGACTATCCTCAGCACCAAACGCTTTCGCTAGTTCAATACATTCGTTGATCACGACTTTGTATGGCACGTCTTCACGTTTTAGCAGTTCATACATCGCCAAACGTAATAGCGCTAATTCCATCTGATCCAAGTCTTGCAGAGGACGAGACAGGTAAGGACGCATTTTGCTATCCAGCTCTTGATGGCTCAGCACAACACCAGTGAACAGATCGCGAAAATATTCGACGTCTGTATGAGGTGCTGCTAATACAGGCGCATCAGCTTGATGCTCTTCTTCTTCAAATTTATCGCCAGACAAAAAATGCTGTTCGATATTTGCAATATTCTCTTTGGTAATTTGCCAAGAGTAGATTGCTTGCGCAGCAAAGTGGCGCGCATTACGACGTGCGGCTGGTTTCACACTAACCCCCATTTAGGATTCAATTTGGGACAGGACATTAACCATTTCAAGCGCGCTCAGTGCAGCCTCTGCCCCTTTATTACCAGCCTTGGTTCCAGCGCGCTCGATGGCCTGTTCAATGGTATCAACCGTCAGTACACCGAAAGCGACTGGCGTGTTGAACTCTAGCGCAACCTGCGCCAGACCTTTATTACATTCACCGGCTACGTAATCGAAGTGGGGCGTGCCACCACGGATCACTGAGCCTAGGGCTACAATCGCATCATAGCGATCACTCTTTGCTACCTGCTGAGCAACCAATGGTAGCTCATATGCGCCTGGGCAACGGATCACTGTGATATTATCATCGCTTACCTGACCCTGACGTTTCAGTGCGTCAAACGCACCTTCCAGCAGGCTTTCGTTGATAAAGCTGTTGAAACGAGCAATAACAATTGCAATTTTCGCATTGGGTGCCGCAATGGCGCCTTCAATTACCTTCATGGGCCTTCCTGTGACGTTTCCGGTGAAGAAATTAGACCCGATAGAATTACCTACCGGGAAACCGCGGGAGTCTACCATACTTTAACAGACTCCGGCTATAAACAATTCATCAACGATCAGCGTCATCGTTGATGATACAAAATATTAAACCAACTTACTCGCTGATATATTCCACAATTTCTAGGCCAAAACCTGAAAGGGAGTGGTAACGCTGGTTCGCAGAAGAGAGAAGACGCATCTTCTTCACCCCTAGGTCAGCTAAAATTTGCGAACCGACGCCAACCTGACGACTCGTATCTTTCGGGTTGGTCTTGATTTGTGGCTGCTGTTTATCTTGTGCTGCATACCAAGTGACTTTATTGATAATGCTCTCTTGGCTCTCTTCACGGCCAATAATGACCAATACACCATTATCTTGGGCGATACGCTGCATGCTCTTAGCTAAGTTCCAAGGACTACCATTGCTGCGTTCGGAATGCAGTATGTCTTTAAATACATCTTGTAGATGAACACGCACCAACGTGCCTTCGTCCGGTTTTACCGCCCCATTTTGCAGCGCATAATGAATTTGGTTATCAATCGTATCTCGGTAGGTGATCAAATCAAACTCACCATACTCTGTTGGCAACTTACATTCGCCAATACGTTCAATGGTTGTTTCATTGGCAATGCGGTACTCAATAAGATCCGCAATCGTACCTAGCTTCAAGCCATGCTCTTGGGCAAACACTTCCAAATCAGGGCGACGTGCCATCGTGCCATCTTCATTCAAAATTTCCACAATCACACTGGCTGCTTCAAATCCAGCTAAACGTGCTATGTCGCACCCTGCTTCAGTATGGCCAGCGCGAGTCAATACACCACCTTCTTGCGCTTCAAGCGGGAAAATATGTCCTGGCATCACGATATCAGCTGGGGTTGCATTCTTCGCCACCGCAGCTTGCACCGTTACCGCACGATCGGCTGCAGAGATACCGGTGGTAACCCCTTGTGCTGCTTCAATCGAAACCGTAAAGTTGGTACTGAACTGCTCGGTGTTATCTTGTACCATCAGTGGTAAATTCAACTGCTTGCACCGCGCTTTACTTAGGGTCAGGCAGATCAGGCCGCGACCATAGCGTGCCATAAAGTTGATCGCTTCTGGCGTAACAGCTTCTGCTGCCAAAATAAGATCGCCCTCGTTTTCACGATCTTCATCATCCATCAAGATAACCATCTTACCTTGGCGAATATCTTCAATTATCTCTGCCGCACTGCTTAGTTCCATTTAATTACTACCTCAGAATTATTATTTATTAGCGTAAAAAACCACTTCGGGCGAGCAAATCTATCGACACTGATGACTCACTCTTGCTCTCTTCAGCGCCTAACATAAGGCGCTCTAGATAGCGGGCAATCACATCGACTTCCAAATTGACTTTGGTACCGGGTTTAAACTTTTCGATAGTCGTTTCTTGGGCGGTATGAGGAACAATGGTCAACTTAAAGGTATTATCTTTTACTTCATTGACCGTCAAACTGATCCCATCCACAGCCACAGAACCTTTATGTGCAATGTACTTTGCCAGTGTTGGCGGTACTTGTAACCAAAACTCTATCGCTCGGCCTGTCATTGTTCGCTCGATAACGGTTGCAATGCCATCAACATGACCTGAGACCATGTGTCCACCGAAGCGGGTGGTAGGCAGCATCGCTTTCTCAAGATTGGCCTTTTGGCCGACGTTATAATGGTTAAACGCGGTTAATTTTAATGTTTCATTGGATAAGTCTGCGCTATAGCTGTTTGAAGACAAGCTAACAACGGTCAGACAGACGCCATTGGTGGCGATACTGTCTCCCAACTTAACATCGGACATATCCAACCCTGAGGCATCAACGGTAACCGTGATATCTTCCCCTTTTGGCGTCATCGCGGTAATGGTTCCGACGGCTTCTATAATCCCGGTAAACATGTCTCTCTCTTAATTGTTCTGTGCATAAATGGGTTTGGCAATGATACGAATATCCCCTCCCACCATGCGAACATCTGTCAGTGTTAAATCAATCACGGCTGACATCGCTGTCAACCCCAAAGCGCCCAGCAAACTGCGGCTATCGCCTCCCATCAGTTTAGGTGCTAAATACAATATCAGTTCATCGACGGCTTGCGCCTCAAGCAGTGCGCCAGCAAACGTTGCACCTGCTTCAACAAAAACCTGATTGAGGTTATTTTGAGCGAGCGCATCCATAATCTTTGAGACGTGCCATTCGTCCTGAACCCAATGTTCCACACCTTCAGGCCAAAGGGCCTCGCGGGGTTGCGTTGAAATCAGTCTTACTTCACCATCAATACACCCATAACTCGGTGTAATGCGCTGTTGGCGATCAACAATCACTTTTACTGGCTGACGTAAAGCACTGTCTGGATAGTCCGCTTGTATCGAATGAGGCAGTTGATCATGCCTAACATTCAAACGAGGATTATCAGCTAGCACCGTCGCACTCGTCGAAAGAATCGCGTCTGCTTGGGCACGAAATTGCTGCACATCACTGCGTGCTGGCGCTGAAGTAATCCACTTGGACTCTCCGTTAGCCAAGGCTGTTTTACCATCAAGGCTAGCCGCCAGTTTCAACTGAACATAAGGCTTATTTCGTTCCATCTTTTTGATGAACCCAGGGTTTAATGCTGCCGATTGCTGCGTTAGCAAACCGGTTGTTGTTTCAATGCCTGCATCTGACAACATCTTAAGACCACGACCAGCAACCTGCGGGTTAGGGTCTTGCATCGCGCAAACAACACGGCCAACTTGAGCGTTAATTAACGCTTCTGCGCAAGGCGGTGTGCGCCCATAGTGCGAGCAAGGCTCGAGCGTTACATACGCGGTCGCACCTTTGGCCTGTTCGGCAGCCTCACGCAATGCGTAAACCTCAGCATGCGGTTCACCGGCACGATAATGGAAACCTTCTCCTACCACGTTGTTATCTTTAACGATCACACAACCAACGCGGGGATTTGGTGACGTGGTAAAGCGACCTTTTTGGGCTAATTGCAAGGCGCGTTGCATCATCTGCACATCAAACGGGGAAAACACCGTCGTCGTTGTCATTTCTATTTTTCCAATCGAGCGATTTCTTCACCGAACTCGCGAATATCTTCAAAGCTACGGTACACAGAGGCAAAACGAATATACGCCACTTTATCGAGTTCTTTAAGGGCTTCCATCACAAGGTTACCAATCATCTCCGACTCAACTTCACGCTCACCAGTGGCACGTAACTTGGACTTAATCGCATTAACTGCACGTTCAATATCATCAGTACTAACTGGGCGTTTTTCTAGCGCTCGAGTAATGCCATTGCGCATTTTATCTTCATCGAACGGTTCACGATTATCATTGGATTTTATTACTTTCGGCATCAATAGTTCTGCCGTTTCAAACGTTGTATAACGTTCGCTACACGCCAAACACTGGCGACGACGGCGCACTTGATGACCATCTGCCACCAAACGCGAGTCGATCACTTTAGTATCATTGGCGCCACAAAATGGACAATGCATATGGCCTCCTTTATTTTTGCTCAGTATACCAAACCGCTGATAGCTCTTAATTAAAATTACCACGTTAACGTCTGTTTTCTGTACTCAATTGACAAAAAAATCGCCAAAAACGAAAAAACGGCGCCAATGCGCCGTTTTATTTCTCTTTTAATTTGTTTTCTCGGTGTTATGCATACACTGGCAAGCGTGAACAGATATCTAATACTTTCGCCTTTGTCTGTGCTATCACCGCTTGATCTTCGACATTATCTAAGATGTCACACATCCAACCAGCCAACGCTTTTGCGTCATCCTGACTGAAACCACGACGGGTTATCGATGGACTACCAACTCGAATGCCAGAGGTAACAAATGGACTACGTGGGTCATTTGGTACGCTATTTTTGTTCACCGTAATATTCGCTGCACCTAATGCTGCATCCGCTTCTTTACCTGTGATGTTTTTATCAATTAAGTCGACCAAGAAAAGATGGTTTTCTGTACTGCCCGATACAATCTTGTATCCACGGGCAATAAATGTTTCCACCATGGCTTTAGCATTCTCAACCACACGTGCCTGATACGCTTTAAACTCAGGCTCCATTGCCTCTTTAAATGCCACCGCTTTTGCTGCAATCACATGCATCAACGGGCCGCCTTGACCACCTGGGAAAACTGCAGAATTCAGTTTCTTATACAAATCTTCGCCTGCGTTAGACAAGATAAGGCCACCACGTGGTCCCGCTAGTGTTTTATGGGTTGTCGTTGTTACCACATGGGCATGAGGAACAGGATTTGGATAAACCCCCGCAGCAATAAGACCCGCGACATGCGCCATATCGACAAAGAAGTAAGCACCCACTTTATCTGCGATTTCACGCATTTTAGCCCAATCAACTACCTGTGAATAAGCCGAAAAACCACCAATGATCATTTTCGGTTTATGTTCGAAGGCTAATGCTTCGACTTCTGCATAGTCAATTTGACCACTTTCATCGATACCATAAGGGATCACATTATAAAGCTTGCCCGAAAAGTTAACTGGGGAGCCATGTGTTAGGTGACCACCATGTGCCAGACTCATTCCCAACACAGTGTCGCCCGCATTGAGCAATGCCATATAAACGGCATTATTTGCCTGCGAACCTGAGTGAGGCTGAACGTTGGCATATTCTGCCCCAAACAGGGCACAAGCACGATCAATCGCCAGTTGCTCTGCTTTATCTACAAACTCACAACCACCGTAATAACGCTTTCCTGGATAGCCTTCTGCGTACTTATTAGTCAGCTGAGACCCCTGCGCTTCCATTACACGTGGGCTGGTGTAGTTTTCTGAAGCAATCAGTTCAATATGCTCTTCCTGACGCGCCGTCTCTTCCTGAATTGCAGCAAACAGCTCGGGATCATAATCGGCAATATTCATATCACGCTTTAACATCTGTCTCTCCTGACTCAGACTAAAATAGACAATTCCTGTCAATATCATCCCGAGGCGAAAGCCAGCAACGACCACAACGCAATCGTTTGCCTCGTCAATGATTTTGTTTTCATTCTACATAATTCATTCCAATGCAGGTAGCTTTTAGTTAACTTTTACATAGAAAGATTTTCATTTGCCCGTAGAGGTAACCTCACCATTACATTCTACCGGCGTTTTGCTCCTTCCCCCCTCTAAGCGTAAAGATTTATAGCCATTTAACGTAATAGATGAATGACATCTAGCGGTAAAGAGATATCTGCCAATGACTACTCTTAACTTACTGTTTCAGGGTAATATTCGTGCCTCAGATTTATGGAGCGTTTTACCGTGAAAGACAGAAAACACAGCCTCATCGAAGACTGTATCGCCATTTTAACTGGTACCTTTATCGTTGCGCAGGGCGTGTTTTTCCTGCAACAAGGCGGATTATTAACTGGTGGTACGACCGGGCTAGCGTTACTGGCTAGCAATATCGTCGGTTTATCCTTTGGTACCCTTTACTTCCTTTTTAATTGCCCTTTTTATCTTATCGCATGGTTCCGTATGGGTAAGAGCTTTGCGATTACCAGTCTTATCTCGGGGGCACTGGTATCCGTTATGGCGGATCATATCCCGCTATTCTTTAAAGAAGCAGCTCTTGAACCTCTATATTGCGCAATGATCGGTGGTATTTTGATGGGCGTGGGCATGTTAATGCTATTCCGCCATCAAACCAGTTTGGGGGGATTTAATGTCCTCTGTCTCTACTGCCAAGATAGGTTCGGGATCTCGGCAGGTAAAATGCAAATGGTGATCGACTGTTCGATCTTGATTGCGTCGTTCTTTATGCTAACCCCAATAATGCTGGTGTATTCAATTGTCGGCGCCGTATTGCTCAATATGGTCTTAGCGATGAATCACAAGCCGGGTCGTTATCAAACAGAGCTCGCATTACCTTAGATCTCCCCCCTCCTTTGAGTCGGCAGCCTACCTTTTGGTTGCCGATGCAACTTTACATTAACTACATATAGTTTTATCCCATCAAGCTTCTCACTTTATATTCTTGACCATAAACCACGCGAATACATCTCAGACTAAGAAACAGCAGGCTTCCTTCATAACGGTCGTAGCGCTCAGATCAAAGCTGGCGGAACAATAGTCAATGTAACACCTGTAAATTGCCCTTCAAAACATTGATAAAAATAACATTTACTTCATTAATCACATGACATAGCCTTAATACAATCAATTTTTGACATTTATTAACTTTGTTATTAATTATTCTATGTAGCATACGCTATACCTGTTTACATGAGCTTGAGATACATAATGAACAACAAAAATACCTGTATACTTACTTTATGCTTTAGCGTCATAGCACTGTCTGGTTGCAACGACACCCCGTCAGTAACTGAACTAGACCTAAGCGCTAATGAGAACGGCATACTTGTTAATCCAACTTGGGTCAAAGAGAATCACGAACAACTGGTGCTTATCGATGTACGTGAGGAGCGTGCCTTTAATGGCGGTCATATCGAGGGCGCTATTTCACTATCATGGCAAGACTTATCCAACATGAGTGTTGCTTCAACTGAGCCAGGCTGGGGACAGCTCAATGCAGCTGAGCAAATTCAAGATTTGCTACAGCACAAAGGTGTTCGTCAAGACCAAACGGCTGTTGTCTACACTGAGTCACTTAAATCCTGGGGAGATGAAACCCGTGTTGCTTGGTCACTGCAGTCGGCAGGCATGGAGATCAAGATACTAGATGGCGGTATCACTGCTTGGGAAAATAGTGGCTACGCATTGAGCCAAGAAGCCATAAATTATAGCGTGAGTGACTTTGCCATTGATGCCTTGGATGACAGCATCAATATCACCACTGATGAACTCGTCGCTCGTATCAACGAAGTAACAATACTTGATACTCGAGAAGCCAGTGAGCATGCTGGTAGAAAAAACTACGGTGAAAAATACCGTGGGGTCATCCCAAATTCAATTCATACCTTCTTCAAAGATTTCTATGCTGATAATGGCAAACTGAAGGATGCTGATACCATCACCGCAATGATGACCGAAAAGGGCATTAACAAAGATGATGAGATAGTTGTTTACTGCACTGGCGGTGTGCGTTCCACAGTTGCATTTTACGCGTTGCAGCACGCTGGATTCAGCAACGTTCGCAATTACGATGGTTCATTTTCTGACTGGACAGCCACCGAACAACCACTCGGCTAGCGATAATGTCCTTTTAATGAATACCTATCTGTAACTTAAAAAGGCGCTATCAGCGCCTTTTCTTTGTCAATTAATACATAACAACTGAAACTAAATCGCTTCTTCGTCTTCTTCTCCAGTACGAATACGTACCACGCGCTCTACATCTGTGACAAAGATTTTACCATCGCCAATTTTACCCGTTTGAGCTGTTTCAATAATGGCATCAATACATTGCTCTACCACATCATCAGCCACCACAATCTCTAGCTTAACCTTAGGCAAAAAGTCCACCATGTACTCTGCACCGCGGTAAAGTTCGGTGTGGCCTTTTTGACGCCCAAATCCTTTTACTTCGGATACGGTCATTCCGGTAATGCCAACCTCTGCCAGCGCCTCTCGAACATCATCTAATTTAAATGGCTTTATAATGGCATCTATTTTCTTCATCACTGTCGTCCTTTAGAGTAAAGCTTACTGGCCTGCTATCGTTTTATTATCACAAATATACTGCAGGGTCACAATGCCATTTACTGTGAATAACTCAACCTTGTCATTTTGGGTCAAATAAAAAAACCGCTGCAATCGCAGCGGCTTATTATTGATTAAGAAAAGTGCGATAACATCGCCCAATCCGTTTAACCGATGTTAACGCGGGCATTACGGAACATACGCATCCACGGACTGTTCTCGCTCCAGCTATCCGGGTGCCAAGAGTTCGCCACGGTACGGAAGACGCGCTCTGGGTGAGGCATCATAATCGTAACGCGACCATCCGTTGTGGTTAGGCCAGTAATACCATTAGGCGATCCATTCGGGTTCACTGGGTAGTTTTGCGTTACATTGCCATAGTTATCCACGTAACGTAGTGCCACTGTCCCTGACTGTTCAATGTTGGCTAGATGCTCACCATTGCGCACTTCAACACGTCCTTCACCGTGAGAAACCGCGATTGGCATACGGGATCCTGCCATACCGTTAAAGAACAGAGATGATGACTCTTGTACTTCCACCAAGCTAAAGCGTGCTTCAAAGCGCTCCGACTCATTGCGCACAAAGCGTGGCCACAAATCAGCGCCTGGGATCAAATCGCGTAGGTTAGAAATCATCTGACAACCATTACACACACCCAGCGCAAACGTATCTTCACGATGGAAGAAGCCTTCAAACTGGTCTCGCGCATTGTTATTAAATAGAATCGATTTCGCCCAGCCTTCACCGGCACCTAACACGTCACCGTAAGAGAAGCCGCCACATGCCACTAAACCATTAAAGCCATCTAGTTGCACGCGACCCGATAAAATATCAGACATATGAACATCTTTGGCATCAAAGCCAGCACGGTCAAAGGCTGCAGCCATCTCTACGTGCGAGTTGACGCCCTGCTCACGCAGGATAGCCATTTGAGGTTTCGCTCCCGTCGCAATAAACGGTGCGGCGATATCTTCGTTGATATCAAAGCTCAAACGCGTATTCAGACCCGGATCATTGTTGTCTTTCTTCGCTGCAAACTCTTGGTCTGCACCGACTGGGTTGTCACGCATTGCTTGCATCTTATGCGTCATCTCAGCCCAAATCGTCCGTAGCTCAGTACGATTTTGATTTAACAGTGTTTCTGTTCCGCGGTTAATACGCAGCGCATCTTCATTGGTCACTTGACCAATCACATGGCTACATGCGCTTAGGCCATGGGCTGCAAGAACCGCTTGCACGTTATCCAGCTCCGCATCAGCGACCTGAACCACCGCACCCAACTCTTCGTTAAACAAGATAGCTAGGGCGTCATCGCCAAGCACTGAAATATCGGCGTTAACGCCACAGTGACCGGCAAAGGCCATTTCTGCCAAGGTAGTGTAAAGTCCACCATCAGAACGATCATGATAAGCCATTAGCTTATTGTCGCGAACCAAGGTTTGCACTGCGTTAAAGAAGCCTTTCAATAGCTCAGGGCTATCAACGTCAGCGGCTTTATCACCCAATTGTTTATACACCTGCGCCAGTGCTGTTGCACCTAAACGGTTCTGACCACGGCCTAAATCAATCAGTATTAAGCTTGAGTCACCTTTATCGGTACGTAGCTGTGGGGTCACCGTATTACGTACATCTTCCACACGACCAAAGGCGGTAATGATCAATGATAGCGGCGAGGTGACTTCGCGTTGTTCGCCGTCTTGCTCCCACTTCGTCTTCATTGACATCGAGTCTTTACCGACTGGAATCGTTAAGCCCAACGCTGGGCATAGCTCTTCACCAATCGCTTTCACCGCTTCGTATAAACCAGCATCTTCACCTGGGTGACCCGCTGCTGACATCCAGTTAGCAGACAAATTAATGCGTTTCAAGTCGCCAATATCAGCAGAGGCAATATTGGTTAAAGCTTCACCGACCGCCATACGAGCAGACGCACCAAAGTCTAACAGTGCTGAAGGGGTGCGTTCACCCATCGACATCGCTTCACCATGGTAGGTGTCGTAACTGGCTGCCGTTACCGCACAGTTGGCAACTGGCACCTGCCAAGGTCCTACCATTTGGTCACGTGCAACCAGCCCCGTTACGGTACGGTCGCCAATGGTAATCAAGAAGGTTTTTTCAGCCACAGCTGGAAGACGTAACACACGGTGTGTCGCTTCTTCTAACTCAATATCAGTGCGGTCTAGCTCAACACCCTGTACCTTTTGAGTGGTTACATCGCGGTGCATCTTCGGCGGCTTACCCAACAAGATATCAAGCGGCATATCAATTGGCGTATCGTCGAAGTGTGAATCTTCTAGGGTTAAATGGCGCTCTTCTGTCGCTTCGCCCACAACCGCATACGGTGCACGTTCGCGCTGACAAATGGCATCAAATACGGCCATGTTTTCTGCAGCAACCGCCATCACATAGCGTTCTTGTGATTCGTTACACCAGATCTCTAATGGGCTCATGCCTGGCTCATCATTTGGCACATCACGTAGCTGGAATTTACCGCCACGCTCACCATCATCGACAAGCTCCGGCAGTGCATTAGAGATGCCACCGGCACCCACATCGTGGATGAACGCGATTGGGTTGTCATCACCCAACTGCCAGCAGCGATCGATCACTTCCTGACAGCGGCGTTCCATTTCTGGGTTTTCACGTTGTACTGAAGCAAAATCCAAATCTTCAGCCGATTGACCTGATGCCATTGAAGATGCTGCACCACCGCCCAGACCGATATTCATCGCTGGACCGCCTAATACAATCAGCTTCGCGCCGACCGGGATCTCTTTCTTCTGTACGTGCTCTTCACGAATGTTGCCCATACCACCTGCGATCATAATCGGCTTGTGGTAACCACGGATCTCTTCGCCGTTATGAGAGGTAACTTTCTCTTCATAAGTACGGAAATAGCCTAACAGATTGGGACGACCAAATTCGTTGTTAAATGCCGCACCACCCAGAGGACCTTCCAGCATAATATCCAGTGCGTTTACGATACGTCCCGGCTTACCAAAATCGCTTTCCCACGGCTGTTCAAAGCCTGGGATACGCAAGTTAGAAACAGTAAAGCCCACCAACCCAGCTTTTGGCTTACCACCAATACCTGTCGCGCCTTCATCGCGGATCTCACCACCACTCCCCGTTGACGCGCCCGGCCAAGGTGATATCGCGGTGGGGTGGTTGTGTGTTTCAACCTTCATCAGAATATGGGCGTTTTCCTGATGGTAGTTATATTGACGTGACTCGGCATCAGGGAAGAAACGGCCCACGGCAGATCCTTCCATAACAGCCGCATTATCTTTATACGCAGAGAGCACATAATCACCATGGGTCTCATACGTATTTTTGATCATTTTGAACAAGGATTTCTCTTGCTCAACGCCATCAATGGTCCAATCGGCATTAAAGATCTTATGGCGACAGTGTTCAGAGTTTGCCTGTGCAAACATCATCAATTCTATGTCGTTCGGGTTGCGACCCAGTTTGATAAAGCTCTCAACTAAATAGTCAATTTCATCATCAGCCAACGCCAAGCCTAATGCGATATTCGCCTCTTCCAATGCTTGACGCCCACCAGAAAGCACATCTACGCTACGTTTAGGCGCAGGTTCAGCTTGAGTGAACAAGGTTTGTGCTGCATTTAGTTCGCTAAAGACCACTTCCATCATGCGATCATGGATCAGACCTTTTAACTCAACCAGCTGATCTTCACTTAATTCTGCTGATGTCTCAATGTAATAGGCTGTACCACGCTCTAAACGCAACACTTTCTCTAAACCACAGTTATGGGCAATATCAGTTGATTTTGAAGACCAAGGAGAAATCGTACCTGGGCGCGGAGTCACCAATAAAAGTGTGCCTGTTGGTTCATGCTCCGCAATAGTTGGCCCATACTGTAGTAGGCTCGCTAGCTTACTTAGCTCACTCGGGTCTAGTGGGGATGACAAGTCAGCAAAGTGCATGAATTCGGTGTAAATACCAGTGACAGGCAGGTTAAGCTCGCCACAACGCGTCAGTAGCTTGTTAACGCGGAACTCAGACAGAGCGGGTGAACCTCGCAAAATTTCCATGTGCATACATCTCTCGATTAGCAATTGAAGAAAGGGGTAGTGCGATGATGTCTAAGTTCAGTGACTAATGTATACTAAGCAACAGAATAAACAGCATGGCACTCACCTCTGTTTTCGGCGCTATTATAGGGGAAAAAGTGTAGCGGCGTAACACCCAAAGCAAACGTTTGCGTTATTTTTTTCAATTCATGCCAAAATAAGCGAATGATTGTCAATTTATCGTTTAGTCTTTGAATGTCCTTTGCTCTCATCTATGCGTTTGGTATAAAGACACTCAAAAGTAATAGAAGAGTAAAGCTGTTGAATTATACAGAAAAGCATTCCCAATGGATGAAGCTAATTGGCCTGTTATTTGTGCTGCTTGCTATGCAAGGGTGCGAGTATCAATCCATACAGCACAACCAAATAGAAGAGATACGCCAACGTGGTGTATTGCGTGTTGGCACACTCAACAACCAACTCTCCTACTACATCGGTCAAGACGGCCCAACTGGGCTTGACTATCAGCTAGCAGCAATGCTGGCCGAGCAGCTCGACGTTAAGCTAGAAATGCAACCCGTCTTTGGTTTATCCGGCCTATTTCCCACTTTAGATCGCGGCGATGTCGACATTATTGCCGCAGGCCTGACCATTACACCGGAACGAATGAATGATTACCTCCCCGCGCCAGCATACTATTTCGCGACTCAAGTGTTAGTGTACAAAAATGGTCAATGGCGGCCGCGTGACATCGATAACCTCATCGAGCAAACAGGCAGCCTTATGGTGACGACGAATTCAAGCCATGAAGCAACTCTCTATAAGCTTAAACAGCAGTACCCCGATCTAGAATGGCAAAGTACCGACAATAAAGATGGTGATGAGCTATTGAAAATGGTCGCGGAAGGGACGTTGGACTATACCATTGCTGACTCTGTTGATGTCGCTTTGATGCAGCGCACTTATCCTGATATTACGGTTGCATTAGAGCTCAGTGACAATCAACCAATCGCTTGGTATGTAGAACACCGCAATGAAAACAGTTTGCATGCGCTATTGGTGGAGTTTTTTGGCGATTTAAAACAGAGCGGTGAACTGGCTAAATTGGAAGAGCGCTATCTGGGTTACGTTGACACCTTTGACTATGTCGATACCCGTGCCTTTATTCGTGCTGTGGAAAGTAAACTGCCAGACTGGCAGCCTCTTTTTGAAAAATATGCGGGCGAATTCGACTGGCGACTATTGGCAGCGCTCTCTTATCAGGAGTCGCACTGGAATCCTCGTGCGGTATCACCAACTGGGGTTAGGGGCATGATGATGTTGACCCTGCCGACAGCAAAATCGATGGGCGTACAGAACCGCCTTGACCCGGAGCAGAGTATACGTGGTGGTTCAGACTACCTCAGCAAACTCATAAAACGAATTCCTGATAGTATCGATGAACATGAGAAAATCTGGTTTGCACTTGCTTCATACAATGTAGGCTATGGCCACGTTATGGATGCCCGCCGCCTAACACGCGCACAAGGTGGCAACCCTGATGCGTGGAGTGACGTAAAGCTTCGCTTACCACAACTACGTCAACGACAGTACTACAGCCAAACACGCTATGGCTATGCACGCGGTGACGAAGCCCAACTCTATGTAGAGAACATTCGTCGCTATTACCAAAGCTTGATTGGCTACTTTAACGCCCAGCAACCGATCGTCGAAGAAGTGAATAACGAGGATTTAGCCGAAATAGAGACGGTTACTCCGGAAGTAACTGAGCCAGATGCGTTATCGGCAGCAACAGCGACTCAAAACAGTGATACGCCAATATCAGATAATGAAGCGAGCGCGCAAGAATAAAACGCTACGACTCGGTGACTAGGTAGCCTAAAGCAGGCTGAGCACATTTAGTGATAGGTCGTCTTATCAAGCATTAAGCCCACTATGCTAACGCATCGTGGGCTTTTTTTAGTGTGTCACTCTACCGACGGCTGACCACCCTCGTTCTGTTTAGCAGCTTGTTTTAGTGCTTTTTTTTCGGCTCGGCGGCGACGGAAAAATGCTTGCAGTTGAGATTTACACGCATCGTGCAACACCCCACCCTCTGCACTTACCTTGTGATTCGCTTCAGGATAGTCCAGCAGGTTCATCACTGATCCCGCCGCGCCAGTTTTATTGTCGCTAGCCCCATAATAGACTTTCGCCACACGCGCATGCACCATCGCTGCCGCGCACATAGGGCAGGGTTCTAACGTGACATACAGCTCTGCATCCAACAATCGATAGTTCTCAACAACTCGACCAGCCTGACGCAATGCCATCATCTCAGCATGGGCTGTCGCATCATGCTGACCAATCGAACGGTTCCACCCTTCGCCGATCACTTGATCGTTTAATACGACCACCGCACCAACGGGGACTTCACCTTCTTGCTCGGCTTTTTCTGCTAATGATAGCGCATAGCGCATATACTTCTCGTTCACGCCTTCACCCTTATTGATCTATTGCGCGGCGATTATAGCAAACATTTTTGATTGGTTACTGCCCAATAGATACAACAAAGGCTGGCACTGGCCAGCCTTTTCTATCCTATTACTACACTTAACGTTTAGAAACCAAGTGGCAAACCAAACGTAAAGAAGACGATCAGTAGACCGGTCCAAGCCGTCATAAAGGCGATAGAGTATGGCACCATCATCGCAATCACATCACCAAACGTAAGCTCTGGTTTGTACTTACGCATGAAGGCAAGAATGACCCCCGCATATGTCATCATCGGCGTAATAATGTTGGTCGATGAATCAGCAACGCGGTACGCAGCTGCCACCATATCTGGCGTCATATCTGGGTTTACTTGATACAGCATTGGAACGAAAATTGGCCCAAGTAGCATCCACTTCGATGTTAATCCACCAACGAAAAGGTTGATCACTGCGGTAGTAAGAATAAAACCAATGATCAGCAGGATTGGAAACTCTTGTAAGCCCAACGCACCAAGGAAGGTCGCACCTAAATAGGTAATATAGGTACCAAGTCCGGAGTAGCTCATCAAACCTAAGAAGTTATAGCAGAAGAACGTCAGCACTAAAACATAGCCCATGGTATTCATCTGTTTGACCATCGATGAAACAACGTCCTGAACGTTCTTAAACTTGCCAACCGCTACGCCATAGAAGATACCAACAATCGTGAAGGTCATCGCAATCAGCAAGATCACGTTATCTAAATAAGGAGATACTTCACGGCCCGCCTCATTGACATAGGTTGCCAACGGTCCCGTTGCAAGCATAACAATTAACGCTAGTGAGATAGCAAGCCCAAATGCCGCCGCTTTCAAACCTTTATTTTCTGCTGCTGAGACAGCAAAATCATTTAGGTTCATGTCTTCAGGGATCTGATACTCCATCTTTTCTAAGCGTGGTGCGACATACTTCGCTGTCACCCAAGCCCCTAAGCCCGCCAATAAGAAAGTCGAGACAAAGATAAAGTAGTAGTGCATCGTCGCTGGATTAAGCGTTCGTCCATCTGCGGCTTCAAAAGGAATACCCTGCGCTTCCGCGAAAATACGTGCATTGGCACCAATAATCACATCGATCGGCGTCGCTGGGATCAAGTTGGCACTGAAGCCTGCCGATACACCAGCAAAAGCGGCAGCCATACCAATTAATGGGTTTTTACCTAAGCCAGCATAGAGCATACCCGCAAGTGGGATAAGAACAAGGTAACCCGCATCGGTCGCTATCGAGCTCATAATACCGAGGAAAACCACCAGCATCGGCAAGTATTTATCATTAATTTTCAAGCCCACTTTCTTAATAACAGCAGAAAGAAAACCCGAATTTTCTGCAATGCCTACCCCAAGCATCACAATCAAAATAATACCAAGAACACCACCGCCAAATGCTAGCCAGTTTGCCAAAATAGCATTGTTAAACATCCAACGGACATTCTCTGCGGCAAGCATATTTTTAATGGTGTATTGAATCGTCCCACCATCAGCAGCGAGTGATTCAAACTGTAATCCACCAATCATTCCCGTTACCAATAGGCAGGCGGTAAACAAAAACATAAAAATAATCACAGGATCGGGAATTCGTTTCCCGGCGCGTTCAATAAAGCCAATAATACCTGAACTACCAGCATCAGACGGCTTTACAGAGATATCACTCATTGCTCTCTCCATATAGTAAATAATATCACACAACAAAGAGAAACTAGCAGATAACACCTTAGCATTACAATTTCACAAAATAGCTACTTTGCAAACAAAAATAGCAGTAGCACGCCATAATAACAGCAATCGATAAAGCACAGCTCTAGATTGACAAGCCTTTATCACTACCAAAGAGCCATTTTACAGCACATAACGTTAAGTGAATTAATTTATACTTTTACCATCAGACAACAGAATACAACAAGAGATTAACCAGACACAGACAAAGCATCAACACAGCGCATAAAAAAAGGCCAGCGACAATGCCGCTGGCCTTTATTCACCGAATCCCAATTACATGGTATAGGTGTATGGTGCTTGGATACCTAGTGGAATACCAACGAACCAGTACAGTAGTAGGAACGCTGTCCAACCGATTAGCATTGCAATCGAGTAAGGCATCATCATTGAAGCTAGTGAACCAATACCTGAGTTCTTCACATAGCGCTGCATGTAAACAACAACTAGAGGGAAGAATACCATCATTGGAGAGATGATGTTCGACACGGAGTCACCAACACGGTATGCAGCCTGAGTTAGCTCTGGCGAAATACCTACAGCCATTAGCATTGGAACCATAATCGGACCAATCAATGCCCACTTAGCTGATGCAGAACCAACCAGTAGGTTAACAAATGCTGTCAGCAAAATCATACCAACGATAGTAACTTGACCTGGCAATTCCAATGCTTGTAGCAACTGCGCACCAGATAGTGCTAATAGCGTACCAAGGTTAGAATCAGAGAAAGCCACCAAGAACTGAGCAATGAAGAATGCCATCACCATGAAGCCGCCCATACCAGCCATTGTCTTAGACATTGACTTGATAACGTCATCAGATGCTTTGAAGGTACCAGCAACACGGCCGTAAACCACACCAGGGATAACGAATAGGATAAAGATCAATGGAACAATTGACTGCATTACTGGTGCAGCAAATGAGGTAATTTGACCATCTGGTGCACGTAGTGGTGAAGTTTCAGGAAGAAGTGCAACAACAAGTGCAACGATACCAGCAATCATCGCCCAACCTGCACGGCTAAATGCCTTGCTTTCAGTATCAGTGAATGAACCCATGTCTGGCGCTTCTTCAGCATCATCATCGATCGGCGTATTTGCTAAGCGAGGCTCAATAATTTTCTCAGTCACATACCAACCAATAGCAACAATAACCATTGAAGATAGACCAGTAAAGTAGATATTCGCTAGTGGGTTAACAATGTATTCAGGATCTAGAATAGCAGCCGCTTCTTGCGTGAAACCAGCCAAAAGTGGGTCAATACCTGAAGGAACGAAGTTCGCCGCAAAGCCACCAGATACACCAGCAAATGCTGCTGCAATACCTGCAAGAGGGTGACGACCCGCCGCGTGGAAAATAATACCACCCAGAGGGATAACCAGAACATAACCAGCATCAGCCGCGGTGTGCGATACAATCGCAACCAAAATCAGCATTGGGGTGATAAAACGCGCAGGGGTTACCATTAGCATCTTTTTCAAGCCCGTATTGATAAAGCCTGACGCTTCAGCAACACCAACACCCAGCATCGCCACCAATACGATACCTAGTGGAGCAAAACCTGTGAAGTTGCCAACCATTGTTGACAAGAAGTGTGCAAAGCCTTCACCTGTCAGTAGGTTATTGACCTGGATTGCTGAGCCTGTTACTGGGTGAATTAGGTCGAACTCTACGCGAGAGAGTAGTGCAGAAAGAACCCAAACCGTAATCAAACCCCAAAAGAAAAGAAGCGCGGGATCAGGAATTTTATTACCTGCTTTTTCAATAAAGTTCAGGAACCGATTCATCGCACCGTTTGATGCTGCGGCTGGCGCCTGAGTTTCTTGTTTGCTCATAGGAGCTCCGTTTCATTATTTATGGACATTAGTTGCGCTTATCACCAATTATCATTGGTGGCAAACCACAACCTAATTTTCAAGCCCATTATAATGCAAGCTGAACCAAATAAAGAATATGCAACTGCCATTTTTAAAAAACCCGTCACAGTATTACTGTCAGAGCCCCATACAGCGACATATATAACCACAATATCATTTTCATGCCAGCAACGAGATATTCACAATGCATCACCTAAATGTAGCACGTTAAACACCACAGCAACCTCATCTCTTCTGAAATTTGCCGAAAAAAAAGCGCCTAAACGGCGCTTTTCTAAACCACTAAACCCAGCTCAGGATTATTCCCACTCGATCGTCGCTGGTGGCTTACCTGATACATCGTAAACCACACGCGAAATACCATCGACTTCATTAATTATGCGGTTAGATACCTTACCTAAAAAGTCATATGGAAGGTGTGCCCAGTGTGCGGTCATAAAGTCGATCGTCTCGACGGCTCGCAACGAAACAACCCAATCGTATTTACGTCCATCCCCCATCACACCGACAGAGCGTACAGGCAGGAATACGGTAAACGCTTGCGAAACCTTATTGTAAAGATCGGCATTATGCAGCTCTTCAATAAAGATCGCATCAGCACGGCGCAGTAAGTCACAATACTCTTTCTTCACTTCACCAAGAACACGGACACCTAGACCTGGCCCAGGGAATGGGTGGCGGTAAAGCATGTTGTACGGTAGGCCTAGCTCCAGACCAATTTTACGAACTTCATCTTTAAACAGCTCTTTCAATGGCTCAACGAGCCCCATTTCCATATCGTCAGGAAGGCCACCAACGTTATGGTGAGATTTGATAACGTGTGCTTTGCCCGTTTTAGACGCTGCTGATTCGATAACATCCGGATAGATAGTACCTTGTGCCAGCCATTTCGCATTTTTGAGCTTTTGCGACTCTTCATCGAAAACATCAATAAATACATGACCAATAATCTTACGTTTAGCTTCAGGCTCCGCTTCACCTTTAAGTGCATCAAGGAAGCGCTGCTCAGCTTTAACATGGACAATGTTAAGGCCAAAATGCTCGCCAAACATATCCATCACTTGCTCGCCTTCATTCAAGCGTAGCAAGCCGTTATCAACAAACACACAAGTTAACTTATCACCAATTGCGCGGTGAATAAGCATAGCAACAACCGATGAATCCACGCCGCCAGAAAGACCAAGAATCACCTCATCATCACCAACTTGCTCTTTAATACGAGCAATTGCATCGTCGATAATATTGGCTGAAGTCCAAAGCTTTTCACAACCACAGATATTAAGAATAAAGTTCTCGATAATACGCATACCTTGACGGGTATGGGTAACCTCTGGGTGGAACTGAACGCCATAGAAGCGCTGCTCTTCATTGGCCATTGCCGCATATGGGCAAGTATCAGTTACCGCGATTTTTTTGAAGTCTTCTGGAATCTCAACAACTTTATCGCCGTGGCTCATCCAAACATCTAATAGTGAATGACCATCTTCAGCAATGGCGTCTTCGATGTTTTTAAATAACTCAGTTTGCTCAAGCACTTTTACTTGCGCATAACCAAATTCACGCTCATTAGAACCAGCGACCTTACCACCTAGCTGCTCGGCCATTGTCTGCATGCCGTAGCATACACCCAATACCGGAACGCCCGCGTCAAAAACGTACTGTGGCGCACGTGGTGACCCTTCTTCCGTTACACTTTCCGGACCACCAGATAGAATAATTCCATTTGGATTAAAATCACGAATGTCCTGCTCATCTACATCCCAGCTCCAAAGCTCACAGTAAACACCAATTTCGCGAATACGGCGGGCAATTAGTTGCGTGTATTGTGAGCCAAAGTCGAGGATCAGAATTCGTTGATCATGGATATTTGTGGTCATTATCTAACAGTCTCAAATTAAAGTTACAAAAAGGGGGCTGGTTTCAGCCCCGCAATTATAGAGATTAGCAAACGTTTACGCTACGTAAATTGTCGGCTATGTTCACACTCTCATGCACAACAATGGTGCAATGTCGATTAACCCATACGGTAGTTGGGTGCCTCTTTCGTAATCGTTACATCATGTACGTGCGATTCGTTCATACCCGCACCGCTGATACGCACGAATTCCGCTTTAGTGCGCAAATCTTCAATGGTGGCTGAACCCGTTAGTCCCATGCAAGAACGTAGTCCACCCATTTGCTGGTGAATGATCTCTTTTAGGTGACCTTTATAGGCAACGCGACCTTCAATACCTTCTGGCACCAATTTGTCGGCAGCATTATCGCTCTGGAAGTAGCGATCTGATGAGCCTTTTGACATCGCCCCCAGAGAACCCATACCACGGTATGACTTATACGCACGTCCTTGGTACAACTCAACTTCGCCCGGCGCTTCATCGGTGCCAGCGAACATCGAGCCAACCATCACACATGATGCACCCGCTGCAATCGCTTTACTGACATCGCCAGAGAAACGAATGCCGCCATCGGCAATCACAGGAATATCGTACTGATCTGCAACAGCCACAGCTTCAGCGACAGCGGTTACCTGTGGAACACCCACACCAGTAACGATACGCGTCGTACAGATAGAGCCTGGGCCAATCCCCACTTTCACGGCACTAACACCTGCTTCAATTAGTGCGCGAGCACCTTCTGCTGTTGCAACATTACCGCCAACAATTTGCAAATCTGGATACACTTCACGGGTTTCACGAATACGTTCCAGTACCCCTTCAGAGTGCCCATGTGATGAATCGATTAGCAGAACATCCACACCAGCTTCAACCAATGCCTTCACGCGCTCTTCATTACCAGGGCCTGCGCCAATTGCAGCACCAACCCGTAAACGGCCTCGTGCATCTTTACATGCATTTGGCTTGCGCTCTGCTTTTTGGAAGTCTTTCGCCGTAATCATGCCTTTAAGTTGGAAATCATCATTCACAACCAATACTTTTTCAACGCGGTGTGCTTGCATCACGGCTTCGACTTCTTCACGTGACGCCCCTTCGTTAACGCGAGCAAGGCGCTCTTTTGGCGTCATCACCTCAGAGACAGACTTCGATAAATCCGTCACAAAGCGTACATCACGGCCGGTAATAATACCAACAAGCTCATGGTTATCATCAACGACAGGGTAGCCAGCAAAGCCATTCTGATATGTCAGCCGCTTCACGTCTTCAATGGTGTTTTCTGGTTTGACGGTAACAGGATCAGAGACAACGCCAGCTTCAAACTTCTTCACCATGCGAACTTGGTCAGCTTGTGCTTCGATTGACATGTTTTTATGAATAAAGCCGATACCACCTTCCTGCGCAAGAGCTATTGCTAAACGTCCTTCGGTAACAGTATCCATTGATGCTGATACCATTGGAATATTTAACGATATAGTCTTCGTAAGGCGGGTGCGCAGATCGGCAGTGTTAGGGAGAACTGTTGAGTGGGCTGGAACCAACAGAACATCATCAAATGTTAAAGCTTCTGGTCTAATTCGTAACATTGCAATATCTCACACCAAGTTAAAATGTCGGGTTAATTAATATTGCGAACGAATTATACGGGCGAGTTAAACGTTTGGCTATACATTTTTTTTATTTTTTTATTGACAAATAGAAGTTGCTAACTATAATCCTCCGGTTAATTATCCGGTGTTACGGTCTTTCCTCCGGCCATTGCCTTTTTCTGTGCAATCACTTATCTTCGATAACATGCTGATTACTTCGGACACCTTTTAGTGACATATTCTTCATCTCAAGAAAAATCCCGAATTTTTACCGTTTCTGCACTGAATGCTGAAGTTCGCCTGTTGCTTGAAAGTGAAATGGGCATCGTCTGGCTGATTGGTGAGCTCTCCAATTTCTCTATGCCTGTGTCAGGCCATTGGTACTTAACGCTAAAAGACAGCCGAGCTCAAGTTAAATGTGCGATGTTTAAGGGGAATAACCGTCGGGTCACATTTAAACCTGCAAATGGCCAGCAAGTGTTAGTCAAAGCACGCCTTTCCTTGTATGAACCACGCGGCGACTATCAACTCATCATTGAAAGCATGCAACCGGAAGGCGACGGGCGTTTACAGCTCCAATTCGACCAGCTAAAACAGCGCCTCGAACAAGAAGGGCTATTTTCTCAACACGCTAAACTCGCCCTTCCGACGACGCCTCAACGTGTCGGTATTATTACCTCATCATCAGGCGCAGCGCTGCAAGATATCCTCAATGTTCTCCAACGTCGCGACCCAAGCCTTCCTATTGTTATCTATCCAACCATGGTACAAGGTGACGGCGCAGCCGTTAGTATTGCGCAAGCGATTGGTAGAGCAAATAGCCGCCAAGAGTGTGATGTATTGATTGTTGGCCGAGGTGGCGGCTCCCTTGAAGATCTGTGGGCGTTTAATGAAGAAATTGTCGCTCGAACTATTGCTGCCAGCCAGATCCCCATTATTAGTGCCGTCGGCCATGAAGTTGACCTGACTATCGCTGATTTGGTTGCGGATCTCAGGGCGCCTACCCCTTCTGCCGCGGCTGAACTGGTTAGCCGAGACAGCGCAGAACAACGAGAACGCCTAGCAACGGTGGTACGCCGCCTCTATCAAGCTGGACGCTACCAAGTCCAGCAAGCTCACCATCAATTACAATACCATACTAGTCAACTGCAACTGCAACACCCACAGCGACAGTTAGAGCAAAGAAGTCAACAACTGGACGATGCACAGCTTCGCCTCTGCCAGCAAGTCTGCAGTGACGTACAAGAGCGTCAACTGGCACTAACGCGCTTAGTGCATCGTTTACAGCTAGCCACACCTGACAAGGCCATTACGCGCCATCAACACCAGCATCAACAGCTTTCGCAACGGCTTAGCGACGCAATGGTCGCACACCTTACTCATAACAGTCATCGATTTGCTTTGCTCGCTCAGCAGCTCGACAGTGTTAGTCCACTTCAAACACTACTACGCGGCTATAGCATGACGCAAACAGTAACGGGCCACGTGATTACGGATGCTGCGCAAGTTTCTGTTGGCGACAAATTGCTAACCACATTCGCCAACGGCCAAATCTACTCGACTGTGGATAGCGTAGAAGCACAATCTCATATTCAGGCTGTTAACTCGACCAAATAACGGCGAACCCGAGATTTTGATTTTAGGGCATTGCAGTGATGACAAAAATAGCTCTCACTGCCGCACGCCTGTAGTTTTTCTAGTTGATGGTCACAATCAGGACAGTCAGCTTGACGCACATAGTGTTTTTTACACGACAAGCACACATAATGCTCACCATTCCACTCAACTGACTGTTGGCAGCTCAGACACATATCCATTTCCATCGTCCTCTTAGAGTTAATTGACTGTTGTTATATTTTATCCTGATCTTATCATGCTTCCGATAACCTTTAGCAGCCTCTCATGGCTCAACAGTGATCATATCGGAGGTGATCGTTCAGTTAAGCCCCAATGATCAGCGATCACCCGCCAAAAGAACATTTATCAATACGCATCCCGAAAGCATAAGTTACATGTTCTGCATTTGGATTTTTAAAAGGATTTAATTCCATTTATTTCACAGGGAGCAACGAGATCTAGAGTTAAATAAATCTGACATTCGCGATCTATGCAGAATGATTGCCTGTTTTATTCATATCCGTATGTACGAGTCGTCATGACGATACTCTGCACATCGGACACAGATAATTCAACACTGATCTTATCGAAACAAGCCAATGTCTGCACATGTGTTCCCCCACAAGGCATCACTGCTAAACCATCTTCTGCGGGCAGGTGACAACGCCAATATCTTGAATCTGTCAATAATGGCCCATCATGCTGTATATCTACATCAGCTTTCGACGACACCCACGCTGTTAGCTGGACATTAACGGCTTCAGCAATGGATTCTAAATCAGCCAACACATCTGCGGCATTAAGCCCGCGCTTGCGCAAGGTTTTACCTAAACGATAAATATCTACACACTGATCCGGCGTAACCTGGCTCGATTGTTGGGCATAACTATTAAAATCGGGATGGCCTAATGGATCACGGCGATCGGCCTCTTTACGCCAATATGCCGCTGCTAGCACTTTATTTAATGCCATCGAGGCCAGATGACCCGCAGTATGCCCCCGACTTAAGCTTGCTTGATAGTCTTCGTCTACCTGCCATATCAGCTTGTCGCCAACGCGAACATCAATAGCATCTTGTAGCAAATGAACAACAACAAAAATCCAGCCTTCTTCGCCTCGACGCGCGGTAATCGCACTATCAATTTGTAGTTCACCGCTCTCCTGATGATATGCCGCCGTTAAACAATCAACCACCAACGTACGTTGACCTTGTCGCTCGACGTAACCTCGATCGGCAGGGTGATCTGCCCATAAATGACTAACAGGATGAAATGGCGTCTGATCGGTGACTAACCACTGCTTTCCCTGATACTCTCCAAGGAGCAAAATCTCTGCGTCAGCTTCAAAGATATTTTGTGTAAACAAGACAACGGTTGGTTGCATAACTCTTCCTTCTAGATACAAAAAAGCCCGGCAATAACCGGGCTTATAACAATCAGCAGTGATAATGCCTTAATTTTGGCGATTTTTCACCATTGTCATTAAACGCTTACGCTGACGTTCTTGCGAAATTGTGAGCTTGCTAGTTTTAACTTCAAATGGGTTTTCACTACTCTGGAACTGAATACGGATAGGTGTACCCATCATTTGTAATGACTTACGGTAGTAGTTCATTAAGTAGCGTTTATATGAAGCTGGCAGTGAGTTGACCAAGTTACCGTGAATAACGATGATTGGTGGGTTATAACCGCCTGCGTGTGCATATTTCAACTTCACACGACGACCACGTATGAGCGGTGGCTGGTGATCATCTTGCGCCATCTGCATGATACGTGTCAGCATCGATGTACCAATACGTTTGGTTGCCGATTGATAAGCTTCCTGCACAGACTCAAACAAGTGACCAACACCAGTACCATGTAGAGCCGAAATAAAGTGCAAACGAGCAAAGTCAACAAAACCTAAACGGCGATCAAGTTCAGATTTCACGCGATCCTTAACTTCCGTCGTTAAGCCATCCCACTTATTCACAGCAATAACAATCGAACGCCCAGCGTTAAGCGCATAGCCCAACAAGGATAAGTCTTGATCAGAAATATTGTCGCGCGCGTCAATCACCAACAGTACAACGTTAGCATCTTCAATCGCTTTTAGCGTTTGAATAACAGAGAACTTCTCAACAGTTTGGTTAATTCTTCCGCGACGACGCACCCCTGCAGTATCGATCAAGACATATTCACGTCCATCACGCTCCATGGGGATGTAGATAGAGTCACGCGTTGTGCCTGGCATATCGTAAACAACAACCCGATCTTCACCTAAAATACGGTTAGTCAGGGTCGATTTACCCACATTCGGGCGACCAATTAAGGCCATTTTTATTGGCTTATCTTGCAATGCTTTGTAAGCCGCTTCTGCATCTTCTTCGGTCAGCTCTTTTGCTGCTGCTTCAATATCTTCGATACTGGTTAGATCTTCCAGTGACTGCTCGTTACCGTCTAGATCTTTATTTAGACTCTCAGCAAAAGGAGTCAGTGCACGATTGACTAATGCCGATACACCACGGTTTTGTGCCGCTGCGATCTGATACATCGAATCAACACCCAGTTGCCAGAACTCAGCACACGCACTATCACCGTCAATACCATCTACCTTATTAACGACGAGATAAGTTGGCTTTTCACGAGCACGTAAATGTTTAGCGATAGCTTCATCTGACGAAGTCAGCCCAGCGCGGCCATCAACCAAAAACAAAACGACATCAGCTTCTTCGATAGCAGCCAGTGACTGCTCTGCCATTTTTGTTTCAACACCTTCCTCAGTACCATCGATACCACCAGTGTCGATAACAATAAACTCATGCTCGTCGAACGTCGCTTTGCCGTACTTACGATCCCGTGTCAAACCCGGGAAATCAGCCACTAACGCATCGCGGGTGCGTGTTAGGCGGTTGAAAAGTGTCGATTTTCCGACATTAGGACGACCGACCAGGGCGACTACAGGAATCATATAAACCTCTTAAAAATATGTTTCAATACTAACAACTTCGGCTCCAATCCATTATAGGATCGGAGCCGAATTTTTGATGATAGCATTAATTGTGATTATGATCACCTCATCGGTGATAACTCTCAGGGAATTTGCAGACGCTGTACCTCACCCTCACGCGTCATTAGCACATAGCTCTGACCCACCGCAATTGGTGGGACGGCAATGCCAGAATCATTCACCGCTTGCTGTGCAACAAATTCACCATCACTTAACGATAACCAATGCAAATAGCCTTCGCCATCAGCGACAACGGCTTTGCCATCTATAATCGCCGGTGCAGTCAATAATCGGTACTCTAAATCACGATTGCGCCACAGCTCGGTTCCACTACGGATATCGACAGCGACAACGTGATCTTCATCGGTCACCAAAACAAGGCGCTGACCATCAACCACAAAATCTTTTGAAGTTGAATAAGGACGCTTCCATGCCGCTTGACCGGTTTGTAACGAAATAGAAACCAGCTCACCATTAAAACCAGCGATAAATAAGCGCTCACCAAGAATTAGCGGCGATGCATCAACATCCACTAAACGGTCAATTTCCGTCGCCCCTTTCGGGGTTGCGATTGATTGCTGCCATAGCATCTGTCCATCATCAACTAAAGCTGCACCGAGTCGACCATTTGCCATACCCCAGAATACTGCACCACCAACGGCTGCAGGTGAACTATCACCTCGTAAGGTCAGCGTAGGTACCTCAGTACTGATCTGCCAACGACGTTCTCCGTCTAAGGCTGAAAAGGCTTCCAAGACACCACGGCTAGTATTAACCATCACCAAGGTGGAATCAGCCAATGGACGAGATAGCACTTCACCTTGAGTATCAACCCGCCATAGCAATTCACCGCTGGCATGATCAAAGGCTAACAGCTCAGCGTTTTCACTGCCGATAAAGATACGATTATAAGCAGCAGTAATACCGCCAGAAAGGCGAGCTGGCTTATTCTCTGCAACATCGGCTTGCCAAAGAACGTCACCACTCTCTGGATCCAGTGCTTTTACCTGACCATCTCGATCAGCAACAAACAATTTGCCGTAGCGATAGGCTGGGGTTAACTGAGAGTAGTAGTTACCAACGCCTTCCCCCACCTGATGTTTCCACGCTAGCTGCGGTTGAAATTGGTCTTCAACTTCTGGAAGCGGAGCCATCTGCACCGCATCTTCTTCGCTAGCACACCCCATCAATAAGCCTGTCATTGCTAAGGCTATGAGCAGCGTTTTATTCATCCCTTTCATATGGCGTTCCTGCTTACTGAGCCAAATCATCCAGTTTCATTTTAATCACGGGATCATTTTCCAGTGCAATTGATTCTGTATAAGCGGTACGCGCAGCATCGTGATCACCACGTTGTAGGGCTATATCACCTTGCAGGGCTAACACTTTACTCTGCCAGCTCGCTGCTGAAATAGTCGCTAAACTTTTTTCTGCCGCGTCTAACTGCTCTGTGGCGATCAATAAACGAGCCAAACGAACATTCGCCAAGGTAACCAGAACGTCATCTTTGCTGTTGTCAGCAACCCACTGCAACTGCTCCATCGCACCTGATAAATCATCGGCATCAACTTGCGCTTTTGCTAATTGTAGCGCCGCTAATGCAGCGTACTCACTCGTGCCAAATTCACCAATAAAGTTTTCAACCGCGGTTAGGTTGCCGCTGTTCAATTGCACTTGAGCGGCTTGGTATGCATCTGATGCCAACTCGCGCTGCTCTAGCTGATGCGCTTGAAATGCACGCCAACCAAACAGACCGCCTAAGCCTATCACTGCGCCCGCAATGATAGCTTTACCATTTTCTTGCCACCACTTCTTGAGCGCTTCTACTTGTTGTTCTTCGGTTTCGTAGGCTTCCACGATACGTCCTCTGTTAAATCAATTCGTTTAGCTTAATAATTGCGTCTGCGACAGATACTGTTGTCTGCTCTCCGCTACGCAGATCTTTTAATGTTACTTCTCCAGCAGCGATTTCGCTCTCTGCTAGAACAAGCGCATACGCAGCACCAACCGCATCTGCACGTTTAAACTGTTTCTTAAAGTTACCGCCACCAAAGTGGTTCATCACGCGAATGTCAGGAATCGCATCACGGAGCTGCTCTGCCAGCGTCATACCTGCTTGCATACTACCTTCACCCATGGTGACCACATAAGCGTCAACACGACGACGTACGTCGGTCTGCTCAAGTGCTTCCATCAGTAAAACAAGACGCTCTAAGCCCATAGCAAAGCCTACTGCTGGTGTCGCTTTACCGCCTAACTGCTCAACTAGCCCGTCGTAACGACCACCGCCACATACGGTACCTTGAGCACCTAGGCTCTCTGTGATCCATTCAAAAACGGTACGGTTGTAGTAATCTAGACCGCGAACCAAGCGTTGATTTACGCTGTATTCGATACCCGCAGCGTCTAAGAGTTCACATAAACCTGTAAAATGTTGTTTCGATTCTTCATCTAGATAGTCAGACAACTCAGGTGCATCAACAAGGATCGCCTGAACATCAGGGTTTTTACTATCAAGAACACGAAGTGGGTTAGTGTGCATACGACGTTTACAATCGTCGTCTAACACATCAATATGCTGTTCTAAGAAAGCAATAAGGGCATCACGATAAGTATGACGCGCTTCTAGAGAACCAATAGAATTTAACTCCAGACGAACATGCTCATTAATACCAAGCTCTTTCCACAGACGCGCTGTCATGATGATCAGCTCTGCGTCAACATCTGGTCCATTTAAACCAAAGACCTCTACGCCAACTTGGTGGAATTGGCGATAACGGCCTTTTTGAGGTCGTTCATGCCGAAACATTGGCCCCATATACCAAAGGCGCTGCTCTTGGTTATACAACAGACCATTTTGAATGCCTGCGCGTACACAACTCGCTGTACCTTCTGGACGCAGTGATAAACTGTCGCCATTGCGATCTTCAAAGGTATACATCTCTTTTTCAACAACGTCGGTGACTTCACCGATAGCGCGTTTAAATAGTGGCGTCATCTCAACAATCGGCATACGGATTTCGTTATAACCGTATGCACTCACTACGCGTGTCACGCATGCTTCAACTTTTTGCCACAATGGAGTCTGTGTTGGGAGGCAATCGTTCATGCCCCTAATTGCTTGAATTTGTTTCGCCACTTTGTCTTCTCGTTGCCTAACGGCTTGTAAAAGGCTGCCATCGGGCAGCCTGAATTATTTCTGTTCGATATCAATATGGTTTGCGCTATCAAGTATGCTTGCCTTGGCGCGAATTTTGGCTTCTAGCTGATCAATCAGGTCGTCATTATCAAAGCGCTCTTTCTGACGTTTACCGTCTTCATAGAAAGCACTTTTCTTATTACCACCCGCGACACCTAAGTGAGACGCTTCAGCTTCGCCAGGGCCGTTTACGACACAACCAATCACTGATACATCCATCGGTATCACGACATCTTCCAGTCGTTGTTCGAGTTCATTAACGGTGCCAATGACATCAAATTCCTGACGCGAACAGGTTGGGCAAGCAATAAAATTAACCCCGCGCGATCGAATGCGCAGAGATTTAAGGATATCAAAGCCAACTTTTATCTCTTCGACAGGATCTGCAGCCAACGACACACGCAGTGTATCACCAATCCCTTCTGACAGCAGCATACCCAGCCCAACCGCTGATTTTACTGCACCAGCTCGGGCACCACCAGCTTCAGTGATCCCCAAATGTAAAGGCTGGTCGATTTTTTTCGCCAGTTGACGGTAAGATTCTACAGCCAGAAACACATCAGAGGCTTTAACGCTCACTTTAAACTGTTCAAAATTAAGACGATCAAGAATATCGACATGACGCATTGCTGATTCGACAAGAGCAGCAGGTGTCGGCTCACCATACTTCTGCTGGATCTCTTTTTCCAACGAGCCGCCATTTACACCAATACGAATAGGGATGTTCATGTCTCGTGCACAATCGACAACGGCACGAATACGATCTTCTTTGCCGATGTTTCCAGGGTTAATACGTAAACAATCAACACCGTATTCTGCTACTTTCAATGCTATACGGTAATCAAAATGGATATCGGCGACGAGAGGTACGCAAACTTGTTGCTTAATAGCACGAAATGCTTCTGCAGCATCCATTGTCGGTACGGAAACGCGGACGATATCAGCACCGGCCATTTCGAGTGCTTTTATTTGTGCAACGGTCGCGGCAACATCGGTCGTGCGTGTGTTGGTCATCGACTGTACTGCAATCGGCGCACCATCGCCAATAGGTACGTCGCCAACGTAAATGCGCGTCGACTTGCGACGCACAATAGGTGATTCACTATGCATGAAATAAACTCTTACTGCGGCAATGTAAAGCGAGCAACTTTACCTACGCCAAACTTACTTAAATCAATGTTTTCGCCTTGATAACGCAGTTCTACCACATCTGGGGCACCCAGCACCAGTTTAAATGGCGCTTCACCTTCTAACTCGAATGTTTCACCCTGTTTTTTAATGCCCGTGATCAGACGTTTACCCTTCGCATCGCGAATATCAACCCAGCAGTCACCGTCAAAGCGAATAACAATGGACGAATCTGAAACAATAACAGGCTCACTCTCTTCGACCAAATCTATCGCATCATCCAGCACTGGTACTTCATCCACCGCCGATTCTGCTTGTTCAGTAACTTCTGTCATGGGCAAATCAGCAACATCATCCCCGTCGACTTCGGGTAACTGTGTTGGGACAGGAGGTTCCAGCGCTATATCTGTCTGTGTTGTTTCTGTTTCAATCACTTCTGTCAATGTTGATGAAGGGGCGTCTAGCAGTGCACTCGGCTCTTGCACGCTCTGCCACCACTTTAATGCTGTTACTCCAACAACACTGATAGCAATAACCCAAGTAAGGATCATAACACGACTATCATGCGCTTCTCGCTTAGTTCGACGCGAGAAGCTATGCATCATTTGCTCGTCTTGCGGCATCGAATCAGCCGCGCTAAGCATGGATAACATCTCTTCTTCATCGAGATGGACGCACTTAGCGTAGGACCGAACATACCCGCGAGTAAAAGTGGTTATCTTTTCATTATCGAAGCGATTGTTTTCAATCTCTTCAATTACCGTAATACGCAAACGTAATCGATCTGCCACGTCCTTTTGCGACATTCCCAGTCTCTCTCGAGCCTGTTTTAGAACTTCGCCAGGGCCGATGGCCGCTTTTTTGTTTTCTGTAGCTTCGTTGTGGTCAGTAGTCATTGGCTAAATATTGTTGATATTGCGTGGATTCAGGATACTGACTAGCCAGGAGTTTCGCATAACGCACCTTCTCTTGTGGTCGTCCTGCTTTCTCTTCCAGTTGAATTAACAGCCAGAGGCTATCTGGTTTGTATCCGTACTGCTTGTTAAATTTCATTAAGTTTGCTCTCGCCCTTGAAAAATTGCTCTGGGCAATTTGTAAACTAGCGAGTTGCAATATTGATAAAGGGCGACCAGGGTCATGGGCCAACGCCTTCACAAAATACGTTAATGCCGATTCATTATCGTCCTGACTTATCGCACAAAGGCCTGCATTTTCATAACTGGATGCGACTAAGGGATAATCAGGTAAAACAACGGCTCGCTCAAATAACGCAATCGCATCATTGTAGCGCTGTTGACGACATAAAAAGACCCCATAATTGTTGAGAACATCACCATTTCGAGGATTTTTCCTCATGGCTTGTCGGTAATAGTTGTCCGCTTTGTTAAAATCATCAACTTGTTGATAATAGTATGCCATAGATAATAAACTGCGGTAATAATCCGGTGCCAGCGCTAACGCTTGCTGAAAGTTGTCTCTAGCACGAGGCATTTCTCCTTGCCCCATGTAATTAATTCCTAAAGCAATACGGCTATCTGCTGCCTCAATAGGATCCACCTGTTTAATACGATGGTTACCTACTTCTTCAACGGACACACACCCTACTAACATTGCGAATGCAATGATCACCAACGACGAACGCAACATGACAATTAAACATCCCTATTATCAGAGCCATGTCAACATGGCTCTCTATTTTATTCACTAGACTGCTTTTACAGCAATAGGTTCCCCTTTTGCCTTCAGCTCCCTTTCTGTACGTTTTGTCCGGTCAATCACATCACCGACTAGCTGACCACAAGCTGCGTCAATGTCATCTCCTCGAGTTTTACGTACTGTCACCGTAAAGTTATACTCCATCAACGTTTTCATAAAACGATCGATACGAGAGTTACTTGGCTTACCATATGGTGACCCAGGATAAGGGTTGAAGGGAATCAAATTTATCTTTGACGGGGTATCTTTTAGCGTCTCTGCGAGCTGCCTAGCATGTTGCATGTCATCATTAACGTGATCGAGTAAAATATACTCAACCGTTACACGGCCGCGATTGGCGTTTGACTGATCAATGTAATTTCGCACCGAGCTTAAAAATGTTTCAATATTGTATTTATCATTAATTGGCATAAAGCTACTACGGATCTCATCCGTTGGTGCATGCAATGATATGGCTAGTGCAACGTCAATCTTTCCTGCCATCTGATCAAGACCTGGAACAACCCCTGAGGTCGATACCGTTACTCGACGTTTTGATAAACCGTAACCTAGATCATCTAACATTAGCTCCAGAGCAGGAACTAAGTTTTTCATATTCAATAGCGGCTCACCCATCCCCATCATCACCACATTTGTGATTGGGCGACGACCAGTATCTTTTTCAAGCCCGATCTCTTTTGCTGCACGCCAAACTTGGCCAATAATTTCAGACACGGATAAATTGCGATTAAAGCCCTGACGACCCGTTGAGCAAAATTTACAATCCAAGGCGCAGCCGACTTGCGACGAGACACAGAGAGTGGCGCGGTCTTCTTCTGGGATATAGACAGTTTCAACATCTTGATCCCCAACACGCATCGCAAACTTAATGGTGCCATCGGTTGAGTACTGCGCATTAGAAACTTCAGGCGCACGGATTTCCGCGACTACTTTCAGCTTCTCGCGCAACTTCTTATTGATGTTGTTCATCTCATCGAAGTTGTCACAACCGAAATGATAGATCCACTTCATCACCTGCTCGGCACGAAACGCCTTCTCTCCCAGTTCTTCAACAAAATAGTTGCGAAGACCCTGGCGGTTAAAATCCATCAGATTCACTTTGACTGCTGACATGTAGCTGTAGCCTCTTTAAGGTTAACGGAAATGCGTGAAGTCAGATACTCAGCAGCACTTCTAACGTATCAAAAATACATTTACTGCAAGTGTAGCTGGCATCGAAATTCAAGGCGCGAAATTGTACAGCCTTTAGCCGCAGGTTTCCACCGTCGATTTGTCGGGGAATAAGAGAGGTCAGAGCAACAACCTGAACAAAAAAGGGGAAAGAAAAAGAAGGAAGATAACAGTACTCGTCTTCCTTCATTAATTTCATCACGATCAATTAACGCGGACAGATCTCATCGTCTGCAAAAAAATAGGCAATTTCTCGCGCAGCAGACTCAGGGCTATCAGCCCCATGCACAGAGTTATACCGTAAAGAGCGAGCATAATCATGACGCAAAGTTCCCATCGCAGCCTCTTCTGGATTGGTTTTGCCCATTAGTTCTCGATAGTTTTGAATCGCACTCTCTCCCTCTAACACTTGAACCATAACCGGTCCGGATGTCATATAGGCGACTAATTCATCAAAAAACGCTTTTCCTTGATGTTCCATATAAAAACCTTGCGCTTGTTCCGTGGTCATACGCAACATTTTCGCTGCTACAATCTGTAAGCCTGATTGTTCAATGCGATGATAGATTTCCCCAATCAAGTCTCGTTCTACTGCATCAGGCTTTACGATTGAAAACGTTCTTTCCTTTGCCATATTCGCTTCCTTCTTGCCGTTTTATCTCTCTTATTATACCCGCGTCATTAATAACGCAGCTAGATGTGCAATTCCTCGTCCAGTCGCACCAGCGGCCCAGTGTGCATCGCTACTATCCTTAAAAGCACCAGCCAAGTCCACGTGCAGCCAGCCCTTGCCATCTTCTCGTACAAACCGCGACAGAAAACCCGCTGCGTTTGATGCACCGCCAAACCCACCACCTTTTACACAGCGACTGTTTGCCGTCTCCGCATATGCTGATGGACACTGTGCACGGTGCCACTTTTCAAGCGGCAATGGCCAAGCTGGCTCATTGACTAGCTCCGATACCTGCTGCGCCTGTTGCCATAACACCTTATCTAAACCAAATAGTGCATTGTAGTCTTCACCGACTGCGACCATTGCCGCACCAGTAAGCGTCGCCGCATCTATAATTGTCGTCGCCTCGGTTAACGAAGCAGCAATTAAACCATCCGCCAAGACAAGACGCCCTTCTGCATCGGTATTGACCACTTCAACGGAGACGCCATTTTTATAGGTCAGAATATCACCTAACTTATAAGCCTCTCCAGAAACCATGTTCTCTGCACAACACAAAATAAGCTGCACACGCTGGTTTAGCCCCTGTTCAATCGCATAACCAAGCGCTGCTGTCACCGTTGCTGCTCCGGCCATATCACACCGCATCGCCACCATGCTGGAGTTGCTTTTTAAACTATACCCGCCAGAGTCAAAGGTGATCCCTTTGCCAACAAGGCATGCTGCTACAGGAGCATCTGGTCGTTGAGTCGGGTTATAATCCAATGTCAGCATAACCGCTGGCCGAGCACTGCCTCGCCCTACATGCCAAAGCCCAGTCCAACCTTGCGCTTTAAGCTCCGTCCCTTTAACCACCGTGGCCGTGATAGCATCACCGCCGATATCATGCAGATAACTCGTGGCTTGGTCTGCCAACGCTTCTGGATATATCTCCTCAGCAGGCGCATTGATAATTTGACGCGCCCAATCAAACGCGCGTCGGCGAGCATTTAAAATGTCTAACTCGTCATCATCAATACTGGCCCACTTCACTACCACCTTGTCCTTTGTTGGGGCAAAGCCGCAGTAAAATGCCCACTGGCGATCATACGTCCAGCCTTCGTTATCTAAACTAACCGCAGTGACACCTTGCGTGTTTAGCTGTCTGGCTGCCTGTTGAATACTACGCAGTGGCGCATCATGATCATAATGAATGTGTGCACTACCTTGACCGTAGCTTAACAGGGCCGCTGTTCCACCCCAAACACCCGCAGCTGGTGTCAACGCCAGACTAACGCTCAACATATTTAGCTACCCTTCAACAATAAATTAGCCAGTGAACGGACTCCAACCCCGGTCGCCCCCGCTGCCCACTTATCTGTTGGCGCTTTTCTAAACGTGGCGCTGGCATCAATATGCAGCCAATTTTGTTGATAGTTATCGACAAAATAGGACAAAAATGCCGCTGCAGTGGTTGCTCCTGGTGCAAAGTCTCCACTGGCGATATTCGACAAATCCGCATATTGTGATGGCAACATGTCACGATGGAAATCAGCCAAAGGCAGCGGCCACATTCCTTCATTTTCAGCCTGTGCCGAGCTCAATGCTTCACTCGCCAGTGCGTGATCGAAGCTCATTACGGCATGGTAGTCATTACCCAATGCCATCTTGGCAGCCCCTGTTAGCGTGGCGACATCAATAATACGCTGCGGTTGCTGTGAACTGGCATAAATAAGCCCGTCAGCCAACACGAGGCGCCCTTCAGCATCGGTATTTTGCACTTCTACGGTTTTGCCATTCTTATAGGTAATAATATCGCCCAGTTTATAAGCATTGCTGGAAATCATGTTCTCTGCACAACATAAAACCAACTTCACTCGCTTATTCAAACCACGACTGATTGCCAATGCCAACGCACCAGCCACCATTGCCGCTCCACCCATATCGGCTTTCATTGCCATCATGCCTGCTGAAGGCTTTAAGCTATAGCCACCCGTATCAAAGGTGATGCCCTTCCCTACCAACACAGTATGTACTGGTGCATCTGGATCATCGGTCGGGTTGAAATCAAGACGTAGCATCGATGGGGAGCGCTTCGACCCACGGCCAACGGTATAGATACCATTCCATCCTTCATCAAGTAGATCGACCCCTTTAATAATTTTGTATTTTACGTGCTGTGGGGCTATCGATTTAATCAATTCTGCTGCGCGTGAGGCCAGTTGCGACGGCGAGATCTGATCTCCAGGTAGGTTAATCGTATCGCGAACCCAATCCGTGGTTTTAATTCTTGCGTTTAACTCTTTTTGCTCTTCTGCCGCGAGAGCTGGAAGAGCGAGCTGGTTATTCAATTTAGCGTTACGGTATCCTTGATAAAAAGCCCATGTCGACTCCAAGTCCCAGCTATCACCTGCCAATGAAATCGCTTTAATGCCTTGCGTGTCCAACTTTCTCGCGGCACGCTGAATTTTCGTGAGCACTTGCTCACCAGCTAGGTGAATATAAGCGTCTTGATCAGTGAAAGAGATGAGTGCATTCGCCCCCCAGTGTGGGGCCGCCGTTTTATCGGTTAAATAGACTGACATTACTGCTGACATGTTCTACTCCTTGAAAATATTCTTTTTATTATTTTCCCCTAAAGCCATTTAAGCTGGGGAATATACAAAAAAGCGGACACATTGAGAATCACCTCAGGTCCGCCTTGAAATCTACAACTGCTTAACTTTTCTATAACTTACATTAGTCGATTGCTTTTTGCATAAGTTTTTACCCAAGGTGAGACCTTAAGGCTAATCCCACTCATCTATCCATATCAAGATAACCGCTTCGAGTATTTTTTCACCGCAATGCGCAGGGTCATCATTAAAACCATCCAGTGCTAAAATCCAATCTTTTAAGTCCGTAAAACGCACCGTCTTGGGATCCACTTCTGGATATTTATCAATCAATGCTAACGCAATGTCACGTGAATCAGTCCATTTAATACTCATGTTATTGCCCTCGTCGCTGTTACCCGTGAATAGATTTAATGATTTTCAGCTGCGTGATTCAATGTATACTTCGGAATCTCAACCACCAGATCCTCATCTGTGACTTTCGCTTGGCAACTGAGACGTGATTCGGGCTCTAGCCCCCAAGCTTTATCCAGCATATCATCTTCTAGTTCGTCACTTTCATCAAGCGAGTCAAAACCTTCACGAACAATACAGTGACAAGTCGTACAAGCGCATGACTTCTCACACGCATGCTCAATACCTATACCATTACGCAACGCGACATCGAGTATGGTTTCACCTTCATTGGCCTCTAATACCGCCCCTTCTGGACATAACTCTTCATGGGGAAGCATGACAATTTTAGGCATATTACACCTCGTCTATTGAGTGACCCGCCAGCGCTTGACGAATCGATTTATCCATACGGCGAGCCGCAAATTCCTGACTGATCTTATCGGTCTGTTTTATGCCCGCTTCAATGGCATGGGCATCATCACCATTACGTAACGTGACTAACGTCATCATGCTAGCTTCAAGTTCTGCACGTTCCTCACTGGTAAGAAGATCGTCGCCATCCTGTTGCAAAGCCACAATGAGACCTTCAAGAACACGATCGGCCTCGACTTGCTGCTCAGCCAAAGCGCGAGCTTCTTTATCTTCTAACGCATGAGTCATCGAGTCTCGCAGCATGTTGGCTATCTCATCATCACTAAGGCCATAAGACGGTTTAACTTCGATAGATGCCAGTACCTCAGTACTCTTTTCCATAGCGGTGACTGAGAGCAAACCATCTGCGTCCACCTGATAGGTCACGCGAATATGCGCACCGCCAGCCGCCATTGGCGGGATATCGGTTAAATTAAAACGCGCCAATGAACGACAATCTGCCACCATTTCACGCTCACCTTGCACTACATGCACCTTCATCGCTGTTTGGCCATCTTTAAAGGTAGTGAACTCTTGAGCACGAGCAACCGGAATAGTGGTATTACGAGGAATGATCTTTTCTACCATTCCGCCCATGGTTTCAATACCTAGCGACAACGGAATAACATCGAGCAGTAGCATCTCGTTATCGGGCTTGTTACCTACCAATATGTCGGCCTGTATCGCCGCTCCAATGGCAACCACTTTGTCTGGGTCGATAGAGGTCAATGGTGTGGTTTCAAAAAAGTCAGCCACCATATCTCGTACGAGAGGAACCCGTGTTGACCCACCAACCATGACCGTTTCAGAAATGTCACCTTTACTAACACCAGCATCTTTCAGGGCGCGTCGGCAAGCCATCAATGTTTTTTTCACCAATGGCTGAATCAATGCGTTGAGTTGCTCACGACTTAAAGAGATACAGTGCTCATCGACACTGATTTCAGTCACGGCATTATCCGTTAATGCAATTTTTGCCGCCGTCGCTGCATCTAGCAAGCGTCGTTCAGTCATTGCATCACAGTCGGTTAATGCCCACTGCTGCTTCAACCAATCGGCCAAAAGATGATCAAAGTCATCTCCGCCAAGGGCGGAATCACCACCAGTGGCTAACACTTCAAAAACCCCTTTCGACAGGCGCAGCACCGAAATATCAAAGGTACCGCCACCTAAATCGTATACTGCGATCGTGCCCTCTTGCCCAGAGTCCAATCCATACGCGATCGCGGCAGCTGTCGGCTCATTCAATAAGCGAAGGACATTTAGGCCCGCCAACTTTGCAGCGTCTTTGGTACCAGCACGTTGTGCATCATCAAAATAGGCAGGAACAGTAATCACCACCCCTTCCAAATCACCACCAAGAGACGCAGTCGCGCGCGCTGCCAAGCTCTTTAATACTTCCGCAGAGACCTGAATGGGATTAACGACACCCTGCTCTGTTTGCATCTGTGGCAAACCGGAAGCACTGGCTGAAAATTGATACGGTAATGAAGGGTAGCGAAGCTTGATATCGTCGAGCGCACGCCCAAGTAGACGTTTCGCTGAACTGATAGTATTGACTGGATCACTGGCTGCGTTGTCGCGCGCCGAATAGCCAACTGTAATATTCTGTGCGCCAAAGTGAACAACTGACGGTAATATGTCCCGCCCTTGTTCATCTGACAGCGTCTCTGCTTGGCCACTGCGCACAGCTGCAACCAATGAGTTCGTTGTACCTAAGTCGATACCGACTGCGAGTTTGTGTTGATGGGGCGCAGCACTCTGGCCCGGCTCAGCGATTTGTAACAAAGCCATAGTTTTTCCTTGTCTCTATTCAGTCGAACAGAGAATCTTCAATACGTTCTACTTCTTGTTGCAGCTTAACAACAAATTTCATCTTGCGCACCACATCCGCTGCATCTGTCCACTGTTGCTCAGCGAGCAATGTCACAAACTGTGCAAGCTGTTGTTGATACAAGACCTGCACCTCTTCATCGAAGTCCATTAATGCTTGCTCAGGATCAACACTGTCAGGAATGGCTTCTAAATGCTCTCGCAATTCCATTTGCGCCATTAAAAACTCAGGGTCTTGCATCGTTTGTCGCTCAATATGCAGCTCAACCCCGTGTAGGGTTAATAAATATTCTGCACGACGCAGGGGATCTTTTAATGTTTGGAATGCATCATTAATTTCAGCCGCTTTTTGTACTGCAAGCAAACGGTCTCGCTCGGAAGCAGTCGCAAAATTGTCGGGATGGAACTGACGCTGTAAATCGCGGAAGCGGTGGGAAAGAAGATTGCCGTCGACAGTAAAGTCGCACGGCAATCCAAATAATTCAAAATAATTCATGTCACTCACAAGAGTCGTTTATGAACGGGAATGGGATTAAACGTTGAAACTCTCTCCGCAACCACATTCACTGCTGACATTCGGGTTGTTAAATTTGAAGCCTTCATTTAGCCCTTCTTTGGCAAAATCTAGTTCTGTCCCATCAAGGTAAACCAAACTCTTAGCATCAATAATGACTTTAACACCATGTGCTTCAAAGACTTGATCACCTTCATCTAGGTCATCAACAAATTCCAGTACATAAGCCATACCTGAACAGCCAGACGTACGGACCCCAAGACGCAGTCCAATACCTTTACCGCGGTTTTCTAAAAATTGAGAAACACGCTGTGCCGCTGCTTCTGTAACTGTAATGGCCATTTACTACAACCCTCTGTCTAAATTATTGATGTTTCTTTTTGTAATCGCTAACGGCCGCTTTAATGGCATCTTCCGCTAAAATTGAACAGTGAATTTTCACTGGTGGCAATGCCAACTCTTCTGCGATTTCTGCATTCTTAATCTCGGCCGCTTCTTCTAAAGACTTGCCTTTAACCCACTCGGTAACCAGTGAGCTCGAAGCAATCGCACTACCGCAACCATAAGTTTTGAACTTGGCATCTTCGATAATACCTTCTTCGCTCACCTTGATCTGCAGTTTCATTACGTCACCACATGCGGGTGCGCCTACCATACCGCTACCAACGTTAGGATCATTCTTATCGAACGCACCAACGTTACGTGGGTTTTCATAATGATCAATGACCTTTTCACTATATGCCATGATAACTTCCTCACTATCCTTTACTTAGTGGTGTGCCCACTCGACGGTATCGAGATCAATACCTTCTTTGTACATATCCCACAGCGGTGACATTTCTCGTAGCTTTGTAACGGCCTGACGAACCTGCTTCACTGCGAAATCAATGTCTTCTTCCGTTGTAAATCGACCGAATGAGAAACGAATAGAGCTGTGAGCTAACTCATCATTTAAACCCAGTGCACGCAGTACATATGAAGGCTCAAGGCTGGCAGATGTACAAGCAGACCCCGAGGAGACAGCTAGGTCTTTCAGCGCCATTAGTAGTGACTCACCTTCTACAAACGCGAAACTGATATTCAAGTTATGCGGTACACGCTGATCTAAATCACCGTTGATTGTTACCGCTTCCATGTCCTTAACACCATCCAACAAGCGGTTACGTAATAGCAACGCGTGCTGATAATCTTGTTCTTGCTCAATCTTTGCAAGACGGTAAGCTTCACCCATGCCAACAATTTGGTGAGTCGCTAAGGTGCCTGAACGCATACCGCGCTCATGACCACCGCCATGCATTTGTGCTTCTAGACGAATGCGTGGCTTACGACGCACATACAATGCACCAATCCCTTTCGGTCCATACGTTTTGTGCGATGTTAACGAGATCAAATCAATCTTCATTGTTTGCACATCAATCGGCAATTTGCCTGTCGATTGGGCGGCGTCGACATGGAAAACAATTTTCCGCTCACGGCACAATTCACCAATCGCGGCAATATCTTGAACAACACCAATTTCGTTGTTCACGTGCATGATAGAAACAAGCACAGTGTCATCACGCATTGCGTCACGCAGCTTGCTCAAATCAATCACACCATTTGACTCAGGCTCTAAATAGGTCACCTCAAAACCTTCGCGCTCTAGCTGACGGCAAGGATCCAACACGGCTTTGTGCTCAGTTTTACAGGTAATAACGTGCTTACCTTTTTTACTGTAAAAGTGCGCCGCCCCTTTAATTGCCAAGTTGTCAGACTCGGTTGCTCCAGAGGTGAACACGATTTCCCGAGGATCCGCATTTAACAAATCAGCGATGTGCTCACGAGCGGTATCGACCGCTTCTTCCGCTTGCCAACCGAAACGATGCGAACGTGACGCAGGGTTCCCAAACGTACCGTCCATGGTTAGGTATTGCATCATCTTTTCAGCGACGCGCGGATCTACCGGGCAGGTGGCTGAGTAATCTAAATATATTGGCAATTTCATAAGGTTCTCCGAAACGTCTCCCAAAAGTTAAGAGCGAGCGCTGGCCGTTAAGCCACTCTCATGGGCGTTATTCTGTTCAAAGCTTGTTTTAAGCAGGCTATCTTCTAAGCTGTGGCCTTGTTTGTCTGCCACTTCCTGCACTTCATTGTTCTTCATTAACTCTCCCAACGTAATGTTATCGAGAAAGCTACTAATTCGGTTACTTAAATCACGCCATAGTGCGTGGGTCAGGCAGCGTGTTCCGCCTTGGCAATCAGCCGTGCCCTGACATTTGGTTGCATCAACAGACTCATCAACCGCCGCAATAATGGTACCAATCGCAATCTTGTTCGCATCTTCGCCTAGGCGATATCCACCGCCAGGACCACGCACACTCGCGACCAGTCCAGCTTTGCGTAAACGCGAAAATAGCTGTTCTAGGTATGATAGCGAGATCCCTTGACGTTCAGAAATCTCCGCCAATGGTACTGGCCCATCTTCAGAGTGAAGCGCCACATCCAGCATCGCTGTGACTGCGTATCTTCCTTTTGACGTCAACCTCATATCATCATTACCTATCTATTGATTTGTAACGATAGTCGCATACCCGACTAAAATGGTCAAGTATTTACCTGACTATTTTACTTGGTTTTTTTGCTGTTTCTACGTTAACGCTTCATGCCTGCAAAGGTCTTTTGAATCGATGTTAATAGACCGCGAAGAATATTAAGTTCGTGTGACTCTGGTCGTGCACGATTAAACAGACGACGTAACTTATTCATCACCTGCCCTGGGTGGGTCTTATTAATAAACTGGGCCTCTTGAAGCACCTTTTCAAGGTGTTCGTAAAAGAATTCCAATTCACTACTTAGTGGGTAGGCTTCTTCACTCTGTTCGCCTTGGTAGGCTTCAGATTCCAGCCACGCCATGCGAGCCTCATAACACAATGTCTGTACTGCCATCGCCAAGTTTAACGAGCTATATTCTGGATTAGCCGGTATCGCCACGTGGAAGTGACACTTCTGCAGTTCTTCGTTAGTCAAGCCGGTACGTTCACGCCCAAAAACAATAGCAACTGGTGCCTGGCGGCATGATGCTGCCACCTTCCTACCGTATTCTCGCATCTCGAGTTGCGGCCACTGTAGTGTTCTTGAGCGCGCACTAGAGGCAATCACTAATGGACAGTCTGCAATCGCTTCTTCAAGCGTGGAAACAATTCGCGCCCCATTCGCAATATCACTAGCGCCTGCCGCTAAAGCAACGGTTTGTCCGTCAACTTCACATTCTGGTGCGACTAAGACGAGATCACTTACTCCCATGACCTTCATCGCACGCGCCGCTGAGCCGATATTTCCTGAATGAGATGTGCCAACTAACACAACACGAACATTGTCTAACATGCTTTCCAACTCTTACTATTATTGAAGCGGAGGAGTTTACCACAGCACCTTACATTGTTCTGCCAATTTTCACCGTCCGACATGCCATTCTGCCCCGTTGTCAACTAAAATTGCCACCCATCACGCACAAAAAATAACCGCTTTCTTTTTCAGTCAAAATTGATATACTGCGCGCCGCTTTTCGTTCTTTAACATCCACTGGGAAGATAAAATGCATCCGATGCTAAACATCGCCATTCGCGCCGCGCGAAAGGCTGGTAACCATATTGCTAAATCACTAGAAAAAACTGATTCTATCGAAGTGTCTTCAAAAGGTCTTAACGATCTAGTGACCAATATTGATAAAGAAGCAGAAGCTATCATTATCAGTTCTATTAAAGCATCTTACCCTGATCACTGCTTTGCCGGTGAAGAGTTAGGGACTTCAGAAGGCCGTGACACTGAGTGCCAATGGATTATTGACCCACTGGATGGAACTGCGAACTTTGTTCGTGGCTTACCTCACTATGCCGTATCTATTGCACTGAAAATGCGTGGCCGTATTGAAGTCGCGTGTGTATACGATCCAATGCGCAATGAACTGTTCACCGCAACTCGTGGACAAGGCGCACAGCTAAACAACCAACGCATCCGTGCCTCTCAACCTCGTGACCTTACTGGCACGACTATCGCGACAGGCTTCCCATTTAAAGCGAAACAGCACACTGAAAGCTACATGAATATCCTTGGCAGCGTATTCGCTGACTGTGTCGACATTCGTCGCACTGGTTCTGCTGCGCTGGATCTATGTTACGTTGCTGCTGGCCGTGTTGATGGCTATTTTGAATTAGGTCTAAAACCTTGGGATATTGCTGCGGGCGATCTTATTGCTCGTGAAGCAGGTGCTATCTGTACTGACTTCTCTGGCAACACCAACTACCTAGCATCAGGCAATATTGTTTGTGGTAATGCACGTGTAGTGAAGCCACTTTTGGCTAAAATCCGTCAACATGCCAATGAAGGTATGGTGAAGTAATCACCACCAGTTATCATTTTGATGTGAATAAAAAGGCGGATCTCCGCCTTTTTTTGTGCGCGCTATTCTGTGATACAGTTCCATTTAACAACAAGCCCACCCAATAACGAGCTATCCATTCATAAACCTCCCGCAGATTAGAATACACCGATAAAAAAGCCCCGCATCAGCGAGGCTTTGTATACCAGAAAAGCTTCAGCCTTAAGGCATCTGCTCAAACTCTTCATCTACTTCCACTTGTGGTGGCATCAAGTGCTCACGAGCGATACCCAATTTCAATGCTAACGCAGACGCGACATACACTGACGAATAAGTACCGACAACAATACCTATCAATAAGGCTGTTGCGAAACCGTGAATCATCGTACCGCCTTTAACGAACAGGGCGATAACAACGAACAAGGTGGTTGCAGAGGTAATTAACGTACGGCTAAGGGTTTGAGTAATTGAACCATTGATCACTTCCGCTGAGCTACCTTTACGCATTTTACGGAAGTTTTCACGAATACGGTCAAAAACGACCACGGTATCATTCAACGAGTAACCGACCACCGTCAGCAACGCTGCTACGATAGTCAGGTCAACTTCAATCTTAAGAATAGAGAAGATACCGAGCGTAATGATAATATCGTGTGCCAGTGCAGCAACCGCACCACAAGCCAAACGCCATTCAAAACGCATCGAGACGTAGAACAAGATACACAATAATGACGCAAGAATAGCTAAGCCACCCGCCTCAGTCAGTTCATCACCCACATTTGGACCAACAAACTCAATACGGCGCATCTCAACACTTTGCCCAGTTCCGGCTTCAATCGCACGTAAGATTTGCGTACCAAGTAGTTCACCCTGCACATTCTCACGTGGACGCAGTCGTACCATGACATCTCGTGCTGTACCGAAGTTCTGCACAATTGCGTCACCGAAACCCTGCGCATCTAACGATTCACGGATCAGTTCAAGATTAGCTGGTTGTTCAAAGCCAACCTCAATCAATGTACCACCAGTAAAGTCCAAGCCCCAATTAAGCTTGTTCGTTCCTAGCGTAACAAATGAACCAATAATCACCACTACCGATAAAACAAAGGCGAATTTCGACCAACGCATAAAGTCGATAGTATTGTTCGTTTTAAATATCTGGAACATCTTATCAACTCCTAAATAGACAACTTATCTACGCGTTTACCGCCGTAGACAAGGTTAACGATGGCACGTGTTCCGATAATCGCCGTAAACATTGACGTTATGATGCCCAATGAGAGTGTTACAGCGAAGCCTTTAATCGCACCTGTACCCACCGCGAAAAGAATAATCGCAGTAATCAAGGTGGTAATATTGGCATCGGCAATAGTACTTAGCGCATTCGCATAACCATGATGAATGGCTTGTTGCGGCGAGCGTCCATCACGTAACTCTTCACGAATACGCTCGAAAATAAGCACGTTGGCATCTACTGCCATACCGACGGTCAGAACGATGCCCGCAATGCCAGGCAAGGTCATGGTTGCCCCTGGGATCATCGACATAAGTCCAATCACCAAAACAAGGTTCATCACCAAAGCAAGGTTTGCAAACAGACCAAAACGGCGGTAGTAGACTAAGGTGAACAACATAACTGCCACCATACCCCACATCATTGCCGCCATGCCCATATCGATGTTTTGTTGTCCCATTGATGGACCAATAGTACGCTCTTCAACAATCGAAATCGGTGCGATCAATGCGCCTGCTCGCAATAACAAAGCAAGGTTCATCGCTTCAGCTTGCGAATCAATGCCAGTAATACGGAAGTTGCGTCCTAACGCCGTTTGAATGGTCGCTTGGTTAATCACTTCTTCGTGCTTATCCAGAATAACTCGGCCGTCTTCAGTACGCTCACCGCTGTCTTTGTATTCAGCAAAAATGGTCGCCATCAACTTACCGACATTGCCACGTGAGAAAGCGGTCATTTTACTGCCACCTTCGCTGTCTAATGAAATATTCACCTGCGGGCGACCGACTTCATCAGAGCTTGAGCTTGCGTCAGTAATGTGCGAACCACCAAGGATCACACGCTTTTTCAGCACGACAGGTTGACCGTTTCGATCAAATTTGATTTCACTATCGGCTGGCACACGGCCAGATGCCGCTGCAGCGAGATCAACAGCACTATCAACTTCACGGAATTCCAGTGTTGCTGTCGCACCAAGGATTTCCTTCGCGCGAGCCGTATCCTGTACCCCTGGAAGTTCAACCACGATGCGGTTGGCACCCTGACGCTGAACTAAAGGCTCTGCAACACCTAACTCATTTACACGGTTACGTAAAATCGTAATGTTTTGATTTACTGCATAGTTACGTACTTCCGCTAAGCGGGCTTCATTGTACTCAGCAATCAATAAATTACGGTTCTCGTCGACCTCAAACACCATATCAGGGTGCAGTGGAGACAAGATGCCACGCGCTTCAACCGCTTGTGCCGCATCACGTAGACGTACTTCAACCGCCGTATCGGAACGGCCAATCGTACGATAACGTAAGCGAGCATCACGCAGTTCTGTTCGGAACGCATCTTCTTGCTGAGTTAACAGTCGCTCTAGCGCCGCGTCCATATCCACTTCCATCAAGAAGTGAACACCACCACGCAGGTCAAGACCAAGCTTCATCGGTTGTGCACCAACGGCTTCTAACCAAGCAGGTGTCGCTGGGGCCAAATTTAATGCTACAACATAGTCTTCACCATCAAGCTGCTCAGAGAGCAGATCACGGGCACCAATTTGCGTATCGGTATCACCGAAGCGCACTAATACAGAGCCGTTTTCAAAAGCAACAGATTTAAAAGGAATGCTGGAGTCAGATAGGGTATCGGTGACGAGATCAATGGCTGACATATCAACCGAGGCGCCACGCGCCCCGGTAATTTGTACTGCCGGATCTTCACCGTAAAGATTGGGAAGCGCATAAAGGCTACCGATCAGCAGTGCGAACACAACCATCAGCGTCTTCCACAAAGGATAACGGTTTAACACGGATTTTTCCTTGATTACAGAGACTTCATGGTGCCTTTAGGTAATACGGCAGTCACAAAGTCCTTCTTAATAGTTACTTCATTGTTATCATTCAGGGCGATAACAATGTAGTCGTTGTCTGCAGCAATTTTCGTGATTTTACCCACTAAACCACCGCCGGTCAGAACCTCATCCCCTTTACCCATTGCCGACATCAAGTTCTTGTGCTCTTTGACACGTTTCGCTTGTGGGCGGTAAATCATGAAGTAAAAAATCGCACCAAACATCACTAACATGAAAATTAGTTGCATACCGCCACCCTGAGGGGCTCCTTCTGCTGCTGCATGGGCTTGAGAAATAAACAGACTCATTGATTAACGTCCTCGTTGGTTGTTACTTATTCATAGGTGGAACTTCACGATCACGACGAGCATAGAAATCTTCTACAAACTGCTCGAAGCGACCTTCGTCAATTGCATTACGAATGCTTTGCATTAAACGCTGATAATAACGCAGGTTATGGACAGTATTTAGGCGAGCACCCAAAATTTCATTACAACGATCCAAGTGGTGTAAATACGACTTAGAATAGTTGCGACAAGTGTAACAGTCACAATGCGGATCTAAAGGGGTTGTATCCGTTTTATGTTTCGCATTACGGATCTTGATCACACCTCCAGTAACAAACAGGTGTCCATTACGGGCATTTCGGGTCGGCATTACGCAGTCAAACATATCGATACCACGACGCACACCTTCAACCAAGTCTTCTGGTTTACCCACACCCATCAGATAGCGAGGCTTATCTTCAGGTAGCTGCGGACAGGTATGTTCCAATACTTTATGCATTTCTTCTTTCGGTTCGCCAACCGCAAGACCACCTACAGCATACCCGTCAAAACCGATATCTGTTAGCCCTTTTACTGATATGTCACGCAAATCTTCATAAACACTGCCCTGAACAATACCAAACAACGCATTTGGGTTTTCAAGCTCATCAAAATGATTGCGACTACGCTGTGCCCAACGCAGTGACATTTCCATCGACTTTTTCGCTTCATCATGCGTCGCTGGGTATGGCGTACACTCATCAAAAATCATGACAATGTCTGAACCCAGATCTTTCTGAATTTCCATCGACTTCTCTGCGTCCATGAAAATCTTATCGCCATTCACTGGGTTACGGAAGTGCACACCTTCTTCAGTAATTTTACGAATATCACCAAGACTAAACACTTGGAAACCACCTGAATCAGTCAGGATTGGTCCCTGCCAGTTCATAAAGTCATGCAAGTCGCCATGCAGCTTCATGACTTCCTGACCTGGGCGCAACCACAAGTGGAACGTATTTCCCAACAGGATCTGAGCGCCAGTCTCTTTCACCTCTTCTGGTGTCATTCCTTTTACGGTTCCGTAAGTCCCCACTGGCATAAATGCCGGCGTTTCAACCGTACCACGTTCGAAAATCAATCGACCACGACGAGCACGACCTTCTGTTTTGTCTAATTCATATTTCATTGAAACCTCCGATAGCCAGAAAAACAATCTGACAATGACCCTAATATTAGGAAGAATGCCACTGAGATAAGTCCCAGCGCACGAAACATTGTAAGTATGACTTACAATGCGAGAGACCAGCCCAAAGGCTGGCAGTAATGTTAGTCAAAGCTAACGCAAATATGTTCAAGCTGTCTTACGCTTAATCAACATTGCATCGCCGTAACTGAAAAATCGATATTGATTATCTACCGCCACTTGATAGGCATTCATGGTGTTGTCGTAGCCTGCAAAGCTGCTTACTAGCATAATCAGGGTTGACTCTGGCAAGTGGAAGTTGGTGATCAACATGTCCACCAACTGCCATTGATAACCAGGGTAGATAAAAATACTGGTATCGTTAAAGAATGGCGCTAGCGGTTGACCTTGAGCCATGCTCGCTTGCGCTGCACTTTCTAATGAACGCACCGATGTTGTCCCTACAGCAACGACACGCCCACCACGCTCGCGCGTACGCATCACGGCATCCACTACCTCTTGCGGGACTTCGGCATACTCGGCATGCATATGATGATCGTTAATGTTATCAACTCGCACAGGTTGGAACGTACCCGCTCCTACGTGCAGGGTAACAAAGGCCAACTCCACGCCTTTGGCTTTGATCTGTGCCAACAGGCCATCATCAAAGTGCAGTCCAGCGGTGGGTGCCGCGACCGCACCCGGCTTTTGGTTATATACGGTTTGATAGCGCTCTTTATCCGCATCTTCATCAGGGCGATCAATATACGGCGGCAGCGGCATATGGCCGACTTGCTCTAAAATTTCCAATACCGTTTTATCACTGTTAAAGCGTATCTCAAACAGGGCATCATGACGCGCGACCATTTCAGCCTCAAACTCATCGTTTTCACCAAGAAACAGTTGCGTGCCAGGCTTGGGTGATTTAGATGAGCGTACATGGGCGAGAACGGATTTCTCATCCAACATTCTTTCAACCAAGACTTCCAACTTACCGCCACTCGCCTTACGCCCAAACAGGCGCGCAGGAATAACACGCGTGTTATTAAACACCAGCAAGTCACCGTCTTTGAGGTGTGACAATACATCGGTAAAACCACCATGCGTTAATTCGCCACTATTGCCATCGAGTTGTAGTAAACGGCTAGAAGTGCGATCTGGTTGCGGATAACGTGCAATCAGTTCATCAGGAAGATCAAAATGGAAATCAGAAACTTGCATTGGCGTTTGCATGGTTGCCTCGTATCTATCTAAGCTAAAGCCGAAAATAAGCAGGCTGGTAGTATAGGGCGCAAACACATAGAATCAAGAAATGAGTGAGATAAGGTAAGGATCATATTTAAAGCAGATACAGAGATTGCCACAGCCAACGCAGGTCTGGCTGTAGCAACCGGTTAAAACTAAACGCGTTTACGCCAGCCTAATAACGATAATGCCAACACCCAGAACCAAGATAAGGTGCCACCGCCACTAGGAATGCCACTAACCATTCCCCCATCTGCATCATCATAATCACGCTGGAACGGATCTCGAGTAAATACAGTCGATGTCGGCAATCCAGAGGTGTTGTCGGCGATAAACTCAGCCATGCCTGCCACTTCGGTATACCCTCCAGGCAGCTTTGCTGTGCAAATATTCATGCTGGAGTCATAAAAACCAAAACTGACTAAACCCAGTAGACGAATACCAAAATCATCATCTGCGACTCGATTAGGATCTTGCCAGACTAGAGGTCCGCCAGAATCACCACTACAACTATCTTTCACAACATCAGGTTGTGGTGTCAGTGCACAAATCACTATGTCATCAATCCCGGAAGGTATTGGTCCAAGAGCATCTTCCAATAAATTTCTACAAGGCGCGTCTGGAACCCCGGTCAGCATTGTCTGCTGTAACAAACGGGACGACGAGACAATATCACTACCTTCCATCAATCCCCAGCCTGAAACAACCAAGTTGGCCGCGCTCTCACCTGCGGGATTATAATCGGTCTCAAACTGCCTATCCGCTTGCTGCTGCTCTTCTAACGTAGCCAATAAAATCGGCTTTACACCAGCAGGTTCGGTGGCCAACTCAAGTACTGCGATATCATAAAGAAGCAACGCGCCATCATAGAGGGGGTGTATCGTATAGTTTGCCCTGATTGCATTGGCATCACTAAGCTGACTAGGACGCTCAACATCTCCACCAAACAACAATACGTTATCAGACGCTGCATTCTCGACACAGTGCGCAGCCGTTAAAGCATAACGATTACCAATATAAACCGCCCCACAATTGAAAACACCGTTACTGGCCGTCACTTGTAAAAATAGCTGCCAAGGCAGTTCATTTTGTCCACTATCAATACCACCAACGATTTTTTGTTGTGGCTGCGCTGCAAATAGCGGGCTTACAACCATAAGCCATAACACCCAAAACCACTTTTTGATCATACTTGTTCCCTCACCCACATCTGTCCGTAAGGGGAAAATGTAACATTCCACTCACAATAACCTGCGACTTTTTATGCTCGGTTCAAAAATATACGATCAACGTCATCCTAAAACGCAATTTTATTCGCTACATTTGAAAGTAAGTGCATTTCAAGTCACGAAATTCGGAGGCCAACATGTTCACCGTTGCAGATATGATGACACCCAACCCTCATACCTTATCGACTCACCATACCCTCAGTGATGCAAACCAGCTGATGGAAAGAGCCGAAATACGCCATATCCCCATTGTAGATGAACAGCAACAGTTGTGCGCAATTCTCAGTCAACGCGACATTCTGGCGGCACAACACTCGCACCTTATTGAGAGCGGGGATCAGAGGCAACTACTTCAGCAGACACCACTGCTGAAGGTCGCCAAGATGAAATATATGAGTGTAAATAGCCAAGCCAGTTTAAAAGAGGCGGCACTGTACATGCAGCAACACCGCATTGGCTGTTTACCGGTGGTGGATAACGATCAACTACTCGGTATTATTACCGACACTGACTTTGTCGCCATTGCCATCAATTTACTCGAAATCCAAGAAGAAAATGAGCCCATGAAGTACGACGATTAAACGGCTATTATTGCTGTAGTACAGTGAACTATCTTGCGCACTTACATTTAGCTGATTCGGTTGGCAGTCACTTAGCCGCCAGTTTATTGGCCGACTTCATTCGCGGTCGCCCTGATGGGCGGTTCACGGCAGATGTGGTGACGGGGATATACCTCCATCGCCATATCGATCGTGAAGTAGATGCAACAGCCCAAGTCAAACTGGCCAAACAGCTGTTTCCTGTACCATTACGTCGCTTTGCTGGAATAGCTCTCGATCTGTACTGGGACCATTTTCTTGCCGTGCATTGGCATCACTATCACCCTACAGCCCTAAACACTTTTATTGATCAAGCGCAGCAGCGCATCTTGCCGTTTTCATCCCAATCCGACTTACCGGTCGAATACCTTCACCTGCAACAACGTATGTGGTCGCAAGGCTGGCTGCAGAGTTATCGCGAGACTGGCAACATCGTCTATGCACTGCAACGGATCTCGCAACGACGCCCTCGTTTCGGCCCACTCGCCGAGTGTGGCGAGTATCTAGATAAGCATTACGGTACATTAAACGAACTATTTACCGAGCTCTATCCACTGATGATCGATAAAGTAGAAAAGTACACACCCCCGCCAAACAGACCAAGCCCAAAAACTGACTAGAGTGGTAACAACACTTATCGCGAAACCAATAATAACAGCCAATAAAAACGCCGCGGAGTCCGCGGCGTTAGGTCAAATGACAGCTGTAATAACTAGAATTGATCTTCTTCTGTTGACCCCGTTAGTGCGGTGACTGAAGATTGACCACCCTGAATAGTATTGGTCATCTTATCAAAATACCCAGTCCCCACTTCTTGCTGGTGAGCAACAAAGGTATACCCTTTCTCCGCAGCAGCAAATTCAGGACGCTGCACCATTTCAACGTAATGCTTCATGCCTTCACCTTGAGCATAGGCATGCGCCAGTTCAAACATGTTGAACCACATATTATGAATACCCGCTAAGGTAATAAACTGGTATACATACCCCATATCGGCCAAGGCTTGTTGGAACTTGGCGATCGTTTCGGCATCAAGATTTTTCTCCCAATTGAATGAAGGAGAGCAGTTATAAGCCAATAATTGATCTGGGTACTTTTCATGAATGGCATCAGCAAACTTCTTCGCTTCTTCCAAACAAGGTGTTGCAGTTTCACACCAGATTAAATCAGCATACGGCGCATACGCTAACCCACGAGATATTGCTTGATCTATGCCCGCTCTTACCCGATAAAACCCTTCAGATGAACGCTCACCTTCAATGAAGTCACGGTCGTACGGATCACAATCTGATGTTAACAGATCCGCTGCGTTAGCATCGGTACGCGCAATCACCAAGGTTGTGGTTCCCGCGACGTCAGCCGCCAAACGTGCCGCCGTCAGCTTTTGTACCGCTTCTTGGGTTGGCACCAACACTTTGCCGCCCATATGGCCGCATTTTTTCACTGACGCCAATTGGTCTTCAAAATGGACGCCTGCTGCACCTGCCTCTATCATGTTACGCATCAGTTCATAGGCATTTAACACACCACCAAAACCGGCTTCCGCATCAGCAACGATCGGGATGAAGTAGTCAGTCCCCTCTTCAGGCGTACCGCCATTTGACCATTGAATTTGATCAGCACGACGAAATGAGTTGTTAATCCGTTTCACGACGGCAGGCACTGAATCCACCGGATAAAGAGACTGATCAGGGTACATACTCGACGCAGTGTTATTGTCTGCCGCCACTTGCCAGCCGGATAAATAAATCGCCTCAATGCCAGCTTTTGCTTGCTGCACTGCCTGTCCACCCGTTAACGCCCCAAGACAATTAACATACCCTTTTTTAGCGCTACCGTTAACCAAGCTCCACAGCTTGTCGGCACCACGCTGAGCAATGGTCTGCTCTGGCGCAAACGAACCACGTAAGTTAATCACCTCTTCCGCAGTATAGGTCCGTTTAACCCCTTTCCAGCGTGGATTCTCTGCCCAATCTTTTTCAAGTGCTTCAATTTGCTGTTGACGAGTAAGAGTCATAGTTGTGTCCCTCTTTGCTATGCAAGCTCATGCGCCGAAGCGCCCATTAGTCTCCTGCCGGGATTATTGTAAGTATTGATATCCTGGTAAGGTTAAAAAGTTTGTTAATTCATCGCTGGTGGTCAGAACGCTCATCAGCTCGGCGGCTTGAGTGAATTGGCCTTGGCTGAAGCGAGCTTCACCTAGCTCTTGTTTCACGACTTCTAATTCTTCAGCCAGCATCTCAGCAAATAGTGCCTTGGTAACCACTTTTCCGTTGCTTAACGACTGTTGATGTTTAATCCACTGCCATATCGAGGCACGCGATATTTCTGCCGTAGCAGCATCTTCCATCAAACCATAAATGGGGACACAGCCATTGCCTTGGATCCAAGCTTCAATATATTGCAGGGCAACGCGAATATTGTGGCGCATTCCCTCTTCGGTGCGTTCACCGTCACAAGGGGCGAGCAGTTCCGCCGCAGTGATCGCAGAGTCGTCATCTCGACTGACATCTAACTGGTTTTGACGCGCTCCAAGTGCTTCATCAAATACTGCCCTTGCAGTATCTGCCAGCCCTGGGTGTGCTATCCAACTGCCGTCATGGCCATTGCGTGCTTCGAGTGATTTGTCTGTCTTTATCTTGTCGAGCACCCACGCATTGCGTTCGGGATCTTTCGCCGGAATAAACGCAGCCATCCCGCCCATCGCAAAAGCACCGCGACGGTGACAGGTCCTAACTAATAAACGAGAATAAGCATTCAAAAATGGCTTATCCATAGTAACAACTTGCCGATCCGGCAATATTCGGTCTGGGTAGTTTCTTAATGTTTTGATATAGCTGAATATATAATCCCATCGACCACAATTAAGACCGACAATATGATCTTGTAAGCTATAAAGAATTTCATCCATTTCAAACACAGCCGGTAAGGTTTCAATAAGCACTGTGGCTTTAATTGTCCCTCGTGGCAATTTAAAATAATCCTCGGCAAAACTGAAGACATCGCTCCACCATGCCGCTTCTTGATAAGCCTGTAACTTAGGCAGGTAAAAATAAGGCCCGCTGCCTTTTTCTAATAACACCTTAAAATTATGAAAAAAATACAAGCCAAAATCTAATAAGGCGCCAGGTAGTGCTTCCCCATCGTAGAAAATATGCTTCTCTGGCAGGTGCAAACCTCGAACACGACAAATAAGTACTGCTGGGTCGCTATTTAATACGTATTGCTTGCCATTATCAGGGTTAATGTATTCGATTGTACCTAGATTGGCATCACGTAAATTGCGCTGCCCATCAATGACTTGCTGCCAAGCTGGCGCGAATGAATCTTCAAAATCCGCCATAAACACTTTCACATTGGCATTTAGCGCATTAATCACCATTTTTCTATCGACGGGACCGGTGATCTCTATTCGCCGGTCTTGCAGATCCGCAGGTATTCCTCGGATTGTCCAGTCAGCATCTCGGATAGATTGAGTATCAGCGAGAAAATCAGGTAATTGCCCGCCATCAATTTGCGCCTGACGCTCTTCCCGTCTAGCGAGTAGTTGTGGAACACGGCTTGCAAACTTCTCTGCTAAACACTCAACAAAATGAAGTGCTTCCGTGGAAAGAATATCCGTTTGATGCTCTTTTATTGGAAATTGAGGTGATAACCTTATTTGGTATTGCTGAGACATGCAACCTCCCTGCTTTCATTTGTAATCAAATAACCACAAATAACAATATTATTGTCAATAATACATCCAGCGCAAATATAACAACACTGCACTAACAATGAACCATCAATAAAAACTTTGCAACCGCAAGAATAACAATCAAATTACCCATCCATTTGCTGACTTATAATTATCAATCACTTATTTGAAAATACACCCGCCCCTTCCCCAATAGCAAACGCCTTTAACAATAAGCATTATTTAAAATATAAATTCAAGAGCAATAAATGAATGTCATTAAATTACGTAATTGAATAACATGACAGTGGGCATGCAGAAAAAATGAAATATACGATTAAAACACAGCAATAACAACAAGACACTGAAATAAAATAATAAATTTTAATAATTCAAACAAAATTATTCACTTTATAAAGTATAATGCTGACTTCTTTTATTGTACGAAACAAAAAAAAACCTCATCTCAGTATTTTTTGTGATCATTATCATTTCTTGAATATCAGCCAGTTATTATGCAAAACCAGCTGATTTTCAATAGCAAGTCGATCTGTATCACAAAGCGTGAAATTGATTATAATAAGTCACTAACTATCTCCGCTAAGCGGTTAAAGACTCCTACTCGATTGGATGTCGGACGCCACACTAATCCAATTTGCCGATAGGCTTGATTGCCCGGGGGATCGACCACAAATAAATTTAGATTGTCGATTAAGCCATGCTCAATTGCCATCTGAGGGATAAAAGTCGTTCCGAGTCCATTCGCGACCATTTGCACCAGTGTATGCAGGCTCGTGGCTGTGAAGGGGTTAATTTTTTCTTTAGACGTTAATTTGCAAGCAGAAACCGCATGATCTGTCAGGCAGTGCTCTTTCTCTAATAGGAAAACCGACTCATCCGGCAGTTCCTTATATTGCACCGGGATCGGAATGGACGACGCCTGATATTGACTGAATACCATTTTAAATGGGTCCTTTCCCACCACTCGGCTTTGCATTGCACCTATTTCTACAGGTAACGCCAAAATAAGCACATCCATTTCACCATTTCGCAATGCAGCAAGAAGATTGGTTGTGGTGTCTTCCCGTAATAATAAATTAAGCATCGGGTGAAGGCGATTGACCTCTTGCACCAAATCACAGAGTAAAAACGGCGCAATGGTTGGAATACAACCCACCCGCAACTGCCCCTCCATTGAACTACCGTCACCTCGAGTCATCTCTAACAAATCACGGCTGCGAGCAAGAATATCTCGACTCCGTCGTACGACATCTTCGCCCATTGAGGTAAAGACCATTGTCTTATTGTCTCGCTCAATTAGCTGCCCACCCAACATCTCTTCAAGGTTCTGGATACCCGAGCTCAATGTTGACTGACTGACATAACATCGCTTGGCAGCTTCGCCAAAATGCCTTGTTTCATATAAAGTTATTAAATAATGCAGCTGTTTTAATGAAGGAAATTTATTCATCGATTTATCCGATTGCAACAATCTGTTTATTCCGCTTTTTTCAATGTACCAGCTTCGATATAGTTTGTCTTGTCGAAACGAAAAGCAGTCAAAGAAGACTCAATAGTTTAATTAATTAGGAGCACCATTATGGTATTAGTCGGTCGTCAAGCCCCAGATTTTACTGCTGCTGCAGTTCTTGGTAACGGTGAGATAGTTGATAGCTTTAACTTTGCCGAATTTACTCAAGGCAAAAAAGCCGTGGTATTTTTCTACCCTCTTGACTTCACCTTCGTCTGCCCTTCAGAGCTAATCGCTTTTGATAAGCGCTATGATGACTTTAAAGCTAAAGGGGTTGAAGTTATTGGCGTTTCTATCGATTCTCAGTTTTCGCATAACGCATGGCGTAACACTGCAGTAGAAGATGGTGGTATTGGTCAAGTTAAATACCCTCTAATTGCGGATGTTAAACACGAAATTTGTAAAGCGTATGATGTTGAGCATCCAGAAGCAGGTGTTGCATTCCGTGGTTCATTCCTAATTGATGAAGATGGCGTCGTTCGCCACCAAGTCGTTAATGATCTACCACTTGGCCGTAACATTGATGAAATGCTACGTATGGTAGATGCCCTAAACTTCCATCTAGAACACGGTGAAGTCTGCCCAGCGCAGTGGGAAGAAGGTAAAGCAGGTATGGATGCATCACCAACAGGCGTTGCTGCATACTTATCTGAACACACTGAAGATCTATAATTACGTCAGTGGGTAATCAACAGGCGCTCAACCTGTTAAGCCTAGAGAAAAGATAGTCAGCATTATAATGAGGCCCGGACCACCGGGCCCTTTTTTATTCTTCCACTCGAATGCCTTTCCTTGTGTATATTCACTGTTTTCCTAGTTATTTCGCGTTACAATTAAACGATTATCTAATAACTAAACCACCGGAATAACTATGGAAATAGAAGTCTGTATCGACAATATTGAGTCGTTGCATATTGCACAAAATGCTGGCGCAACCCGTATTGAACTTTGTTCATCACTAGATGCTGGTGGGTTAACGCCTAGCTATGGTTTTATGAAGCAAGCCGCCAAACAAGCAACGGTACCCGTATACGCCATGATTCGACCACGCCAAGGCGACTTTCTTTTCTCCGATGATGATATGGCTATCATGCTGGACGATATTGCTGCTGCTCGTGAAGCAGGGCTACAAGGTGTTGTTATTGGGTGTCTGACTGAAAATGGCGAAGTCCATCGCCAACAGTGCCAAACCTTAATTTCTGCGGCCACCGGGCTTGGCGTGACCTTTCACCGCGCGCTAGATCAATGCGTGGATTATCAAGCCGCACTCGACACCATCATTGAACTCGGCTGCGAACGCGTGCTCACTTCTGGCTTAGCTGCCACTGCCCATGATGGTTTAGAAACGATAACTAAGATGGTGGCCTACTGTGGTGAGCGCCTCTCCATCATGGCTGGCGCAGGCGTTAATGCCAGCAACGCGGCTCACATTGCACATAACAGCGGTATTCGTGAAATCCACTTGTCTGGTAAAACCACACGTCCTAGTTACATGAGTAACTATTCTTCTGCTGCCACAATGGGCGATGTCGATGATTTTGCAATCCCAGTTACAGACCCTAATAAGATCGCGGCAGTGGTGAGCTTATTAAAAAAAGACTAATCTAAAAACCAGTACTACCTGCTGCTTGACTACAAGCTGGAGCCCCCTTGCCACAAGGATAAACCATGACCAAAAAGCGGAAAATATGCTACGAGGCAGAGTTAGCACATCTGCAAATTGAATTGGTTAAGTTACAGGAGTGGATTAAGCAGCAGAAACTGAAAGTCGTGGTTTTGTTTGAAGGACGAGATGCAGCTGGTAAAGGCGGTGCGATCAAACGGATCACTGAAAAACTCAACCCCCGCGTTTGCCGTGTGGTGGCGCTCGGTACACCCACCGAAAAAGAAAAAACCCAATGGTACTTCCAACGCTACGTTAACCACCTTCCTGCGGCAGGTGAAATGGTGTTGTTTGACCGGAGCTGGTATAACCGGGCTGGAGTAGAGAAAGTCATGGGCTTTTGCACTGAGCAGGAATATGAAGAGTTCCTACGCTCCTGCCCCGAATTCGAACGTATGCTTATCCGTTCTGGAATCATCTTGCTCAAGTACTGGTTTTCAGTTTCAGACCAAGAGCAAGAAAAACGCTTTAATGAGCGAATTAATACCCCCATGAAACGCTGGAAGTTTAGCCCTATGGATTTAGAATCTCGCGCTAGATGGGCAGAGTATTCAGAGGCAAAAGACAAAATGTTTGCCTACACCGATACGAAGCAATCTCCCTGGTGGGTCGTCAACGCCGACAACAAAAAGCATGCTCGGCTTAACTGCATCCACCATTTACTCAACCAAATTGACTACAAAAGTATTGATTACCCTGAGCTAACGTTACCGCCAGTGAACAAACAAGGCTATGTCCGCACGCCACTCAATGAGCAGACTTGCGTACCTGACTACTTTGCAAAGGTAATGGCTGCAGCCCCCCGTAAATAGAGGGTGCATACGCTACTAGTCGATATAATTTGAGATGTCATTTGGATCTAAGTGACGCACATCTTTACCCTTTACATAGTAAATAATGTATTCACAAATATTCTGACAGCGATCACCAATTCGCTCTATAGAGCGTGCGGACCACATAACCTGCATCACGTTTGGGATTGAACGTGGGTCTTCCATCATATAGGTCATCAGTTGGCGAATGATCGCTTCATATTCCTGATCAATACGATCATCTTCACGGTAAACCTCAATCGCCGCATTGACATCCATACGAGCAAAAGCATCTAACACTTCGTGCAGCATGCGCACGACCTGCATTCCCAGCGCTTCTAAAGAAACCAATAAGTTTTGCTGATTATTGGTGAAATTTTCTAAGGCCATCTTGGCAATACTGTCAGCCACGTCGCCAATCCGTTCCAAATCAGTAATCGTTTTAATGATGGCCATGACCAAACGCAAATCACTGGCGGTAGGCTGACGCTTGGCAATGATTCGCGTACAAGCCTCATCGATCATCACCTCTTTGCTATTCACTTTATGATCGCTTCGAATCACACGGCGAGCAAGCTCTACATCTTGCTTATGCATCGCTTTTAATGCATCAATTAACTGCTGTTCAACCAATCCACCCATCGCCAACACTTCACTTCGAATCAACTCCAGTTCTGCATTAAACTGGTTAGAAATGTGACGACCAATGTTAATATTATCCACGCGTACCTCTTAGCCGTAACGGCCTGTAATGTAATCTTCTGTGCGCTTATCAGATGGTGTTGTGAAAATAGTATCGGTATCTTTATACTCCACCAGCTCGCCCATATGAATAAAAGCAGTATGATCCGAAACACGGGCCGCTTGCTGCATATTATGAGTAACAATAACGACGGTATATTTGGTTTTTAAGACATTGATGAGCTCTTCGATAGTCAATGTCGATATTGGATCCAAGGCCGAAGTCGGCTCATCCAACAGTAAAATTTCCGGTTCAATCGCAATTGCCCTAGCTATCACTAAACGCTGCTGCTGACCTCCAGACAAACCAAATGCACTTTCATGCAAACGATCTTTCACTTCGCTCCATAACGCAGCACCACGTAGTGAACTTTCAACAACATCATCTAGCGTACGCTTATCCTTGACTCCCTGTAGACGCAATCCATAAATCACATTCTCATAAATAGATTTAGGAAAGGGATTCGGGCGTTGGAAAACCATACCGACACGGCGACGCAATCCGGCAACATCAACATCACGTTGATAGATATTGGTATCATGCAGCATAACTTTACCTGTTACCCGCGTATGCTCAACCAGGTCATTCATTCGATTAATGCAGCGTAACAAGGTCGACTTACCACAGCCAGATGGCCCAATAAATGCGGTGACTTGTCCCTTTGGAATCCGCATATTAATGTCGAACAGCGCTTGGCTTTCACCATAATAAAGATTGAGATTTTCAATCGATAAGGCTGTTTTTTCTGGCGGTAAATTCTGTAAATCAAGAGGCGGGGAAAATCCCATTGATGCCGCATTAAAAATCATTGCTGTGCTCGATCCTTATTGCTCAAGTAAGCGGAATTTATCACGTAAGTGATTACGAATACCGATAGCGGTTAAATTGAGGCTCACAATCACCATAACCAGCAAAAATGACGTCGCATACACTAAGGGGCGAGCCGCTTCGATATTTGGACTTTGAAAGCCAACATCATAAATATGATAACCAAGATGCATGAACTTTCTCTCTAGGTGAAGATAAGGGAAATTGGCATCGATCGGCAAGGCCGGAGCCATTTTGACAACGCCAACCAACATCAAAGGTGCCACTTCTCCGGCCGCTCGTGCTATCGCTAAAATCAAACCCGTCATTATCGCAGGCGTCGCCATCGGTAAAACAATACGCCACAGCGTTTCAAACTGTGTAGCGCCAAGTGCCATTGAACCTTCGCGAACCGAGAAAGGCACACGACCAAGCCCCTCTTCCGTTGAGACAATAACAACAGGCAAAGTAAGCAGTGCCAGCGTAAGCGCAGACCATAACAAACCAGGTGTACCAAAGGTGGGGGCGGGCAAAGACTCAGAGTAGAACAGCGCATCAACGCTACCCCCGATGGTATAGACAAAAAAGCCTAATCCAAAGACCCCATACACAATTGACGGCACCCCAGCAAGATTAATAACAGCAATACGAATTAAACGGGTAAAGGCATTATTACGCGCATACTCATTTAAATAAACCGCCGCTATAACCCCTAATGGAGTAACAATGACGCTCATCAACAGCACCATGAGCACGGTACCAAAAATGGCAGGGAAAACACCACCATCTGTATTCGCTTCGCGTGGGTCATCACTCACAAACTTACCGATTTGACGTCCCCAGTGAACGATTTTATCTACGGTTCGCATCTTATTTGGATACCAAAGGTCCAAAACATCAGCAAGCGGTAATAGATATTCATCGCCAGTACTGTCTAACACCACCAGCCAATCTTGATTCACTTCGTCATCTAACGCTGCCAACTGCTGAACTATATGCTCGTGTTGCAATTCCAGCGCAGCAACTTCTCGCTCTATGCGTACTTCTTGCTGTGCTGTCAATTTATCTTGTTGCGCTAATCGGCGTCGCTCTAAACGACGTTTTTCCAGCTCCCAGTTCACCGCCCCAATCGCATACTGCTCAAGCTCTTCTATCTGCTCACGCGTCTGCTCTGATTGTGTCAGTAACGTTTCTAACTTATCTAACGGGTACCGCTCCCCATTCTCTATCACTGCCACCGGATAACCAAAGAACAACCCATTTCGGCTGCGTTCAATAACCGCTACATCATCGGGCACATGTTGCTTAGTTACATGGGCGCTAAGTAAGCTAACAAACTCTTGTCGGCTCTCACCTCGGTTTGCGGTTTTAATGAGCCAGCGCTCAACAAACGGCTCTGACCCCTCTTGCATACCTAGTTGTTGCCAGCTAACTTGCTCACGCTGATACACCTGCCCAATAAAACGCTGCTCAGCCCCATCAGCACTTTTTACTTCATACTCATAAAGCGTTGATGGCCAGAAATAACTCAGGCCTTTCCAGCCAATTAACAGCAACAAACCCATGACTATCAATAAGCTGATACTCACAGCTCCCGCCGTTAGCCAGATCCAAGGTGCGCCTGATTTTACCCATTTCATCATTCAGGACCTACAAATTACTGTATTTGTCACGTAGGCGTTGGCGAACCACCTCTGCCAACGTATTAAAAATAAAGGTAAATAAAAACAAGATAAGGGCCGATAAAAACAGCACCCGAAAATGCGAACTCCCCACTTCAGACTCCGGCATTTCAATCGCAATATTGGCGGCCAAGGTACGCATGCCCTGAAACAGATTCATTTCCATCACTGGTGTATTACCGGTTGCCATCAATACAATCATGGTTTCGCCAACGGCGCGTGCCATTCCCATCATTATTGCGGAAAAAATACCCGGACTCGCGGTGATCAATACCACCCTAGATAACGTCTGCCAATGTGTCGCGCCTAATGCTAATGAACCATTGGTAAGGTGAGGTGGCACCGAATAAATCGCATCTTCAGCAATGGTAAATACCGTCGGCACCACCGCAACCCCCATCGCAATACTGACGACCAAAGCATTACGCTGATCAAAGCCCAACCCCCATTCTCGACTCAAAAACCAACGAGCATCCCCATCAAACAGCCATAATTCGACAACATCATTAAGCTGAAAACAGAGGGCAACCGTTAACACTAAAACAGGAAATAGTACCACTGCATGCCAGCCATTCGGCAAACGCCAACCTCTCTTTACCGGCCCTAGCCACCACATAAAGCCAACGAACAAGCACAATAATGGAATTACTAGCAACATCATCAATAGTGCAGCCAGATTTGCCTCGACAATTGGTGCTAGCCACATTGCCGCTAGAAAACCCAAAATTACCGTTGGCAGTGCCTCCATCAACTCGACGGTAGGCTTAACCACGGCACGTAGCCGAGATGACATAAAATAAGCCGTATAAATCGCACCAGAAACCGCCAGTGGTACCGAAATTAGCATTGCAAATAACGCCGCTTTTAATGTACCAAATATCAGCGGTACGATACTTAGTTTGGGTTCATAATGGTTTCCACCTGCGGTTGACTGCCAGACAAACTCGGGTTCCGGATATCCCTCATACCACACGGGTTCAAACAAAGAAGAGAATGTGACCTCCGGATGGGGGTTGTCCAATTGATAAGCAATATATTTTTCTGGGTAAGCTAAATGCAGATATCCCCCATCAACAGATAGGCTTGCACTCAACGGTGCCCCTGAAGGAACCGATAACTTCTCCTGCAACAGTGGGCGACGGCTTGTGGTATAAAATAGTCCGACTTCACCATCAGGCTGCAGAGCGAGAAAACCTTTGCGGTAAATATCGGGAAGAAGAATTGGCGCCCCCTGCCCTTTTAAGTTAAAGCGCCTTATTGGCGATAAATGCCGCTCCCCTTTCTCGTCTCTAACATCAAACCACTGCTCAACATATTGCGCTGTACCAACCAGCAACGAGGAGGCACCAGGCAACAACGCCAATGATGTCGCAACAGCCTCTTCGCTGCCTACATTCACCTGCTCACGGCGCGTCACCCCCTGCGCCGTCGTTTCCCAAACGGACAGTTTGTTATCCTCTAGCACATACAAAAAGCGCCCATCTGGCGTAATGATAACGGCATCGGGATCACCAAGTGTCGGTAACTCGAATCGCTGCGTGGCCCAAGTGGTGTGATTGGTTATTTCATTGCTGTGGCCACTGCGCTGTAAGCCGATCCAGCGATCATCTTGTGTTCGACCAATCGCCATGAAGTGATTATCTTGCATCGCAATAAATAGCTCATCAATCGGCTGCTGCTGTAAATCTAAAGAGAGTTGTTCTTCGCCCAATGGAAAGTTGACCTCTATATTGGTCTGCTGACCCTGATCCATCAGACGCTCTCGCTGTATCGGCTCAAAAACAGAAATGGCACCATTATTATGGCCGTAGGCAAAAACACGCTGACCGCTGGCGATAGCAAAGCTTCGCACATCAGAAATTAAAGCCTGATGCATTTCACGCATATCCTGTTGACGATCAACAAATTGAATGTGTCCATCTTGGCCTAATTGATATAGGACATGATCATTGGACAGCGATCCCAAATAGAACGGTTCAGATTGCCATTTGGTTGATTGAGTCTCCGCCGTTTGGGTAAGAGAAGCACCGTTTAGCAACGGCAAAGCGACATATAACAAATAGAAGAAAATTAGCATTAACACTAACAGTACGGACATCCCACCTGCGGTCACTACCCCCCGTATTACGCGATCTATCCCGCGCCTGTACTTACCGGCAGTCATTTCAAATTGTGGCGCAGATGACATAATTACCTCGATAGATCAGCAACCGTCCATAATATGATCTTTTAGTGACAATTATATGACAGGTCGTTATCACTCATCTCTTCTTTTCTAGGACATAAAAGTGTAACACAATCACCCTACCCTCCATATAAACAAACGCTTATATACACAGTATTGCATTGCCTCACCGTCGACTTTCTTGCTGCAAAAATAGACAAAACAAACCAACAAGTTGCATACTATAACGATTCATTGCTCAAACAAGGAACATCCACTATGAAGCACCTCATTATCTCCGTCATTGGAAAAGATACCCCAGGGCTAGTGAATACACTGTCAGCGTCTGTTTATCGCCATCAAGGCAGTTGGCAAGCAAGCCGTTTCACCCAGCTCGCAGGCCAATTTGCTGGCATTATGCAAATTAGCCTGCCTGACGAAAATAAACGGGCTTTAATCGCTGATCTAAAAACTAATCAGCATCTTCAAATCCATATTGTTGATGGCGACGAAAGCCTCCCGAATAAAGCGCAATTTTCCGTTGCCGTTTCAGGTAACGATCGCCCAGGAATAATCCAACAAGTTTCCCAACTACTGAGTCAAAACGGCATAAACATCTGTCAGCTAAAAAGTAAAACAGAGAGCGCCCCAAACTGGGGATACCCTCTTTTTTATGCTCAATTTCAAATAAACCTGCCGACAGAAATCGACATTGACGACTTAAAAGATCAACTGGAGAGCATCGCTGACGATCTCACTATCGATCTGGAGTAAATCACAATAACACCGTATCTTCTCTAACCATCAAGGATATGGACATAAATGAGCATTGATAAGCTACATATTGACAAGGAATTGAGCTGGCTATCGTTTAATGAACGTGTATTACAAGAGGCAGCAGATAAAAGTAATCCGATCATAGAGCGCGTCCGCTTTCTTGGTATCTATTCAAATAACTTTGACGAATTCTATAAAGTCCGCTTCGCGGATGTAAAGCGCCGTATCATTATCAATGAAGAGCAAGGTGGAGATAACAGCGCTAAACATCTGCTCAACAAAATGCAAAACAAGGCGACCAAGCTCGCTGAGCGATTTGATGAGCTATACAACGAAGTGCTCTTAGAGATGGCACGACGCAATATTTTTCTGGTCAATGAAGAGCAACTCAATGAGACTCAAATCAACTGGCTAAGAAAGTACTTTAAAACCAATATATTGCCACATACTAGCCCCATCATCTTAAGCCAAAGCACCGACCTTATTCAATTTCTAAAAGATGAGTTTACCTATCTCGCCATTGACTTAATCAAGGATGACAATAAAAAGCATGCCCTGATTGAAATACCCACCGAACAATTAGATCGTTTTGTCGTTCTCCCTAAAGAGAAAGGAAAGCGACGCAAAACCCTGATCTTGATAGATAATATCATTCGCCTTTTTATTAACGAAATATTTGCAGGCCTGTTCGAATATGATGAGGTCAATGCTTATGCCATGAAGATGAACCGGGATGCCGAATATGTCCTTACACAAGAAGTTGAGCATGGCCTGTTGGAGCAGATGTCTGATGGCCTGAGCCAACGTTTAACTCAAATGCCGGTGCGCTTTGTTTATCAACATGATATGCCACAAGATACCTTGCATGTATTAATGGATGCCTTGCGAGTCTCAAACTATGACAGTGTTGTTCCCGCTGGACGCTATCATAACCATAAAGATTTTATTGATTTTCCCAATGTAGGGCCGCGATATTTGGAGAATCCGGCATTACCTCCAATGCTAAGTCAACAATTTGCAACCGCCACCACCACCTTTGATGCGATAAAGCAAAAAGATATCTTGTTGTACTATCCCTATCACTCCTTCGAGCATATCACGGAGTGGCTTCGACAAGCAGCGTACGACCCAAAAGTGTATAGCATTAAGATCAACATTTACCGCGTCGCGAAAAACTCCCGTATTATTGAATCTGTCATTGATGCCGCCAACAACGGTAAGCAGGTGACAGTGGTGGTTGAGCTCATGGCTCGGTTTGATGAACAAGCCAACATCATCTGGTCTAAGCGATTAACCGAAGCGGGTGTACGGGTCGTGTTTGGTAATCCTGGAATGAAAATACACTCCAAACTCTGTGTCGTTAGCCGCAAAGAAGAGGAGGGAATCGTCCGCTATGCGCATATCGGCACTGGGAATTTTCATGAGAAAACCGCAAAAATCTATACCGACTTCTCTCTGCTAACTGCAGATAAGTCGCTCACGGATGAAGTAAGGGCCGTATTTGACTATATTGAAAATCCTTTTCGCCCGGTTAAGTTTCAACAACTTTTTGTCTCACCACGAAATTCTCGCGGTCGAATTTACAACCTTATCGACAATGAGATCGCCAATGCACGCCACGGTAAGGCTGCTGGAATAACGCTGAAGGTTAATAACCTAGTTGATAAAGGGTTAGTGAATCGTCTATATGAAGCCAGCCAAGCAGGCGTAAAGGTACGCCTAATTATACGAGGAATGTGCAGTCTAATTCCTGGGCTAAAAGGCATCAGCGACAATATCTATGCTATCAGTATTATTGATCGCTTTCTGGAGCATCCGCGTGTTGCTGTCTTTGCCAATAATGGCGACCCCTATGTCATGATCACATCTGCAGACTGGATGACGCGCAATATCGATAACCGCGTCGAGGTCGGTTGCCCAATTAAGGATCACACGCTCAAAAAGCGTATCATTGACATTCTTGAAATCCAGTTCAAAGACACCGTTAAAGCCAGAGTCATTGATAAAGACATGAGTAACAACTATGTTTCTCGGGGTAACCGACGGAAAATACGTTCTCAAATTGCGACTTACGATTACCTTAAACAGGTCGAAAGGCAAATAAAGAAGAGCGTCAACAAAGAGGGCACGGTGAATGAGCAATCCAACCCTAGAGCCAGTTCGTGAAGTCGCGGCCATTGATATTGGGTCAAACAGCTTTCACTTGGTGGTGGCAAAAGTTATCGGTCAACGATTGCAGATTGTTAGCCGACATAAACAGCGCGTTCACCTTGCAGCAGGGTTAGACGGCGAAAATAACTTAGACCACGCCGCCATGCAACGCGGCCTTGATTGTTTAAATATCTTTGCAGAGCGCCTGCAAGGTTTTGACCCCAATAACGTCCGTATTGCAGCCACTTACACCTTACGCCAGGCAAAAAACGCGCACATTTTTTTGCAACGGGCGCAAAACATTATTCCGCATCAAATCGAAATTATCCCAGGAACAGAAGAGGCCCGACTCATCTATTTGGGCGTCGCACACACACAGCCCAAGTCTGGCCGTAAGTTGGTGGTGGATATAGGCGGCGGCAGCACTGAACTTATCATTGGCGACGGTTTTGAAGCCAAACATATGTCGAGCAAACATATGGGGTGTGTCAGCTACACTAAGCGCTATTTTGCTGACGGCAAACTCAGTAAAAAGCGCATCGAACAGGCACAACTGGCCGCGCATCAAAAACTAGAAAACATTGCCACAAAATATAAAAAAAGCAGCTGGGATATTGCGATTGGTTCATCGGGAACGATTAAAAGCATTGGCGAAATTATAAAGCAACGCAACAGCGGCTCCAGCACCGTTAATCGCAAAGTGCTGACCAGTCTAACCAAGGAGATCGCCAACTATAAGCAGTACCATGACATTGATTGGCCGGGGCTCTCCGAGGAACGTAAACCTATCATTGCTGCTGGCATTGCCATTCTCTCTGCCGTCTTTTCTGCGTTGGACATTGATGAGATGCACATCTCCGACGGGGCACTTCGTGAGGGGTTGCTGTATGAAATGGAAGAGCGCTTTCTTCATCACGATATTCGCGAACGTACCACGGATGCCTTAGCCAAGCAGTACCATGTCGATTTAGCTCAGGCTAAGCGTATTGAAAAAACCTGTGCCATGCTATTTGCGCAAATCCAAAACGAACTCGGCACCAAACAAGTTCAGCTTGGCGCGCTACTAAAGTGGGCTGCGATTCTTCACGAAGTCGGCTTAAGCATCAGTTATTCCGGCTTTCATCGCCACTGTGGTTACATTTTACAACACGCTGCTATGCCTGGGTTTAACCAAGAAGAGCAGACCGTTATAGCCACACTCACTCGCTACCAACGCAAAGCCCTCAAACTCACTGAGATGCCAGAATTAAGTATTTATAAACACAAGCATCTCTACCCATTAATTCGCATACTCCGCTTGGCCGTTGCCCTTCATGGTCAGCGCAGTGATGACCCATTGCCCTCGATTAGGGTTAAGGCTAACAAAGAACATTGGCAGCTCACTCTAGCGCAAGGCTGGCAAGAAAATAACCGCCTGCTAGAAGCGGACCTTTTACGTGAGCAGACTTATTGGGCAGCAACAGGGTGGCGGCTCGAATTACTTGAACGTTAATTTTTCATCATATCCATAAGCACGGCAGGGTCGACACTGTCTCGACCCTTTTCAGGCCTATTTCCAGTACAGTACTTGGGGTTACCCCGCTTTTCCCGCATACTATTAAATAACATCAGTTCTATTGTAGTCATACAGATAAGGTCACCATGGAAGCGGAATTAATCGATATTTTGGGCTTTATCAGCCAACACCCTCCCTTTGATCAATTGCCAGAAGAACAACAATGCTATGTTGCGAACCACATAGAGGTGAGCTATGTGCGAGCCGACAATACCATTTTGAATTTTGGTGATTCGATACATGATCTGTATCTTATTCGCAGCGGTATTGTTGAAGTATACCGCCGCAAAGGTGAGCTCTATAATCGCCTTGACGAAGGGAAAATCTTCGGCCAAATGGGATTACTCATGAACAACCGTGTTCGTTTCCCCGTTAAGGCCATTGACGATACGCTGCTGTATTGCATTCCCAACGACGTTTTTAACGAGCTTTACGAGAACTACGACAGTTTTGCTGACTTTGTTGAAGTCGAGGACAGTGCTCGCCTGCGTCAAGCCGTATCAACACAAAGTGATGCCAACGATCTCACCACCAGCAAGGTACGCACGCTGATTGAGCGTGAGCCTGTCATCATCAACAAAGAAGAAACCGTGCAAAAAGCGGCACAAGTGATGACAGCAGAAAGCGTCTCTTGCTTGTTAGTACAAGATCCTGAACAAGATAACGAAGATGAAAGTAACATTATTGGCATTTTAACCGATCGCGATCTTTGTACTCGTGTGCTTGCGAGTGGCGTCGATGTTAATGTGCCAGTGTCATCGATATTCTCTACTGAATTGATCTCTCTGGATCATAATGCGTACGTCTATGAAGCAATGCTGGTGATGCTTCGCTATAACATCCATCATCTTCCAATTCTAAAGAATGGCATGCCGCTGGGCATCATAGAATTAACCGATATTGTCCGTTACGAATCACAAAACAGCTTGCTGTTAGTCAGCTCTATCTTCCAACAACAATCTGTCGATGAACTCATCTCCCTTTCAGAACAAGTAAAAGACTGCTTTGTTCGCCTTGTCAATGAAGACGCCAATTCGCACATGGTTGGTAGTGCCATGTCTGTTATCGGCAAGAGCATTAAGCAGCGACTGCTGGAACTCGCCGAAGAGAAGTACGGTACACCACCCATCCCATACTGTTTCCTCGCTTTAGGATCAATGGCACGAGATGAGCAGTTAATCGTTACTGATCAGGATAACGCGATCATTCTAGATGACAGCTTTGATGCTGATAAGCATGACCAATATTTCAGTGATCTTGCAAAGTTTGTCTGTGACGGGCTCAATGCTTGTGGCTACAACTACTGTACTGGCAATATTATGGCCACCAACCCTGAATGGCGCAAAACCCGTCGAGAGTGGGAAGCGTGTTTTGCTGACTGGATTGACAACCCCAAACCGCAAGCTCTGCTAAATAGCTCAATATTCTTCGATTTAACGGGGGTCTATGGCCGCGAGAAATGGGCCGAACAGCTCAACGGCTTTATTGTTCGCCGGGCACGTAAAAACAACCGCTTCTTAGCTTGCTTAGCCCGTAATGCTATCAGCCGCACTCCACCACTTGGGTTCTTCAGAGGTTTCGTTATGGAGCAAGATGGACGACATAAAAACTCCATTAATTTAAAACGCCGCGGTACGGCACCACTGGCTGACCTGATCCGCGTCCACGCACTCGCTTGTGGCTCTCGCTCTCAAAACTCATTTGAGCGCCTCGACGATATCATTGAAGCGGGTACCTTGCCGAAAGGTCGAGGGCCTGACCTACGTGATTCATTAGAGTTTATCTCTATGGTACGTATTCGCCACCAAGCACTTGACATCGAATCTGACGAAGAGCCAGATAACAACATCGAGCCAGAAAACATGTCTGACTTTGAACGTCGCAACTTAAAAGATGCCTTTCAGATCCTTAGCAATGCGCAAAATTTCCTTAAATACCGCTACACCGCGAACCGCAGGGCCTGATTGTTATGAAGCCACTCACCAAACATTCACTAGAATGGTCGCAACGCTATATCGAGCTAGCCAATCAAGCTCGAGATCCGCAGCTAAAACGCTTCTACAATACAGGGGTTTGCGCTGGCAACACCCCATTAAAAGAGGTGGAGTTTGTTGCACTGGATTTTGAAACAACCGGCCTCGAACCAAAGAAAAACGACATTGTCAGTATTGGTTTAGTGCCATTCAACCACCAGCGTATTTTCTGCAATCAAGCCAAGCACTGGGTCGTAAACCCACGACAGCCATTAGACGAAAACTCGGTGGTCGTGCATGGTATTACACACTCAGACATTGAAGAAGCACCAGATTTACGCCGCATCTTAGTTAAGCTCCTCGACGCCCTATCTGGCAAAATCATCGTGGTTCACTATCAACGCATTGAGCGGCTATTTATGGACCAAGCGCTAAAGTTACGCCTTGGTGAAGGGATCTCTTTTCCCGTGGTCGATACCATGGCGATTGAATCGGCCTATCAACGTGAAATTAATGGCACCCTGTTAAAGCGTTTAATGGGCAAAAAACCGGCATCGGTAAGATTGGGGAAAACACGTCAACGCTATAACCTGCCGCCGTACCCGCCTCATCATGCGCTAAGCGATGCATTGGCAACCGCAGAGTTGCTTCAAGCACAAATCGCTTATCATTACTCTCCCGACACACCAATTGAACAGCTATGGTTATAGCGAGTTGCGATAACGCTTCTCTGCTATCTCGATACAAAAAAGCGCTGCCTAATTAGCAGCGCTTTTCCTATGTGTCTCTGTTCGGCTTATCTCGGTTCGGAACGAAGACCCAAGACAAGGCTGACACACATCGCCAATAAGACGAAGACAAATGGTAATGCGGTTGATACCGCCCCCGCTTGTAACGCCTCTATCGCTTCTGTACCGCCTATCCATAGCATGGCGGCAGCAATGGCACCTTCAATAAAGGCCCAGAACATACGCTGAAGCACAGGGGCATCAATTTTTCCGCCCGCTGTAATACTATCGATCACCAATGAGCCAGAGTCTGACGAGGTAATAAAGAAGACCATAACCAAAACAATCGCAATCACTGACAGAGCAGAGCTAAATGGCAGCGCATCAAACATTTGGAACATCGCCAGTGAAACATCTGTTAAGCCTTCTTCACCTAATGTCCCCGTACCTGACTGTACTTGATCAATTGCTTGTCCGCCAAAAATGGACATCCACAACACGGTAAACAGTGTTGGCACAAACAAAACGCCAAAAATAAACTCACGAATTGAACGGCCTTTTGATACGCGTGCTATGAACATACCAACAAAAGGAGACCAAGAGATAAACCACGCCCAATAGAAGATGGTCCACCCCTGCATCCAAGCTTCATCATTGCGACCGTGTGGGTTACTTAGTGGCAGAATATTTTCAATATAACCGCCTAATAGCTCTGGAATCGTTCCCATTGAGACAGAGAAACCAACCAAACCACAGAAAACAAGTAACACAACAGCGATTACCATATTGATATTACTCAATAACTTAACGCCACCATCAATACCACGAAGCACAGAGATAACCGCAAGGAGGGTCACAAAAGCAATAACCGCAACTTGAACACCCAGTCCATTAGTAATACCAAAGACATGCTCAATACCACTTGCTGCCTGCTGCGCACCTAAACCTAAAGAGGTCGCCAAACCAAACAGAGTCGCCAGTACAGCCAAGATATCAACGACATGACCAGGCCACCCCCATGCACGATCCCCTAAAATTGGGTAAAAAATAGAACGGATCGAGAGAGGAAGTCCCTTATTGTAGGTAAAGAAAGCAAGAGACAAGCCCACAACGCCATAAATAGACCAAGGATGAATACCCCAGTGGAACATCACTGCACCCAGTGCCAAGCGTTTTGCCTCGACACTATTCGGCTCAACCCCTAATGGTGTTTCAAACCAACCGGTGAAATAAGCCACTGGCTCGGCAACACCCCAGAACATTAAGCCAATTCCCATGCCCGCAGCAAATAGCATCGCTAGCCATGACACGCGAGAATGCTCAGGTTCTGCGTCACGTCCACCGATTTTAATCCGCCCAACCGGTAAAACAGCTAACGCTAAACAGAAAACCACAAACAGGTTTGCTGACCACAGAAACAATGCATCAAAACGGGCAATAATGCTCCATTTAACGCCATCTAACGCCGCCTTCGCGACGGCGGTGTCACTCAATACTACCGCAACTAAAAATAGCGTGATCAGTCCAGCGCTGATCCCAAAAACCGGGTTATGAACATCAAAACCCCATTTCTGAACATTATCTTGTCCTACGGTATAGTCTGTACTATCAATACTATACCTATCGTAATCTCTCATATGCTCCCTCAAACTAATACTTCGAACAGCAACATTTCGTACTGTAATCATTTTTAGTAATCGCAGATCTAAACATTTTGCGCCCCCAACTGTCAATCCTATGATTTTGTTACTACGACCACAGTTAACGCAAACTAAAATCGCATATAACCCCTCGCCAGCTCAACCCTTTACTCTATTTAGTATGGATGAACATCCATTCGTGCTCTAATTAAATCATTATGCCATTGTTTGGAATCGCTCAACCAAATGGCGCATTATTGGCTATATTATTGTTAGTAATGGACTTTACATACGCTCTACATAGCACCTAATCATTGTGCAACGCTAAAGGTAATAATGACAAAGAAGTGTTTACTGCTCACTGGAGGAGGAGCCCGCGCGGCTTACCAAGTTGGGGTAATGAAAGCCATCGCCTCTTGGTACCCTCGTGTACACCGCAGTCCATTCACCCTCTATTGCGGCACGTCTGCAGGAGCCATTAACGCGGTCTCAATGGCCTGCTACGCCTCTAGTTTTCATTTAGGCGCCAAAAAACTCGAGTGGCTCTGGGGAAGATTACATACAGAGCGAATTTTCGCAGCGCATTGGCCAGGTGTCATGCACCATTTAGGACGGCAAGGCCTGTCACGACTGCAAGGCGAAAGTGGGCGCCAATACCCGTTTAGCCTCTTTGACAACCGTCCGTTGCGCCAACTGTTAAAACAAGTGATCAACTATTCCAGAATAGAAAAGCAGCTTCACCAGCAATGCCTTTCTGGCTTAAGTGTCACCGCTTCACGTTATCGTGATGGTCACTCAGTCAGTTTTTTCCAAGGTGATCCGCAATGTATTGAATGGCAAGCGAGTAAACAAGAAGGAAAGCGTACACTGCTCAATACCGAACACCTACTCGCATCATCCGCCATTCCTTTACTCTTTCCCGCCTCACACATTGCGGGCCACTATTATGGCGACGGCTCTGTACACCAACTATCTCCTCTCAAGCCCGCCATAAAAATGGGCGCAGAACGCATCCTCATTATTGATCTTATTCATAGCTCAGTAGCACCAGTAACCACAGAGTCCCCTCCTGGTCTAGCTCAACTTGGAGGGCATCTGATGGACACCATTTTCAGTGATTCTCTCGAAGCAGATTTAAACCACATGCATCACCTTAATACCTTTATTGCCGGACTCAGCCCTCAGAGCCGCCAAGATTGCCCTCTCAAGCATATTGACGCCCTGCATCTCTCGCCAACACGTCCCTTTGACACGTTAGCAAGACAGTATTATTGCCATATGCCCCTTGCCGCGCGATTACTGCTACAAGCCATTGGTATCAGTCCGAAAAAAGATGCAGCTATCACCAGTTATATCTTGTTTGAGCCAAACTATATCCAAGCCCTTATCCAACGCGGTGTCGAAGACACCTTAGAGCGAGAAACAGAAATACGTCTGTTCCTCTCCTAACCCCCATCTCTCCTGTTTTTATCCGTATGGCTGTGTCGATTTTAATTCTGGTATAATGCTCGCGACGCGTCGCCAATGGCGGCCAATACCTTTAACTACCAGTTATCTGCTGGCGGAGACTGTCGCGCTATCGCGCAATGGCAAGATGATTATCACCGTCAGCCTCGAGGGAAATGAGATGAAAGTTTACGACTGCTGTGAATTAATCCGAATTAGCTATGCCCAGATCGGCGGTGGAGAACAAGGTTATATTCCCAACGCCATTGCCTGTGCTGTACGCGCGCTCAACGCCGTCGCCAACAATGAGCAACTACCACTCGACGTTAGAGAGCAATCCGCTTTTGCTGCTGCAAATCTATTAATGAGTGATCACGAGGATTAAGATGGATATTCGTAACTACAAAAAGATGGATCCCGTGATGCTGATGAGCATCATCAATATGAAGATCCGTGATGAGTATGGCGATTTAAATAACCTTGTCGCTGCACTAGAGCTCGATAAAGAGGCGCTCATCAACAAATTGGCGATGGCAGGGTTTGATTACTTACCAGAAGCGAAACAATTCCGCTAAAAAAGGCGCACCATGATGTGCGCCTCTTTTTTTTCTACCTAATGCTAATAAAGTAAATACAAAGCAATCACTTAAAACATTGTCACCCACAGTACCGTAAAGACCAATACCGGGCAGATAAACTTCACATAATAAGTCCAAGCCTTTCCAAACCAGCTCTGTGCAAACTGTGCATCACCTTGAGCAATTTCACTCAATTTACCGTGCCGAGACCAAATCCAGCCTCCAAACAGACAAAAGAGCAAAGCAGCAAAAGGCTGGAAATACTGTGTCGCGATCATAGCGACAAGACCAAACAGCGCGGGAAAATTAAATACCACAACAGCACTACATACACATAGCAGCCCACCCAGCAACCAACTGGTTTTGCCACGCGCCACATTCATTCGCTCGCTCATCAATGCAACCGGACACTCCAGCATTGAAATAGATGAAGTCAACGCCGCTACCGTCATTAATGCAAAGAAGATCAAAGCGACCACTTCACCAACGACACCAAGACGCTCAAATAGCATAGGCAGTACACTAAACACCAAGGTATCAGAGTCGATCAACTGCTGATTCGCATCGTATATCTCTACCCCATTATGCATGGCCACAAACATCGCAGGCAGTACGACTAAGCCTGCCAGAAAGGCGACGCCTGTATCGACTAAAGTTACCGACATGGCGACTTTTGGCAGAGACTCTTGCTTACTGAGATAAGAGCCATAGATCAACATTGAGCAGCCACCAATGGTGAGTGAGAAAAAGCCCTGTCCCATCGCTGCCAAGATCAGATCTTTATCCAGCACACGGGAAAAATCAGGAATCAAATAGTGTTTAAGCCCTTCAATCGCACCTTGCTGCGTTAAAATGTAAGCAAAGAGCGAGAGAAAGAGCGCCAATAGTGCAGGCATCAAACGTTTTGACCACTTCTCAATACCCTGCTTTACCCCTGACTTGACAATCATAATCGTCAACAGATAGAACAGCACCATGCCAAATAAGTTACGTAAAACAGAGAAGCCATTGAGCCATTCAGCCGCCACGGTTAAACCGACCAGCTGTGCCATCGATCCTAACAACGAACTGATTAACCAACCTGCGACAACGCTATAAAATACTAGAACCAAACAGGGAACAGCTAACCCAACCCAGCCAACCCCTTCCCCTAACAGACGAGTAAAGCGAGTTGATGCCAATGAGCGCATACTATCAATAGGATTGGCTTGACCATGGCGTCCAATCGCTAGCTCTACCAATAGCATTGGATAAGCCACCAGCAGAATCATTAATAGATAAATAAATAGAAACGCACCGCCTCCATTAGAAGCCGCTTGCGTCGGGAAGCCCCAGATGTTTCCTAAACCGACCGCTGCACCAGCGGCGGCTAAGACAAAGCCCATACGGGAGCTGAAATGTTCGCGTTGCATTACCATACCTCATAAACTAGTAGCCTAGTACACTAGTCGACTATAGCGGCGATTGCAAAAAAACAACGTGATTAGATAGCACAGCAGTGGAAAGCTAGTGTTACAGACAACAATAAAAGGCAATGGCAGCAAGATATGCTACGCGCGCCAATGCAATGTTAGCGCCTGCCCCTGAAACCCTTCACAAACAAAGAGCCCGGCAATGGCAGCCAATTGATCGCCATAAAAAATCATTGGCAAACGCGTGCGTTGCCAACTCGGTACAGCCATCTCTTGGTAGAGTTTCTTTAATTTTCTGCGCCCTGCTGTGCGCCCAACAGGTTGTACTTTTAATCCAGACACCGCAAAACGCACGGTAATCACTTCATTATCTTCAGGCATCCGTAAACACAACGAACCTTGCTTTTCCTTATTCAACAACAGCTCTCCAACTCCCTCTGGCAAAGACAATGGCTGCTCTAAATGCAGTGGCGACTGCCAAGCAGATAAATCAGCCACTAACGGAACCAGCTCGAGTCGTTGCTTGAATCGACGCAACTGAACGCCTGTTAGCTGAAACGCGGGATTGGCATCCGATTTCGCCAAAATAACATCTTGCAAAATTTGCTCTAACTGACGCTGAGTCGGCATCTGAATGCGGTGATATTGCAACCACCGTCGCAATAGTTGCCGTTGCATCAGGCGGGGCTGGGCGCACAACGGCTCACAGTTCAAGGTTCCACGCTCATCCATCGCGGCCTCCAACTTATCAGCAAGAAGCAGGTCAAGAAGCTGTTCTTGTTCCGCGCAAAGTTGCGCACTTCTGCTCACTGCAGCAGAAAAGTCGGGCCAACGCTGCGTTAAGAGCGGCACCACATCATGGCGAAGGAAGTTACGCTCATAACGACTATCTTGATTGCTTTCATCTTCTACCCAAGACAAGTGCTGCTCGGTAGCATAAAGCTCCAACTCACGACGCGTTACATTCTTCAATAATGGACGCAGATGTGATCCTTGCGCAAACGGCGCCACAACAGGCATGGCTGATAACCCTTTAGGACCACTGCCACGTTTTAGCGCTAATAAGACTGTCTCACACTGATCATCACGGTGTTGTGCAGTGAGTAACACGGTCTTGGCATCCATTTCCAACGCTAATGCGCTATAACGCGCTTGTCGTGCAGCCTGCTCAACACCGCCATTACTGGGGTCTACTGTTACTCGTAATACTGTTAACGCGATACCATACCCATCACACCATTGCTGGCATTGGTTGGCCCAAGCATCGGCATTAGCACTCAAACCATGATGGATATGTACAGCACGGCAATGTACATCAGGGTGCAACTGCTGGTAACGAGCTAACAGATCAAGCATCACGCGAGAGTCTAAACCACCGCTGAGGGCTAATAGAAGGGTAGAACCTTGATGGTTTGGGGGTAGATGTTGAGTAATGATGGGCTCAACATGATGAAAAAGCATGACAATCCGATAGTCAGAGGATGATAGTAGGATTGTTGAGGAGATAGTCCGGCAAGTCAATGCCGGACTCACGATTTGATCAGCAGTAGCCGTAGTTCATCAATCGCTGATAACGACGCTCTAATAACGACTCTGTATCTAGCGCTTGTAGATCAGCTAAATTCGCCAGTAGCTGGGTCTTCAACGAAGCCGCCATCTGCTGCACATTACGGTGTGCGCCACCTAATGGCTCATCAACAATCTGATCGATTAAGCCTAGCTCTTTAAGTCGAGGTGCCGTCATGCCCATTGCTTCAGCGGCTTGATCAGCCTTATTGGCATCACGCCACAAGATCGACGCACAGCCTTCCGGCGAGATCACAGAGTAGGTCGAGTATTGCAGCATGTTTACGGCATCACCAACGCCAATGGCCAATGCGCCACCAGAACCACCCTCGCCCACGACATTACAAATCACCGGCACTTTAAGGCTAGACATGACTTTAAGGTTACGGGCAATGGCTTCTGACTGACCACGCTCTTCTGCACCAACACCAGGATAAGCACCTGCAGTATCAATGAAGGTGATCACTGGCATATTAAAACGCTCTGCCATTTGCATCAGTCTTAATGCCTTGCGGTAGCCTTCCGGTTTTGGCATACCAAAGTTGCGAAAGACCTTTTCTTTCGTTTCTCTTCCTTTTTGATGGCCGATAACCATAACGGGTTGACCTTCCAGTCGCGCAATGCCACCCACTAAAGCTTTGTCGTCTGCGTAAGCACGATCACCACACAACTCATCAAACTCAGTGAAGATATGTTCGATATAGTCATACACATACGGACGTTGCGGATGGCGAGCCAGTTGCGCTACCTGCCATGCCCCAAGATCTGAAAATATCTTTGTTGTCAGCTCAAGGCTCTTCTTTTCAAGCTGTTCAATTTCTTTGCCTAAATCTACAGCGCCATTTTCATCATGGCGAGAGACGCCGCGCAAAGCTTCTATTTTGGCTTCTAGCTCCGCAATCGGCTGTTCAAATTCTAGAAAGTTAAGGCTCATACTAATTCAAATCCTTTTTATGCCAGCTACTCTTTGCAGCGGCACATACGGGGTTAGTTAAATTCAAGTTCGACCTGCTGCTCACCAAGCAGTAGCTTCAGGTCATCAATCAATTCATCACTCGGCGTAATTCGCCACTCTGTACCTAACGTCAGCTTGGCTCTCGCATTATCCCGTTGGTAATAGATATTCACGGGAACAACACCTCCACGGTGCGGCTCTAATATGTCGCTAAATCGCGCAAAGAACCGAGCATCAATCTGCGTTTCTGCCACAGAGATGGCGAGCCCACGCAAATGCTTTTCTCGCGCCTGTGAAATATCAAGCACTTCTCGGCCAGACATTTTAAGCCCACCGTTAAAGTCATCAAAGCTGACCTGTCCACTAACTATCACAATTTTGTCTTTTTCTACTAAATCGAGATAGCGATCTAAGGTATCTGAAAATAACATGACTTCCATTCGACCGGAACGATCATCTAAGCTCATGATACCAATCCGTGAGCCACGCTTCGTTGTCATGACACGAGCACCAACCACCAGCCCGGCCACCGTGACCACTTTATCGCGACCGGACGGTTGGGCATCTTTCAAACGATAACTGGTGTAGTGTTTTAACTCACGCAGATAACTGTTCACTGGATGGCCGGTCAAATAGAGCCCAAGGGTCTCTCTTTCACCTTCTAACCAAACTTTATCAGGCCAAGGGGTAACTTGCGCATATTTGTGCTCTACCTCTTCAGGGGCTTCTGTGAGTACACCAAACATATCTGCTTGACCAAACGCTTGCGCCTGATGGTGCTGACTTGCCGCTTTTACAGCATCGTCCAGCGAGGCCATTAACGCAGCACGGTGAGGGCCTAAACGATCAAGTGCACCCGCTTTGATTAGCTTTTCTAATACTCGCTTGTTAACCTTCTTAGTATCGATCCGCGCACAAAAATCAAACAAGTCGATAAAATGACCGCCTTGCTGGCGCGCTTCGATAATATTTTCAATCGGCGCTTCACCCACACCTTTGATGGCACCAATACCGTAAACAATCTCACCTTTTTCATTCACATTAAAGCGATACAGGCCACTATTGACATCCGGTGGCAGTACAGTCAACTTCATGCGCAGGCATTCATCAACTAAACCGACAATTTTATCGGTATTGTCCATATCTGCCGTCATTACCGCGGCCATGAACTCAGCCGGATAATGGGTTTTTAGCCATAGGGTCTGATACGAAACCAATGCATAGGCGGCTGAGTGGGATTTGTTAAAACCATACCCTGCGAACTTCTCAACCAAGTCAAAGATTCGCATCGCCAACTCGCCATCAACGCCATTGTCAATCGCGCCTTGTTCAAAGGTGGCTCGTTGTTTGGCCATCTCCTCGGGTTTCTTTTTACCCATCGCACGTCGCAACAGGTCAGCCCCACCTAGAGAATACCCCGCCAAGACCTGAGCAATCTGCATCACCTGTTCTTGATAAAGGATGATGCCGTACGTTGGCTCGAGGATCTCTTTCAATGAGTCGTGCTGCCACTTCTCATCTGGATACGAGACAGCTTCTCGTCCATGCTTACGGTCGATAAAGTTATCTACCATGCCTGACTGCAAAGGGCCAGGACGGAAGAGTGCCACTAGGGCAATCATATCTTCAAAACTGTCCGGCTTCAGACGCTTGATCAGCTCTTTCATACCGCGAGATTCCAACTGGAATACCGCGGTGGTTTCTGCATTTTGTAACACGCGGAAAGATTTAGAATCGTCCATCGGGATTGCCGCGATATTGACGGCTGGCTTACCCTCTTGCTCCAAGCGTGGGTTAACCATGCCCAGCGCCCAATCGATAATGGTTAGTGTACGCAGACCCAAAAAGTCAAATTTGACCAACCCGGCGGTTTCCACGTCGTTTTTATCGAATTGGGTAACAGGGTTCCCGCCCTCGGCATCACAGTAAAGCGGGGCAAAGTCAGTAATCGTGGTGGGGGAAATAACCACCCCACCCGCATGCTTACCCGCATTTCGAATCACCCCTTCGAGAATACGCGCCATGTCGATTAATGCTTTCACCTCTTCATCGGCGTTATACGTTTCGCCCAATTGAGGCTCGGCTTCAAACGCTTTTGCTAACGTCATGCCTGGTTCAGCAGGGACTAACTTAGAGATACGATCAACAAACCCATAAGGGTGTCCCAGTACCCGCCCTACATCACGGATCACCGCCTTTGCTGCCATAGTACCGTAAGTAATGATCTGGGAGACCGCATCGCGCCCATACATTTCAGCGACATGATCAATCACCAAGTCGCGCTTATCCATACAGAAGTCGACATCGAAATCGGGCATGGAAACCCGTTCTGGGTTTAGAAATCGTTCAAAAAGAAGATCAAATTCCAGCGGGTCAAGATCGGTGATATCTAGGGCATAAGCCACCAAAGAACCCGCACCTGAACCTCGACCAGGACCAACAGGGACACCGTTATCTTTCGACCACTGGATAAACTCCATTACGATCAAGAAATAACCAGGGAATCCCATGTCATTGATAACTTTGAGTTCGATCTTTAAGCGTTCATCATAGTCTGGACGACAACGAGCACGCTCTTCTTCATCGGGGAATAAAAACTTGAGACGACGCTCCAAGCCTTCCTCGGAAACTTTGACCAAAAAGTCTTCAACACTCAACTCCCCCGTTGGAAAGTTAGGTAAAAAGTACTCCCCTAAGCGCACTGAAACATTACAACGTTTGGCGATTTCTACGCTATTTTGCAGCGCCTCGGGAAGGTCAGCAAAGAGTTCACACATCTCCTCTTCACTGCGCAGATATTGCTGCGCACTGTAGTTTTGAGGGCGACGCGGATCATCTAAGGTATAGCCACCATGGATACAGACTCGGATATCATGCGCATCAAACTGATCTTGACTAATAAAGCGTACATCGTTCGTTGCCACAACGGGCAGAGCTTGTGCTGCTGCAAATTCAACCGCAAAGCCAATATAGGCATTCTCATCAGGGCGCTCAGTACGAACTAATTCTAAATAATAGCGGTCAGGAAAATGTTCTTGATAAAACTGTGCTAGCTCTGCTGCTAGTGCCATATTTCCTTTAAGCAGGGCGCGACCCACATCCCCACTGCGCCCACCCGACAAAAGGATAAGTCCTTCACTATGTGCTTGCAGCCAATCGCGATCAATCACTGGCATATGCTGAACGTGTCCGCGCAGATAGGCTTTAGAGATCAACAAGGTCAGGTTTTTATACCCGGCATTGTTCATGGTCAGTACGGTAAGGTCGGTTAACTCATCACCCAATGCATCACATTGCACTTTAAAGTCAGCGCCAATGATCGGCTTAATACCAGCACCATGGGTACCAAAGTAGAACTTTACCAGCCCACATAGGTTGGTAAAGTCTGTCAATGCCATGGCAGGCATGTTCAGTTCTGCGACTTTTTTTACCAATGGGCCAACTTTTGACAAGCCGTCAACCATGGAAAAGTCGCTGTGGATGCGCAGGTGTACAAAACGAGGTTCAGCCATAAGGGGTTACATCTGTCCTGATATTGGTGTGCTTCGAAATTAACTCTCAATGCCTAAGGCACGTTTTACGGGCTTAAAACTACGGCGATGTTCATCAATCGCACCATGTGCAGCCAATGCTTCAAAGTGCACCTTGGTCGGGTAACCTTTATGCTTCGCAAACCCATATTGTGGGTATTGGGCATCCAGTACTTCCATTTCGCGATCGCGGGTCACTTTGGCCAAAATCGAAGCCGCTGAAATCTCAGCAACTCGCAAATCACCTTTAACCACCGCTTGTGCTGGTATAGAAAAATCGGGGGTACGGTTGCCATCCACTAACACAAAGTTAGGCTGAATCGTTAATCCGGCAACCGCACGCTGCATTGCAACCATTGTCGCTTGTAAAATATTCAACTGATCAATTTCTCTCGCCTCGCAGCGCCCCAATGACCATGCTAGCGCTTTTTGCTTGATCTCATCAAACAAGATCGCTCGCTTTTTGTCGGTGAGCTTTTTAGAGTCCGTTAAGCCTTCAATCGGGTTGTTCGGATCGAGGATAACGGCAGCTGTCACCACCGCACCGACAAGAGGGCCACGCCCAACTTCATCAACACCGGCAATTAGCGTCGCATCTGGATACTCAAATGGAGGGAAATCACTCATAACTGGTTTATCTCTTTTAATACCGCTTGGGCTGCACTGTTATCTGCATCACAACGAATTGTTTGATGCAGTTGTGTAAATTGTTCGAGCAAATCGCGATTATCGCTATCGAGGTAATGGCCTAATGCTGCCGCCAGTTTTTTCGGCTCGCACTCTTCTTGCAATAGCTCGGGTACCAATGGACTATCAGCCAAAATATTCGGCAATGCAACATAAGGGGTTTTTAACAAACGCTTCATTAACCACCCCGTTAATGGCTTTACACGATAGCCGACGACCATGGGACGCTTAACCAGCATACACTCCAACGCTGCCGTTCCTGATGCCAACAAAACAACATCAGCAGCAATCATCGCTTCACGTGCTTGCCCATCGACCAGCGTTAATGGCAGTGTGGGGGCTATCTCTTGTTTTATCGCCTCAAACTGTGCACGACGCTTGGCATTCACCAAGGGCACAACAAATTCGAGCTCAGGGTAGCGTTGCTTGAGCTGTTGACAGGTTTGCAAGAACGGAGCGGCTAGCATTGCCACCTCACCGCCGCGACTTCCAGGTAACACTGCCATCCAGCGCTTGCTCGGATCTAAGCCCAACGTTGACTGGGCGTTTTCACGGTCACAATGCAATGGAATCGCGTCTGCCATGGTATGTCCAACAAAGGTACATGGTACATTAAACCTATCATAGAAGGCTTTCTCAAACGGCAAAAAGGCCAGAACACGGTGCGTTGCTTTAGCAATACCGAAAATGCGTTTCTGACGCCATGCCCAAACCGAAGGGCTAACGTAATGAATGGTCGTGAGCCCCGCATCTTTCAATGTACGCTCGAGGCGTAAATTAAAGTCAGGGGCATCAATACCAATAAAAACATCCGGGGGATCGGTAAGGAAATGTTCAACAAGGCGAGCTTTTACTTTCAGTAATCGAGGCAAGCGTCCCAGCACTTCAACCAACCCCATCACAGCCAACTCTTCCATATCGAACAGAGACTGACAACCTAGCTCTTTCATCTGCGGACCACCGATACCAACAAACTCCGCATCTGGATGGTACGCCCGAATGGCGCGAATGAGTCCTGCACCTAAAATATCGCCGGAGATTTCTCCGGCGACAATTCCTATACGTAACGCTCGAGTCATATTAGCGAATAATGCCGCGGGTTGATTTTGCTAAAAATTCAACAAAAGCGTTCACTTCAGGATGCAAAGCAGCCAGTGCTTCAATCTCAGGTTTCGCTTCTGCCAATGTTTTACCACTGCGATAAAGTAACTTATATGCTTGGCGAATGGCCTTAATTGCTGGTTTATCAAAACCACGGCGTTTTAGCCCTTCTACATTAATACCAAACGGCGCGCAGTGATTGCCTTGTGCCATAACAAATGGCGGCACATCTTGAACCACAATCGAACCACCGCCTAACATGACGTGTTCACCGATATGGCAGAACTGATGAATCGCTGACATACCACCAACAATCGCATGATCTGCGACTTTCACATGGCCTGCTAGGGTGGCATTGTTGGCAAAAATACACTTATTACCAATAACACAATCGTGGGCAACATGAGTGTTAACCATTAGCAAGTTATCGTTGCCGATACGAGTAATGCCTTCATCTTGTACTGTGCCACGGTGGATAGTGACGCTTTCACGGATCGTATTTCGATCACCAATAATCAACTGCGTCGGTTCGCCAGCATATTTTAGATCTTGGCACGCTTCACCAATCGAGGCAAAAGAGTAGATCGTGTTCTCACACCCAATAACTGTTGGGCCTTTGATCACAACATGCGACATGACTTGCGTCTCTGCGCCAATCTCTACATTCGCACCAATAAAACTAAATGCGCCAACGCTGACCCCAGCACCAATCTTGGCACCGGGCTCTACAACCGCAGATGGGTGGATTTGAGCTGTCGCGTCGATCATTAGAATTCTCTTCTCGCACATTTTAATTCAGCTGAACAAACCACAGCACCGTCTACTTTCGCTACGCCATTAAACACGGCAATACCGCGACGTTCTTTAATGAACTCGACTTCAAGGATCATTTGATCGCCAGGTTCAACCGGCTTTCGAAATTTCGCATTGTCAATCGCAGCAAAATAGTACAACTCATTCTCGGATGGAAGACCAAAGGTTTTAAAGGCCAAGACACCCGTTGCTTGCGCCATTGCTTCCAAGATCAATACGCCAGGAAAAACCGGAAGTTGAGGGAAGTGCCCCATAAACTGAGGTTCATTTACCGACACATTCTTAATGGCATGCAAGTACTCACCTTCACGGTAATCGATAACACGGTCAAGCAACAAAAACGGGTATCGATGCGGTAGGAGTTCTTTAATTTCTTTGATTGTTAACGTCTTTTTCTCGCTCGTCAAAACGGTATTCCTGTATAAATATGTATGAATAAACAAAAACGGCCCACGTCACGCGGGCCATTGTTCGAGCATTGGCATTCACGCTTTAATCGTTATTAACCAGTTGCTTTTCTACAGCCTTTAAGCGTTTATTCATTTCATCAATTTTCATGACGCGTGCAGCTGTCTTGCGCCACTCTTTATTCGTTTGTAATGGTATCCCCGATGAGTATACACCGGGTTCAGTGATTGGGCGCATTACCATTCCCATTCCGGTTACAGTAACGCCATCTGTCACTTCTATATGACCGTTAAATGCACTGGCTCCACCAATAAAACAATGTTTGCCGACTTTCAAGCTCCCCGCCATAACAGTCGCACCAGCAATTGCTGTATTGTCACCGATAGATACATTATGTGCAATCTGACATTGATTGTCGATAATCACGCCATCCGCGATCAACGTATCTTCAAGCGCACCGCGGTCAATGGTCGTACAAGCTCCGATCTCAACCCGGTCACCAATCACTACAGTGCCTAACTGTGGAATCTTAACCCACTGCCCAGCACTATTTGCGTAACCAAAGCCATCCGAGCCAATAACGGTGCCAGATTGAATTAAACAGCCTTCACCAATTCGTACCCGATGATAAACGGTGACATTGGCCCATAACCGCGTACCGGTACCAATCGTTGCCTCTTTACCGACAAAACAACCCGCGCCAATCTCTACATTGTCACCAAGGGTCACACCCGCTTCAATAACCGCGTTAGCACCAATAGATACACCTTCACCCAACGTCACACCGTCAGCAATCACTGCACTTGGCGCGATACCTGTTGCGCATGCTGGCGTGGTATCAAACAGTTGCGCTGTCCATGCATATGCCAAATAGGGATCTTTTACCACTAGCGCATTGGCAGGGCAAAACTCCAAATCTGACTGTTTTAACAGTACCGCTGACGCTTTGCATTCCGCCAGTGCCGTACGGTACTTACTGTTTGATAAAAAAGTGATCTGTCCATCCTTAGCAGATTCAGTACTTCCCACAGAAGAGATCACAACATCACCATCTCCATGCAGCTCTGCACCCAGGTGCTGAGCTAACTCTGCTAACGTCATCTGGACCATGATGAATTCCTTACAGTGCCTTAATTACTTTCTCTGATAGGTCATGCGCAGGGTCTGCAAAAAGAACCGCAGACGCATCAACCACTATGTCATAACCTTCTGCTTCTGCCACTTTAGCAATCGCTTGACGTACTTTCATCGCCATTTTTTGTTCTTCTTCCATACCACGACGCTGTTGATCTTGTGACAACTGCTGTGCCTTCTCGGTGTAGATTTTCTCAATGCCACGAACTTCATTTTCTAGCGCTGAACGTTCTGCCGCCGTCATTAACTCACCGTCACGCTGCAGTTTCTCAAGCTTTGGTTTCGCTTGTCCCTCTAGCGCCTGAAGCTCGCCGATACGATCTTTGAACTCAGCTTGCAGCTTGCCGTTGATATCTGCGGTTTGTGCCACTTCTTGCATCGCTGCCTGAATAATAACGTAGCCGACCTTTTGTGCTGCATTCGCTGCAATCGACGTTGTTGATAAAATAAGGCCTAGGCTCGCTGCTTTAATCCATTTATTCAAAATATTGTTCCTCTGGATTGAATTAGAATGTTCGTCCAATTGTAAATGTAAAGACTTCGTCTCGATCGCCTTCATACTTTTTGAGTGGCGTTGCCAAAGAGAAGACCAATGGCCCCATTGGTGACCACCACTGTAAGGCTGCACCCACAGAAGCGCGGAAATTTGTTGGGTCCGAGTAATCATAGATGTACTTATCACCACTACCGATACTCTTACCTGACAAATCAAACTCAGTGTCCCAAATAGAGGCGACATCTAAGAAGACGCTTGTACGAAGCTGGTTACGTGCTTCATCAGAAGCAAATGGCGTCGGTACGAAGAGTTCAACACTGGCCAATGCCATACCATTACCACCAACCGATTTATCCGTACCGGTTAAACACTGGTTACTACCAATGACACTGCCATCGCCGCCGACACAGTTTGTGTTGCCGTCGTAAACCGCTTTCGGGCCTGCAGTATTAGAACGGAAGCCACGCAGTGTGCTGAAACCACCAGCATAGAAGTTTTCATAAAATGGCAATAAATGATCGTTGCCATCGATACTGCCATAGCCATTACCATACCCTAAACGACCACGCAGCAGCAGACTAAACTCATGCCCTTGGGTCACAGGGAAATACTGTCTTACTTCATATTGTGATTTATAAAACTGGACATCCGAACCAGGCACCGTCATTTTAACGTAAGCACTCTGATAATTACCTGCCGTCGGGAAGTAACCACGGTTCAAGTTATTTCGTGTCCATGAGATAGACCAGTCAAAATCGTTTACATTCAGGCTATTATCTTCAGGGTCTATATTAGGCTCTTGCACCTTAAGAAAACGTTCAACCTGCAGATAAGCATCTAAGTTTGAGATTTTGTTGTGTGTATAACCAACACCAAACTCAATGAAATTCAGCTCATCAAATGGAAAACCCCAAGTCAAGGTCGCGCCATAACTCTGGTTGGTATAATCGACAATATTGGCATCTGACGCTTCAAATTCATCGTAGTAAATCTTACCACCTAGACTCACACCATCGAGGGTGAAATATGGGTTACGGTATTCTAAGCTGATGTTTTTCTGATAATCATTCATCATGGCATTGATACCGAAACGGTTTCCCGTTCCCATAAAGTTATCTTGCTCTATGCCAGCCTGAAAACTTACCCCTGATTCTGTACCATAGCCCACACCAAAGTTGATATTACCAGCATTAGCCTCTCGGACTACATACTCAACATCGACCAAGTCATCGCTACCAGGTACACGGTTGGTACGTACATCAACATTTTCAAAAAAGCCAGTCCGGTTAAGTCGCTCTCGACCTCGCTCGATGGATGCTGAATTAAGCCAGCTGCCTTCCATCTGACGCATTTCTCGGCGTAGTACTTCATCTTTCGTCGAGGTGTTGCCACTGAATTCAATGTTACGCACATACATACGTTGGCCTGGGTCGATATTCACGACCAAATCAACATGCTGATTCTCATCATCAAAATCTGGGAAAGTCTGCACTTGAGGGTAAGCATAACCCGACTCAGCAAGCTTCTGGTTAATCGCCTCTTCCAGTTGTGTGATTTTTGCACCATTGTAAGTATCACCTATCGCAAAATCAGCCAATGCTGCGAAATGGTGACCACCACTGGCATCAGCACTACGATAGCTCACCGAATTAATTGTATAAGGAAGCCCTTCATCAACTTTCAGGGTGATATAAACGCCTTTCTTGTCCGGTGATATTGACACATTGGTCGATTCGACACGGAACTTAAGGTAGCCTTCATTCAGGTAGCGGGTACGCAGCTTTTCAATATCACCAGCCAATGCCTGCTTCTGATATTGATCATTGGCAAAAAAGTTCCACCATGGGATATCTGAGCGCAAGCTGAAGCTTTTAGCGAGTTCTTCGTCAGAAAACACCGAGTTTCCAATAAAGTTAATCTGCTCAATTTTCGCAGACACACCCTCGGTGAAAACAAAGCGCAAATCAGCTCGATTACGCGGCAATGGGGTGACAACTGCCTGCACACTGGCACTGTACTTTCCTACGGAGTAGTAAAAATCTTCGAGTGCTTTCTCAATTTCATTCAGAGTGGTGCGATCCAGCGCTTCTCCCACTCGAATACTCGACGCACTCAAGTTTTCACTCAGCTGCTCGTCTTTCATCGTGCTGTTGCCCGAGAAACTGATACTCGCAATTGTTGGGCGCTCTTTCACACGAACAATCAGTTGTCCGCCATCACGCAGGACCTTAACATCCTCATAGTTACCGGAGTCAAACAGACGACGGATAATCTCAGCCGCATCTTGATCTTCAACTTGATCACCAATGCGAACGGGGATCTGCAATAATGCAGCCCCTAACGTTACCCGTTGCAGTCCTTCGAAGCGAATATCTTCGACGACAAATGGTTCTGCACCATATGCTGTAATGCTGCTGCCAAACAGCAGAGATGCGATTAGCAGTTTTTTCATTGCCATTGTAGTTATGATAATTCCTTGTTAGGTCTTACTCTGTCAGGCTAGTGTGAACAATAGCCAACTTACAGACGGGTAAAATCGTTAAATAACGCAATTGCCATTAGTGCCATCAATAACACCGATCCAATACGATAGCCTGCTTCCTGGATACGTTCCGAAACCGGGCGACGGGTTATCGCTTCAATGGCAAAAAATAACAGATGACCACCATCCAATACTGGTAGTGGTAACAAGTTAACTATCCCGAGATTAACACTTATTAGTGCTAAAAAACCAAGAAAGCTAATTAAACCATACTCTGCCGTTGTTCCGGCACCCTTTGCAATGGAAATCGGTCCACTTAAGTTATTAAGCGCAACGTCTCCCACAATTAGCTTTTTCACCATATCAAACGTGAGCGTGACTAAATTCCACGTTCGCTCAACTGATTTACCTATGGCGGTGATTGGGTCATGGCGAACCTCAATAAGGTACTCTTCAGGCCAAGGTTCAGTTTGAGGAGCTATTCCCGCGTAACCGATCAAAGCGCCACTATGGTCTTCTTGGCTAAATGGTGTGACATCAATAGCAAGTGTCTCATCACCACGCTGTACCAAGAATTCAACCGCCGTGTCGGGATTAGACTGAATTGTCTCTACCACCTGCGTCCACTGCGTTACTGGCTCTCCATTGAGTGCCAATAATGTATCGCCAGCGATCAACCCTGCCTGCTCAGCAGCGCCACCGCCGATAACCTGAGCCAGCGCCAACAAAATCTTTGGTCGATAAGGTTGAATCCCTAAGGTTCCAATCGGACTATCGAACTCAGGGTTAAATTGCCACGAGCGAATATCTAATACGATAGATTGTTCGCGATTCGTTTGCGGTGAATAGACATTCATCTGCAATTCATCTTCACGAATACGCGAGACTATCCCTAACGTTACCGATTCCCAATCTGCGGTTTTGATACCTGAAACTGACTTTAGTTCCATTCCAGGTGTAATTCCTGCCTCAGCCGCAATAGACTGCGGTGCGACCTCACCAATCACTGGCTTGATGGTGGGTAAACCGATAACAAAAATGGCCCAATAAGCAAAAACGGCAAAAACAAAATTCGCTAAGGGACCGGCTGCGACAATGGCACTACGTTGCCACAGCTTTTTATTATTAAACGCTTGGTGACGACGCTCCACCGCAACGGGTTCGACACGCTCATCGAGCATTTTCACGTATCCCCCTAACGGGATAAGCGCCAAACTGTATTCTGTACCCTGCGAATCTGTTCGCTTCCACAACGATTTACCAAAACCGATTGAGAAACGCTCAACAAAAACACCACAACGTCGTGCCACCCAAAAGTGGCCAAATTCATGCACGGCAATCAGTATTCCCAGTGCAATAACAAAAGCGCCAATGTTCCAGATTAAATCTAACATACTCTACCCTTTTCAATCAGAGCTCTGGCCTTGCTCCGTGCAGTATGATCCAGCGCCATAATAGCTTCTATACAGGTTGGTTCGCTCATCTTCATTGCGTCCAATACGGCTTGATTGGTTCGCGCTATCGCGGTAAAACCAATACGACCTGCCAAAAATGCCTCAACAGCTACTTCATTCGCAGCATTTAAAGCCGTTGTCGCTGCCTGACCACTGTAACAAGCATCTATAGCTAATGCGAGACAAGGATAACGAGTCATATCTGGTGCCATGAATGTAAACTCACCAATTGAAGCGAAATCAAGCGGTTTTACCCCGGCTGGAATACGCTCCGGGTACGCCATCGCGCAAGCAATCGGGGTCGCCATATCCGGCTCGCCCATCTGAGCTAACACTGAACCATCAGCATACTGTACCATTGAGTGAATCACTGATTGCGGATGAACAATCACTTTTAACTGTTCACGTCTGGCATTAAAAAGCCACCTCGCCTCAATATACTCCAACCCCTTGTTCATCATGGTGGCAGAATCGACTGAAATTTTCGGGCCCATCGACCAGTTTGGGTGAGCGATGGCTTGTGCTGGAGTAACACTGTTCAACGCCTCTACTGGGGTATAACGAAAAGGTCCACCAGAGCCCGTCAATAAAATATGGTTAATGCCCGCACGGTCAAGATCGCAACGACCCATACGTTGCTGGATCTCTGTCGGCATACATTGAAAAATCGCATTGTGTTCGCTGTCTACAGGGAGAAGCTCAGCACCATAAGCATCTACGGCATCAATAAAAAGCTGTCCAGACATGACCAATGCTTCTTTATTGGCCAATAGAATTCGTTTTCCGGCTTTGACAGCGGCCATTGTCGACGCTAGACCTGCAGCACCAACAATCGCCGCCATAACCGTATCAACGTCTGTTAGCGACGCGATGGTACATAATCCTTCATCGCCACTTAATACTTCCGTTGGCAGCTGTTGCTCTTTAACTAAGCGCTGAAGTTCTGCCGCCGCTAATTCGTCCGCCATCGCCGCAACCCTTGGCCGCCAGCGTAAGCACAATTCAAACATCGATTTGACATTACGTCCCGCCCCTAAGGCAACAACGTTAAATTGATCTGGGTTGCATTCGACAACCTTTAAGGTGCTGGTGCCGATGGAGCCGGTTGCTCCTAATATGGTGAGATTTCGCATACTATCACTTTATTAACGCCGCGCGCTGTGAGCGCGGCGTGTATTGATTAGAGCAACCACAAATAGAGCAAAGCAAAGACAGGAAGTGCCGCGGTTAGGCTGTCAATACGGTCTAGAATACCGCCATGACCTGGCAAAATACGTCCACTGTCTTTTATGCCAGAAACACGTTTGAACATGCTCTCGACCAGATCGCCCATCACAGAAATAACCACTGTAATCATGGCAATCACCAAGAGACTAAATGGCCCTTTAAATGGGATGCCAAATGCCATTGCTACCAACCCTGTTACAATAATCGCAGCAACAATGCCGCCAAACAGCCCTTCCATGGTTTTATTTGGGCTGACAGCTGGTGCCATTTTACGCCGCCCAAATGCTCGACCAGCAAAGTAAGCACCGCTGTCGGCTGCCCACACGAGGAAGCAGACCAACATAACCAGTTGTGCACCATTATAGCTATCCACGTGATAGTCATAAGCACGCAACATCAGCATTGACCAAAAGAAAGGCAATAAGGTTAATAGACCATAGCACTGCTTAATTGCTGTTGTTGCTGCAACTTTGCGATTTGATGCGGGGTAAGTAATTACTAACCAAGAGGCAAATAGCCACCATACCGCACCCACAGCAAGAATGGCTTTATGGGCACTGCCGATGCGCTGCAGTGCATCAAGGTCTGTTGGCACAACCAATACGGATAACAGCAAAACACTGCTCATCAATATCGTTTCTGTGACACGGTGTGATGGGCGAGTAAATTGGCTCCACTCCCAAAAACCAACAACCGTTAAGGCAAAAAGTGCCAACATGAAAGCAGAAAAGGGTAAAAAGAAAATTCCAGCCACCACTAACGGTGCCAGAATTAAAGCGGTGAGAACGCGTTGTTTCAGCAAACTGTAACCTCGTAAAATCTATTGATCACACATGCTTAGACTGCAGTTGTTCGCCTGTACAGCCAAATCGACGCTCTCGATTGATGTACCACAACAACGCCTGATGTAAAGCATGCTCATCAAAATCGGGCCAATACTGTTCAGTAAAGTAAAGTTCAGCGTAAGCAGCCTGCCATAACATAAAGTTACTGATTCGACACTCGCCACTAGTGCGGATCATCAAGTCAACATTCGGAAGATCTGCCATCGTTAGATGCTGAGCTATCGCCGCTTCATCTATCGCTTCTGCCTTGATCTCACCCGACTCAACTTGACGTGCCAATACCTTGACTGCCTGAGTTATATCCCACTGACCACCATAGTTGGCGCATATATTTAACACCATACCTTTATTGTTTGCGGTCAGTAACTGGGCTTCCTCGATTTTGTTTTGTAATCTGGTTGAAAAGCGGCTGGTATCGCCTACCACTCGCAACTGAATATTATTCTTATGAAGGCGCTTTACCTCACGGCTCAACACCGTGACAAAAAGCTCCATCAACACACTGACCTCATCCTCTGGTCGGCGCCAGTTTTCACTACTAAAAGCGAACAGAGATAGTGCTTTTATACCTAATTCACTGGCTTCAGCAACGGTTTTTCGCACCGCGTCCACGCCAGCTTTGTGACCGAATACTCTGGCTTTCCCTCGAGCTTTCGCCCAACGTCCATTCCCATCCATTATCACAGCGATGTGCGCAGGTAAGGTTTCAACCGAAAACGTTGCTGCCAATGGAGACTCTGTCATATCTTTCCCTAGCCAAATAAAAAAGCGCTGTGCAGACACACAGCACAGCGCCCCACTTAAAGCAGTAGAGTCTATCTGAAATCAGACTTCCATCAACTCTTTTTCTTTACCAGCAAGTACTTCATCCATAGATTTGATAGCTGCGTCGGTAATTTTCTGAATTTCGTCCTGTGCACGACGATCATCATCTTCTGAAATTTCTTTGTCTTTCAGTAGACCTTTAATGTCAGCATTCGCATCACGACGAATGTTACGCACGGCAACACGGCCTTGCTCAACTTCACCACGAACGATTTTAACTAAATCGCGACGACGCTCTTCAGTTAGTGCTGGCAATGGAACACGAATAACGGTTCCTGCTGACATTGGGTTTAGACCAAGATCTGATGCCATGATTGCTTTTTCAACTTTTGGCGTCAGTTCTTTATCGAATACGGTAATTGCTAGCGTACGCGCATCTTCAGCAATGATGTTACCCAATTGCTTAAGTGGCGTGTTTGCACCATAGTATTCCACTTGGATGCTATCCAACAAACTTGGGTGAGCACGGCCAGTACGGATTTTTGCTAGGGTATTCTTAAGTGCTTCGACACTTTTTTCCATGCGCTGTTGCGCATCTTGTTTAATTTCGTTGATCACAGTCTGTACCTTTTAAATCACTTTTCAGGCATTTGCTAAAAAGCGCTATTAATCGTTAGAGATCAGAGTGCCTTCCTGCTCACCCATTACAACGCGACGCAGTGCACCCGGCTTATTCATATTGAATACACGGATAGGCATATTATGGTCACGCGCTAGAGTAAACGCAGCAAGATCCATCACCTTCAGCTCTTTTTCAAGAACGTCCTGATAGCCCAGCTTATCACAAAGTTTTGCGTCTGGGTTTTTAACCGGATCATCTGTGAACACGCCATCAACTTTTGTTGCTTTCAATACTACGTCAGCCTCAATTTCAATACCGCGCAAGCACGCTGCAGAGTCTGTAGTAAAGAATGGATTACCTGTACCCGCAGAGAAGATCACAACACGTCCCTGACGTAGCAAGCTAATCGCTTCAGCCCAGTTGTAGCTGTCACACACACCGTTTAAAGGAATTGCAGACATCACACGAGCGTTCACATAGGCACGATGCAATGAATCACGCATCGCCAAACCGTTCATCACTGTCGCTAACATACCCATGTGATCGCCTACTACACGGTTCATACCAGCTTCTGCTAGACCTGCACCGCGGAATAAGTTTCCGCCACCAATAACTAGGCCAACTTGCACGCCAAGCTCAATCAGCTCTTTGATTTCTTGAGCCATGCGATCGAGGACTTGTGCATCGATACCAAAGCCCTCTTTACCTTGCAGCGCTTCGCCGCTAAGTTTTAGCAAAATTCGTTGATAAGTTGGTTTAGGATTCGTGGTCATTCTTATACCTTTCCGTGTTTGGGAGAGTGTGGATGTCATAAAAAGACCGTAGCCTTAGCCACGGTCTTTAACAGTATACAGCGAAAAAAAGGATTAACCTTTCTGTACAGCTGCTACTTCTTCAGCAAAGCTCATTTCTTGCGCTTTCTCGATACCTTCACCAACTTCTAGACGAACGAAGTTAGTTACAGTTGCGCCTTTCTCTTTAAGGAAAGCACCAACAGTTTTAGAAGGATCCATGATGAATGCTTGACCAGTTAGAGAAACTTCACCGGTGAATTTCTTCATGCGGCCAACAACCATTTTCTCTGCAATCTCTTGAGGCTTGCCAGATTCAACAGCGATAGCAACTTGGATTGCTTTCTCTTTTTCTACCACGTCAGCTGGTACATCTTCAGGGTTAACGTACTCAGGCTTAGATGCAGCAATGTGCATAGCAACGTGCTTGATGGTTTCTTCGTCAGCGTTACCAGCAACAACAACACCGATACGGTCGCCGTGACGGTAAGAACCCACTTTCTCGCCTTCGATGAACTCAACGCGACGGATAGAGATGTTCTCGCCGATTTTAGCAACTAGAGCGATACGCGCATCTTCAAATTTCGCTTGAAGAGCAGCGATGTCTAGACGCTCAGCTAGAGCTGCATCTAGAACTTCGTTAGCGAATGCTAGGAAGTTAGAATCTTTTGCAACGAAGTCAGTCTGGCAGTTCACTTCAAGAAGTGCTGCAACACCGTCAGCGTCTTTAATTAGGATGGTACCTTCAGCAGCCACGTTGCCAGCTTTTTTAGCAGCTTTAGCGGCACCGCTTTTGCGCATGTTCTCGATTGCTAGCTCGATATCAGCATTTGCTTCAACAAGTGCTTTCTTACATTCCATCATGCCTGCGCCAGTACGTTCACGCAGTTCTTTAACTAGGGCAGCGGTAACTGTTGCCATGGTCTATTCCTCTGTTTGAATATCAATCTTGGTGTAAAATTCAGGGGCCAAAAGAGGCCCCTGATAACCATTCTTTCGTCTATCGATTGTAGACAAAAATGCTCAATTGGAGCTGGTAGTCTTATTCAGCTTCAGCGATGAAGCCGTCTTCTTCAGCTTGCTCAACGATGTCTTGGTTACGACCTTCAACTACAGCAGCGGCTACAGCGCCAGTGTAAAGTTGGATAGCGCGAATTGCGTCATCGTTACCAGGAACTACGTAGTCAACACCGTCTGGGTTAGAGTTAGTATCAACAACTGCGAATACTGGGATACCCAGGTTGTTCGCTTCTTTAACCGCGATGTGCTCGTGGTCTGCATCGATGATGAAGATCGCGTCTGGTAGGCCACCCATGTTCTTGATACCGCCAAGAGACTTCTCAAGTTTTTCCATTTCACGGGTACGCATTAGCGCTTCTTTTTTAGTCAGCTTGTCAAAAGTACCGTCAGTAGACTGAGCTTCCAGATCTTTTAGACGTTTGATTGACTGGCGAACAGTTTTGTAGTTAGTCAACATACCGCCCAACCAACGAGCGTTTACGTAGTACTGGTCACAGCTGATCGCTGCTTCTTTGATTGATTCGCTGGCTGCGCGCTTAGTACCTACGAAAAGAACTTTACCTTTACGCTCTGCGATACGGCCGATTTGAGCTAGCGCATCGTTGAACATTGGAACAGTTTTTTCTAGGTTGATGATGTGAACTTTGTTACGAGCGCCGAAAATGAAAGGCTTCATTTTTGGGTTCCAGTAACGGGTCTGGTGACCGAAGTGAACACCAGCTTTTAGCATGTCGCGCATTGATACAGTTGCCATTGAAATATCCTCAATTGGGGTTAGGCGTCCACATATCCCATCCTACCGACCTATGCTAGGCATAAGGCACCCCGGAGAATGTGTCGATATGTGTGAGTCATTAAATAATATGTTTATAGCCAAACACCGATTACAAGAATCAGTTAGCAAGGCTACGGCGCGCTTTATACCATAAAACACCCCACAATGACCAGTCTTTTACCCGCAATTTCCATTCTTGGTTTTCACAGCCGTTCGTGGCTGCTAACATAGAAGCTAACTTAACACTATCACCCCATTGAGACACTGGAATGACAATTACGATCAAAACCGCCGAAGAAATCGAAAAAATGCGCATCGCCGGCAAACTGGCCGCTGACGTGCTTGAGATGATTGCACCACACGTACAGCCAGGAGTAACAACCGAAGAGCTGGATCGTCTTTGTCATGACTATATTGTTAATGAGCAAGGCGCCATTCCTGCCCCGCTCAACTACCACGGTTTTCCAAAATCGATCTGCACCTCAATCAACCATGTTGTGTGCCACGGCATTCCTGCGCTTGAAGACGGCCTTGTTGATGGCTTTCGTAAAAAGCCAGCCGTGTTGCAAGATGGCGACATCGTCAACATCGATATCACGGTGATCAAGGACGGTTACCACGGTGACACCTCAAAAATGTTTGAAGTGGGTGACGTCTCTATCGAAGATAAGCGCCTGTCGCGACTTGCTCAAGAAAGCCTTTATCTTGCCATCAAAAAGATCAAACCCGGCCTTAAACTCGGTGAGGTAGGGACAGCGATAGAGAAGTTCATTAAAACCCAGAACAAAAATAACCCACGTATGAAGCTGTCAATTGTAAAAGACTTTTGTGGTCACGGCATTGGGGCCAAATTCCACGAAGACCCACAAATCGTGCATTATAAAAATGGTGATCGTACCGTGCTAAAAGCCGGGATGTGCTTTACCATCGAGCCGATGATCAATGCCGGTAAATTTGGCTGTGATGTCGATGCTGAGGATGGCTGGACGGTGTATACCGTCGATAACAAGAAATCAGCCCAGTGGGAGCACACACTTCTCGTGACCAATACCGGCTGTGAAGTCCTTACGCTACGAAAAGAAGAGAACTTACCTCGCCATGTAAAAGGGGCATAACAGATAACAGCAAATAAGCCAGCGTTACGCTGGCTTTTTTATTGCAGGGATTTGCAACGATGACACAAACACCATTCAATTTTAGCTTCCCCATTGATACGTCAGCGATAAAAGCGCAATTACAGCAGTTTTCAGAGCAACAGACACACGCTTTCCTTTCCGGTATCCAAGTCACACGGTTGGTCCATGAACGTAGCCATTATATGGATGCTCTGTTAACCGCTCTGTGGCAAGCATTTAAGCTTGATGCCCACCCCGATCTCGCCCTGATTGCAGTTGGAGGCTATGGACGAGGGGAACTGCATCCACTATCCGATGTGGATGTATTATTTCTCAGCCAATCTCCGCTCGATGAAGCCACTTCTGCCTCACTCAGCGACATGCTTACCCTACTGTGGGATCTAAAGCTCGACGTTGGCCACAGCGTACGCACATTATCAGAATGCCAACAAATTGCCGATGACGACCTTACCGTGGCGACAAATTTGCAAGAGTCACGCCATTTGTGTGGCCACGCAACCACGTTCGAACAACTGCTTGTTCACTTCGATAGCCCCACGTTCTGGCCAAGTCCCGTGTTTTATCGCGCTAAAGTGGATGAGCAGTTGCAACGCCACGCACGTTACAATGACACCACCTACAACTTAGAACCCGACATTAAGTCGACCCCTGGTGGTCTGCGCGATATTCATACCCTCAGTTGGATTGCACGACGCCACTTCGGCGCCACTAGCCTTCGAGAGATGAGTAAATACGGTTTTCTAACGGACGCTGAATTTCGTGAGCTGGCCGAATGCCAAGACTACCTATGGCGTATCCGTTTTGCATTGCATATTGAGCTACGTCGTTATGATAATCGGCTCACCTTTGGCCACCAAGCCTCTGTTGCCGAGCACCTGCAATACGCAGGCGAAGGCAATCAAGGTGTGGAACGGATGATGAAGGACTTCTATCGCACCCTGCAGCGTGTGGTTGAACTCAACAAAATGCTTTTACAGCTATTCGAACAAGCCATATTACTGCCTGAAAGCGAAGGCAAAAGCTTCATCTTAGATGATGATTTCGAAATTTGTGGCACGTTAATACAGGCTCGTAAGCCGGCTCTGTTCCAAGCCCGACCTGAAACTATTTTAGATATGTTTTTACATATCGCTAGCCACTCCGAAGTAGAAGGGATCAGCGCCCCCACCCTACGCCAGTTGCGTACGGCTCGACGGCGTCTGAATCGTTTTTTGGTCGACATCCCAGCAGCAAGAGATAAGTTTATGGCGTTAGTGCGCCATTCTAACGCGCTACATAAAGCATTTAGCTTAATGCACCGTCATGGCGTGCTTGCCGCTTACTTGCCGCAATGGAGTCAAATTGTTGGCCAGATGCAATTCGACCTTTTCCATGTCTATACCGTCGATGAGCACACCATGCGATTAGTAAAAAACTTGCATAAGTTCTCGCAAGACGCTTACCGCGAACGACACCCCATTTGCTGTGACATTTATCCTCGGCTGATTAAAAAGGACGTCTTAATACTCGCTGGCATTTTCCATGATATCGGCAAAGGGCGTGGTGGCGATCATAGTGAAATTGGCGAGCAAGAAGCTTACCATTTTTGCATTTTGCACGGATTAACTCGCCCAGAGGCGAAACTCGTCGCTTGGTTAGTGCGCCATCACCTGCTGCTCTCTGTTACCGCACAACGACGGGATATTTATGACCCTGAAGTGATTGCCGAATTTGCAGAGGAAGTGGGTGATGAAGAGCATCTCGACTACTTGATCTGCTTAACCGTCGCAGATATCTGTGCTACCAATAAAGATCTCTGGAACAGCTGGAAGCGCACTCTGATTGCCGAGCTATACTATTCAACCCAAAAAACATTGCGCCGCGGACTAGAAAACCCACCAGACGTCAGAGACAGAATAAAGCACAACCAGCAAATGGCTTCAGCACTGCTGCGCAAACAAAATTTAACCCCTCGCAATATAGATACCCTGTGGCAACGTTTTAATAGCGATTACTTTCTACGTCATACCCATAAACAGATCGCTTGGCATAGCAAACACTTGCTAGACCACACCGATCCCGACACCCCAGTGGTATTGGTCAGTCGTAAAGCAACACGTGGTGGAACAGAGGTCTTTGTCTACTCTAAAGATAAACCTAGCCTGTTTGCCAATATTGTTACCGAGCTGGATAAAAAGAACCTTAGCATTCACGATGCGCAGATTATGACCAGCAAAGATGGCTATGTGATGGATACCTTTATGGTACTCGATCCTAATGGAAAATCGATCTCGGCCAACCGTCACCCGCGTATTATCGAGTCACTCACCAAGGCAATCATCACCGGTAAAACCACCGCACAACGCCATCGCCCTTCACGTAAATTGCAACATTTTGACGTTGAAACCAAACTCACCTTTCTGCCTGTAAAGCGCAGTCAAAGAAAAACCCTCGTTGAGCTCGTCGCACTAGATTCGCCTGGTTTGCTTGCCACGGTTAGCAGGGTATTTGAACAATTACAGCTCAACATACACGCCGCGAAAATTACCACTATCGGTGAACGGGCAGAAGACTTCTTCACGCTGACTACCAACGATGGCGACACGCTCAATGAGCAAGAGCAACGCGAGTTGCAATCACTGCTCTATCAAGAAATTGAGTCCTTGAATCAACGCTAATAACGCAATGCTGGAGGGTCAACCTCCAGCATTGCCATTCCAGCTTGTGCCACCCCATTCCCACCACCATGTTGTCGCTGGGTTGTGATGTAACTCTCACCTCAGTTCAGTAGCACCTGCTAAGTTATTAAGAGCACAATAGGGGAATTCCTCGCGCGTAACACACCCTATCGTTCACCATTAAGCGATCCCAGCATGGAGGGCCTATGTACCCACAACTGCATTCCATCGGCGTAAAAGACCCGAGTAGCATCGAGCACTTTAGCCTCCGGCAAGAGGCGCACTCCGATGTTCTCAAGATCTACTTTCACCGCCAAAAGGGGGAGTTATTCGCGAAAAGCGTCAAGTTTAAATTCCCACGTCAGCACAAGTCGATCCGAGTGAATCAGCAAGATCAACCGTATAAACAGGTTACAGAAATTAATCGCACCCTCACCAAGGTTATCGATGAATTAAATAGCGTTACCACGCAAGTTCAACAAGAGGTCGACATTAAGAAGAAAGTACTCGCCGATCTGCACCATTTAGAAAAAGTGGTCACCGCCAAGATTAGAGAAATAGAACAAGAGTTAGAAAAGCTGCCTTAATGCGGGGAAGTGCTTTGGGATACCCATGTTCCTAAAGCGCTACAAGCTGTACAGGTTAAAATGCATAATCATTTAAACTTTATCTATCAATAGGTTAACTGTATCGTGCAGCTTATAATGCTTTAGGCACACCCTAACCCCAAAGCCCTTTAAGCTGTACAGCCGCTCACTGCGCTGAGTTAGCTCAGCACCTTTAGCTGCGCGATAACCTGTTGTAACCAAGGCAACCCTGCTTCTTCTGGATCAAAGGTTTCACAGGCATCAATATCTACCCGCTCACACAATGGCGTTGCACTTAACTCAAGTAATAGGGCATCAAACTGACGGCCACCACCGCAATAACGCTCTTCGCCATAGCTAGAGTCCCCTAACGCCGCAATGGCGTAGTGCATCGAGGTTAAGATAGGAAACTGCGCACGCAACCCCTCGTATAGCGGCACGAGCTCGCCCGGTAGTTCGCCTTGCCCTGTGGTAGATGTCACGATAAGCGCCACGTCATGCTGGTAGAGCATAAATTCATCGTACTGAGGGGTTGAGTCATACACGCAGACATCATGCCCCTCTTGCGCGAGTTGCGCTTCAAACTCCTGCGCTAAACCTTGTGCGGCACCGTATACCGTGCCAACAAATATCCCTATCTTTGCCATGGTTGACTCCTTAACTATCCCCCCTAAGCGTGGCCGATATTGGCAATAAATCAAGTAAGCCCATGAAAATACGCAGCCTTTTCTACGTTTACTTTTCTGTACATACAAAAAAACCAGCCACATGGTTGGTTTTCTTTTACCCTCTCTCAAGCGATTGTATCTATTCATAATCGTCATAGAAAAGACGCGCTAATAACGCAATTATAGATATTCAAAACAACGCTTGCGCTCTCGCTATTCTTCATCTACCCTGCAACACTTCCTTACATATCAATCATTTTGATACATTACGTTACTAACAACTACAAACTAGGACTGTACGCATGTCAACAAAGCTAGCCAACCCAGCCCCTCTTGGATTAATGGGGTTTGGGATGACAACCATTCTACTGAATATTCACAATGCTGGATTTTTCCCAATTGATTCAATGATTTTGGCGATGGGGATTTTTTATGGCGGTATCGGCCAAGTTATCGTCGGCATGATGTGCTTTAAGCGTGGTGACACCTTCGGTACCACCGCATTTACGTCGTATGGGTTATTTTGGCTGACATTGGTCGGCATTTTGGTCATGCCGTACATGGGCCTACCACCAAGTCCTCATCACTTTATGGGTTGGTACTTACTACTGTGGGGCATTTTTACCGGCTTTATGTTCGTCGGCTCGCTCTGCTATCCAAAAGCAAAACAATTTGTTTTTGGCTCGCTAACGCTTCTCTTCTTCCTACTCGCTGCACGAGACTTTACGGGTAGTGAGTTGATTGGCACGATTGCAGGGTTTGAAGGGATCATCTGTGGTGCGAGTGCGATCTATTTTGCCATGGCGCAAGTGATCAATAACGAGTATGGCCGCACCGTACTGCCGATCGGTGATAAGCCACGCCAAGCAGAAATGACACAGGTCAGCGCTTAATACATTCAGCTTTTACTCCGTACGCTCTGGCCACTAGGCTAGAGCCGTCAACGCTTTGTTCCCGCAATAGCGCCTAAACAATACAATGCCGTAAAGCAATGCACCTAAACACCTCAATAAAGAAAAAACACTCAGCATAAACGCGGGGCATAAAAAAACCCGCCTCAAATGAGACGGGTTCTTCAAGCTTTATAATCGTAAAACGATTACTTAGAAAGCTTCTCACGGATACGCGCTGATTTACCAGAACGCTCACGTAGGTAGTACAGTTTGGCACGACGAACTGCACCACGACGCTTAACAGTAATGCTGTCAACCATTGGTGAGTGAGTTTGGAATGCACGCTCTACACCTTCGCCGTTCGAGATCTTACGAACAGTGAATGCAGAGTGCAGGCCACGGTTACGCTTAGCGATAACCACACCTTCGAACGCCTGTAGACGCTCACGGTCACCTTCTTTTACTTTAACCTGAACGACAACAGTGTCACCAGGTGCAAAAGCAGGAATGTCTTGTTTTAGTTGCTCATCTTCGAGCTGCTTAATGATGTTGCTCATTGTTCTATACCCTAGAATAAACTGATACTAGTTAAATTGATTATCTACTCGATGTTCGCGAATAAATTCGCCGAGCAATAATTCCTGATCGTCAGTCAGAGCTAGGTTTTCCAGGAGCTCTGGTCTTCGTAACCAAGTGCGGCCCAACGATTGTTTCAATCGCCAGCGGCTAATGTCCTTATGATTCCCTGATAACAAAACTGCCGGAGCAGTATCACCATCGAGAGACTCAGGACGGGTGTAGTGCGGATGATCTAATAGCCCATTTGCAAAAGAGTCCTCTTCTGCAGATGCCATGTCACCTAACACGCCGGGTACAAAACGCACCACCGCGTCAATCAATGTCATGGCAGGCAACTCACCGCCTGTCAGCACAAAATCCCCAATCGACCACTCTTCGTCAATCTCTTGTTGAATAATGCGCTCATCTATCCCTTCATAACGGCCACAAACTAGAATTAGATTCTCGTTAGTTGCCAATGCCTCAACGCCTGCTTGATCAAGCTTTCTGCCTTGAGGGGAAAGGTAGATCACCTTCGCCGTTGTGCCTACTTGCTGTTTTGCTGCATGAATGGCATCGCGCAGTGGCTGCACCATCATCAGCATCCCAGGTCCGCCACCATAAGGTTTATCATCAACCGTACGGTGTTTGTCATGGGTGAAATCACGAGGATTCCATGTATCCAACGACAATAGGCCTTTTTTTACCGCCTGGCCCGTTACCCCAAAATTGGTAATGGCCTCGAACATGTCCGGAAACAGGCTTACTACGCCAACCTTCATTTGTTCGTTCCTAATTTACCAGGGTTAAAATCCAGGATCCCAGTCAACTTCGATCCGTTGAGCAGTGCGATCAATCACCTTGATGACCTGCTCATCGAGGAACGGGATTAAGCGTTCCTTCTGGCCAAAAGCGTCTTTCAGATTAGCTTTCACCACTAACACATCGTTGGAGCCTGTTTCGAGCACGTCAATGACTTTACCCAAATCGTAACCTTGTGTGGTTACCACAGACATACCAAACAGCTCGCGCCAATAGAATTCTTCATCCGACAGGGCGGGCAATGCATCAGCAGGAACGGCAATTTCAGCATTTGTGAATTGTTGAGCTTCCTCGCGGATATTCAACCCTTCTAGCTTTACTACCCAGCCTTTGCTGTGACGTTTCCAGCTTTCAACAGAAAACGTTTTCCACTCACCCTGGACACGAATAGACCAAGGTGCATAGCTGAAAATGTTTTCGGCTTCTTCTGTAAAAGAGAAAATTTTGAGCCAGCCGCGGATACCATACGTGGCACCTAGCTTGCCGACTACAACAAGTTCTTGCTTGCTCATATTTCCCATCAACCAATCAATTATGCTTTTGAAGCGTCTTTGATTAGTTTAGCTGCACGGTCAGAAACCGTAGCACCTTCGCCAACCCAATGGTTAACGCGGTCTAGGTCTAGACGTAGACGCTCTTCCTGGCCTTTCGCCAGTGGGTTGAAGAAACCAATTTTCTCGATGAAGCGACCGTCACGCTTGAAACGTGAGTCAGCTACAACGATTTGATAAAATGGGCGTTTTTTCGCACCGTGACGTGCCAAACGAATGGTTACCATATCGTCCTCTTTGCATTACTGAAAATAAATGACCCCGCCAGTTAAAACGGGGTCCGTGCCAAATTAAGCTCGGGAATTTTACTCTTTATCCACGTGATTGCAACTGCTTTAACCAATTTTTCGCCAATGCCTTTGCCCACAAGGAGATAAATCGCTTATCGGCCAGGGAACATACCACCGCCTGGCATCATTCCCTGCATGTTTCGCATCATGTTGCGCATGCCGCCCTTCTGCATTTTCTTCATCATTTTTTGCATCTGGGTAAACTGTTTCAACAGCTTATTCACATCTTGTACTTGTGTGCCTGAACCTGCTGCGATGCGTTTCTTACGCGAACCTTTAATCAAATCAGGGCGCTGACGCTCTTTCGGCGTCATGGAATTAATGATCGCCTCTTGTTGATTAAACATCTTGTCATCAACTTGATCTTTTAGGTTGGCAGGTAGATTGGACATGCCGGGCAACTTATCCATCATCCCCATCATGCCGCCCATGTTTTTCATCTGTTGCAACTGATCGCGAAAGTCTTCTAGATCAAAGCCTTTCTTCTCTTTGAACTTCTTCGCCATCTGCAAGGCTTTGTCTTTGTCGACATTGCGCTCGAGATCTTCAATCAACGACAGGACATCACCCATCCCCAAGATACGTGATGCAACACGATCTGGGTGGAACGGTTCGAGTGCGTCGGTTTTCTCCCCCACACCCAAGAATTTAATTGGCTTACCGGTAATATGACGTACCGACAACGCGGCACCGCCTCGCGCATCACCATCAACTTTAGTTAAGATAACCCCGGTCAACGGCAGCGCATCATTAAAGGCTTTTGCAGTATTCGCGGCATCTTGACCCGTCATCGCGTCAACAACAAACAGGGTTTCAACCGGGTTAATCGCCGCATGAACCTGCTTGATCTCAGCCATCATCTCTTCATCAACCGCTAAACGGCCAGCCGTATCGACAATCACGGCATCAAAGAATTTTAACTTGGCATGGGCAAGCGCAGCTGTGGCAATATCAATCGGCTTTTGATCGGCGCTAGACGGGAAAAAGTCGACATCAACTTCACCAGCTAAGGTTTCCAACTGTTTAATCGCAGCAGGGCGGTATACGTCAGCAGAGACGACCAGCACTTTCTTTTTGTGCTTTTCTTTAAGTAGCTTACCTAGCTTACCCACACTGGTGGTTTTACCCGCACCTTGCAAACCCGCCATTAAAATAACCGCTGGCGGCTGCGACGCTAAGTCCAACGCTTCATTCGAGGCGCCCATGACAGCTTCAAGCTCAGCTTGAACTATCTTAATGAACTCCTGCCCCGGCGTTAGACTTTTAGAGACTTCGGTGCCAACTGCACGCTCTTTAACACGCTTGACGAAGTCACGCACAACAGGCAGGGCTACGTCAGCTTCCAACAGTGCCATACGCACTTCGCGCATGGTGTCTTTTATATTGTCGTCAGTCAGACGACCACGCCCACTAATGGTTTTTAGCGTGCGCGACAGTCGATCAGATAAATTCTCAAACATGATAAAACTCGCTCAGTACGCGATCAAAAAGGCAAATTATTGCACAGTATACCTGATTCCTTCTGTGGCGGGTATCTACAGATGGCAACTCTCGCTGACACCCTGTATACTTATTGATCTATCTAACTATTTTTTAAAATAATACTATGGAAATGATACTGGCTCTACTAGCAGCAAGCAGCTATGCCCTTGCCTTGACTCAGGTAATGCCAGGCCTTAGTCATAACGAGCAGATTCCAGCCCGTCGCGTCCATCTCTTTGCCGCCTTAGCCTTGCTGCTGCACCTCTTTCTGCTCAAGGACCTTATTTTGGCCGAAGAGGGGCAAAATTTAAGCTTACTTAACGTGGCTTCGCTAATCAGCTTCATCATTTCTGCTATCGCAACCTTGGCCAGTATACGCCATCGAGTCTGGTTTCTCTTACCCGTTGTGTATAGCTTTGCCGCCATTAATTTATGTGCATCCACTCTTCTGCCCAGTGCCTTCATTACCCATTTAGAAGCACACTTAACCATCTTGCTGCATATTTCTCTCGCCTTGTTTGCTTACGCCACACTCATGATCGCCTGTTTATATGCCGTACAACTGGCCTATCTTGATAACAAGCTTCGCAACAAAAAGAAGCTGAGTCTCAACCCAAACCTTCCTCCCTTAATGGCGGTCGAACGGCAACTTTTCAAGATCATTTTAATTGGTAACCTACTCCTCACCGCCACACTCTTCACTGGTTTCTGGTTTGTTGGGGATATGTTTACTGAAGGCAAAGCTCACAAAGCAATACTATCAATGTCAGCATGGGTGATATACACCGCACTGTTGTGGGGACACTATCAACGAGGCTGGCGCGGTCGGCGGGTGATCTGGTTCAGTATTATCGGTGCCTTCTTGCTTTCACTCGCCTATTTTGGCAGTCGATTCGTCAGAGAATTCATTATCGGCCTTTAATTTAGACAAATCAGTAATTGACTATTTCACTTAAGTCGGTAAAAAGTAACTTTAGACACGTAACCAAAGGACAACGTCTTGGACGACATATCCACGGGGATACTCTTTTCCCTATTGATATTACTTATCGTCATTTCCGGCTATTTTTCCGGTTCTGAAACCGGCATGATGTCGCTTAATCGCTATAAGCTGCGCCATCTTGCCAACCACGGTCACAAAGGTGCTAAACGGGTCGAGAAGCTTCTCTCTCGCCCAGATAGACTCATTGGTTTGATCCTCATCGGCAATAACCTGGTGAACATCCTCGCTTCAGCGATTGCGACTATTCTTGGTATGCGCCTATTTGGTGATATCGGTGTCGCTATTGCCACTGGTGCACTCACTATGGTGATTCTGGTGTTTGCCGAAGTGACCCCAAAAACGCTGGCCTCGCTCTACCCTGAGCGGGTCTCTTATGCCAGCAGCATACTGCTACGGATATTAATGCGTGTCTTGTACCCCTTAGTATGGCTAGTTAATGGGATCACCAACACCTTTTTACGTTGCATTGGACTGCGGGTTGAAAGTAGCGACAGTGAACACCTTAGCTCTGAAGAGCTACGCACCATCGTTAATGAAGCTGGCGGGCTCATTCCTCGTCGCCACCAAGATATGCTGATCTCCATCCTAGATCTGGAAACCGTCACCGTGGAAGATATTATGGTGCCACGCAATGAAGTGGCCGCCATCGATATCAATGCAGACTGGAAGTCAATTGTTCGCCAGCTAACCCACTCCGCGCACGGGCGTATCGTTTTATACCGCGATCAAATCGATGAAGTGGTCGGAATGCTGCGCGTCCGCGAAGCCTATCGTCTTATGATGGAAAAGAAAAAATTTAACAAAGAAAACCTCCTTCGTGCGGCAGACGAGGTCTATTTTATTCCTGAAGGTACGCCGCTCAACACCCAGTTGCTAAAATTTCAACGTAATAAAGAACGGGTTGGCCTGATTGTCGATGAGTACGGCGATATTAAAGGCTTAATCACCATGGAAGATATCCTCGAAGAGATCGTCGGCGAGTTTACCACCTCAATGCAGCCGAGCTTAGCTGAAGAGATCTCTCCCCTGTCTGATGGCAGTTTTTTAATTGAGGGCAGCGCCAATATTCGCGACTTAAATAAGGGCTTAAACTGGCACTTACCTACCGATGGGCCGCGCACGCTGAATGGCTTACTGCTGGAGCATCTGGAAGATATCCCAGAAAGCCAGCTGAGTGTTGCTGTGGGCGGCCATCAGATGGAGATCATTGAAGTCTCAGAGAATATGATCAAGCAGGTGCGTGTCTTTCCGGAGCCCGCACTTAAAAAAACCGGTTAGGCTAGTGTCGCGATACTTTAGCCTGGCGATGCTTAAACCTCGTGACACTTCAACATGATGTAACGTCAAAATGGTGTAACTATGGAATGAATAACCGCAAGTTATTCATTCCATTCACCATACTACTTTGCGTTTAACTGATTGAGCTTACTTTCAGGTAGGGCGAGTTCATCATTGCTATTCACACTAATCCCTCGCTCAAGCACTGCTTGAGCTATCTGCTGTGCTTCCGCTAACGAATGCATGGCAGCCGTACCACACTGGTACTCGTTAAGCTCGGGGATGTCATTTTGCGATGCCACATTAAGCACATCTTGCATCGCTGCACGCCATGCGCTTGCCACAACCCCCTCATCTGGGGTGCCGATCAAGCTCATGTAAAATCCTGTACGGCAACCCATCGGCGAAATATCAATAATCTCAATTTGATCTGAGTTCAAATGGTCACGCATAAAGCCCGCGTATAGATGCTCTAAGGTGTGTATACCTTTCTCTGACAAAATATCGGCATTGGGTTGACAAAAACGCAGATCAAAGACGGTGATGGTATCGCCCTTAGGGGTCTGCATGGTTTTTGCAATCCGCACTGCCGGGGCATCCATACGGGTATGATCGACAGTAAAGCTGTCCAGTAATGGCATAGTATATCTCCTTATATTGGCAACCTAAAACGGCCACCAGCTGCTATTTTTTTCAAGTTCATCTCGGCACTGTTTTAACTGCCAACCATAATCATTGGCCTGTTTTTCTACCCGACGCGCAACGCGGATTAAATTGGGCTTGGCATTATAAGTGCCACGTCGATATCCACCTCGTCCTTCATGATAGGCGAGGTATTGATGATATGCATCCCACTTAGATATCCCTAATTGGCGCTGTGTTCCATCGGTATACCAACCGATAAACATCATTGCATCCGCAAAATTGGTGCGTTTTCCACCATTCCGGGTTGCCGATTGGTAATCTTGCCATGCCGGGTCTTGCGCTTGTGCGTAGCCGTACGCACTGCTAACGTGCCCCCAAGGGATCACCCACAGCACTTTCTTTTTGGGCGGGCGTGCATCATGGCGAAAACTGCTCTCTTGTTTAACAAAGGCCATGGCGATCTGCATTGGGGTGCCCCACTGCTTTTCCATCGCTTTCGCATCACGATACCATTTAGGCTGCTCCCTGAAAATGTCACAGAGGTTCTCTTGATTTTTCGGTGGTGCCGGTGCTGAACAACCCACTAGCCCCGCAAGAAGTAATATCAACCACACCCGACGATACATACATTCCCTCAAATAAAAAATGGCAGCGAATGCTGCCATCATAACTCATTGAATATTCAACATCAGTGAATATCAACAAAGTAATCCTTGAGGAATTCATCAAATGTGAGGACGTCCGCAGCTTCGATTTTTTGTTGGCGCAACCACGAGTCCGCGGCTTCCCGCGTAAATTCAGCGGATGAGTAGTATTGATAACCCGTCGCCTGCAACGTCGCCATATGCTGCTCTGTGAGCGATTTCGCTACTGATGCCATGCTCTGCTTCTCAACAATCTCTTTCAACAAGCGCGCTGAAATGGTTTTGTCCGGATCTTCAATCCAAGATTCGAGCTCTGCACATGTCGCGGTATACAAAGTATTGCCAGTCAATGCATCCATCTTCTCAGCCACCTGATGCAACTCAGCAAACAAGTTTTTCGCTGCCATTTGAAGCGTCTGTTTGCTTTCTCCACAGCCAATTTTAACTACCTGCTCCGGATCACGACCTGCAACCACAACCTGATGCCAATTTTCTCGCCAGCAATCCAGTTCTGTGTCTGACATTGGCGCTGATGGAGACAATACTGCCCACGTCAAAAACAGGTCAAGAAAACGGACTTGCTGCTCATCTATTCCAACAGGACTGAATGGGTTGACGTCTAACGAACGAACTTCGATATACTCAACCCCGCCGCGCTGCAGTGCCTGTGATGGTTTCTCACCTGATTCGGCCACTCGCTTAGGACGGATTGGCGCATACAGTTCATTCTCAATTTGTAAGATATTACTATTTAGCTGTCGGTATTGTTCACCCTCTTTCACCCCTAATTCGGCAAAGGCTTCTGATGGCGTGCGTATCGCCGCTTGTAACCCTTCTAGATACTGTTCAATGCTATTGAAACCAATTCGCAAACAGCTTTGTGCGTTATTGGTATAGCCCAGATCACTTAACCGCAGTGATGTTGCATACGGTAAATAATGTGTGCCTTTGTCTGTTTTTTCGAATGGCAACTGGGTTGGCATATCTTTGATAAAGGAGCCACACAGTGCTGGCGACGCACCAAACAGATACGAAATAATCCAACCAAAGCGGTAATAGTTTCGAATCAAGCCAAAATAAGCATCCGAGACCGCTGCTTGACGCTGCTGCTCATTTTGTTCACCAAACAACTGATCCCAGAATTCTGTTGGAAATGAGAAGTTGAAATGCACACCAGAGATAATCTGCATCACACTGCCATAACGGTGTTTAAGCCCTTCTCGATACAACGTCTTCATTTGCCCAATGTTTGACTGACCATACTGCGCCAAGGCTATCTCTTCTTGCCCTTCCACAAAGCATGGCATCGACATGGGCCACAATGTTTCACTGCCAAGCTCTGTGTAAACAAAGCGGTGAATATCTGACAACTGAGATAGCGTCACCTTGGCCTCGGTCGCGACTGGAGTAATAAACTCAAGCAAAGACTCTGCATAGTCGGTGGTAATCCAGCGATGAGTGAGTGGCGCACCTAGCTTTTTCGGATGCGGCTGAACGGATAAGCGCTCGTCTGCTGTAATACGCAGCGCTTCTCTCTCAATGCCACGCCCAAATTGCGTTAACGCTTTTGGATTGGATGCAACTCGTTGCAAACGTTGCGAAAAGTTAGTCAAAATATATCTCGCGCGTTAAAAGAACCAAGCATACCCAGCTTCAGACTGGATTACTATGTCCATTATTAATAATGCCAGTATAAACTGGCATCTCCTCTTTAATCATTCTACATGGAGGTCGTAAATTGGAATATCAAGTAATTCTAGTTGAGGACGAACCGTTTTTTCATCTCCAACAACGATTACCTGGTAGTCTCTGGGATCAAACCACTTTTTCGCCATTTGATTCAGTGTCTCTTTCGACACTTCTGCCACAATCTGATTTTGGCGCTCAATGTAACCCTTATCGAGAGCGTAGATTTGCATCTGTGCTAACAGCCCCGCTTTTTGGCTTGGGGTTTCGTAGCTTAAGGCTTCTTTTTGTCCGACAGCCATACGCATAAAATCGACCTCCTGCTCAGTAAAACCAGCGAGCACGACTTCATTCATCTCATTAATCACTTCACTGATCGCGGCCCCGGTTGCATCAGCCCTTACCTGCGCATAGAAGGTGGCGTAACCAATTTCGCGCCCATTCACTAGATACCCACCAGCCCCATAGGTATACCCTTTATCTTCACGAAGGTTGAGGTTGATCCGACTATTAAAGTTGCCCGCTAAGTTGAAGTTTGCCAACTGAGTAGTAAACATCTCTCCATCTGCATCAAATGGTTGGGCATGACGCACAAAACGGATATTACTTTGTGGCGAGTTAGGGCGATCGACTAACCACACTGCCGCTTTATCATAAACAGGCAACGCAAAGTCCGCGCGAGGCGACATCGGTTTCCCTTGCCACTGACCGAGTTTGCTCAGTTTCGCCTCAATAACACTGGCAGCAATATCCCCAACCACTACTACGCTAGCGCCTTCGTGAGTATAGAAATTGGTGTAGAAGTCTTTAACATCTATCAGCGTTAAACCTGCCACAGATGCTGGCGTGCCGTCAGCCGACTCAGCAAATGGGGTGTCGGCATACAACAAGGCTCGGGTAGCTTGATTGGCTAACCATTCTGCACGTTGCCGTTCATACTGCAGCCCTTCAAGGGTCTGCTGCTTCAAGCGTTGGAAGTCTGCTTCATCAAAAGCGGGCTGCCACAGCTTCTGCGCAGCAATCGCAAGGGTTTCATCTAAATGACGTGTTAGGGTCGTTATCGATACTGTGGTTGAGTATGTGTTGGAACGAACATTAATTCGGCTGCCTAACTTGTCCAACTCTGCAGCTAATACTTCTGCACTGGCCGTCTGCGTTGCTTCATTTAACATCGCTGCCGTTAGGCGAGCCAGCCCTGCTTGTTCAGGGGATTCATCGCGGCGCCCGGCAGGGATGGAGAGCTGGATCTGTACCGTTGGTGTTTCACTGTTAACGGTTCCCAACACATCGATTCCATTGTCTAAACTAAAACGGTAAAGCTCGGGCAAGTGTACTTCAACAGGGGTTGATGGAACGGGCATAATGCTACGATCAAAATCATCAACTGGACGTTGATAATCGACCTGTTGATGCTCGCGTTCCGGCAACATACGTTCAGCTGGAACGTAGTTGACATCAGCAGCGGCCAGATCCTCGCGCCCTAGCGGGACGGTACTTAGCGATACCGACGGCTTGTGCTGGATAAAGCGCTTAAAGGCCATCTCAACATCATCGGTTAATACGTTGTTTAAGGCTTCAAATTCCGTTTGTAGTCGGTCTGGCTGCGCGTAAAAAGTTTCATTGGATGCTAACTGTGAGACTTTACCACTCACACTTTGCAAGCCAAAGATCATCCCAGCTTCCACCATTCCTTTAATTTCATCAAGATCATCTTCGCTGATGCCGCGAGCGCTTAGTTGCGACATGACCTCGAGTACTTGCTGTCTGATTTGGGTTAAATCACCGCTATCGCCACTATTCCCCATCGCGTAGACGTAGAATGTACAGGCTAACTCGGCACAATCTTGAAACGCGCCAGCATCAAGAACAATCCCCGGTTTCACTAGCTCTTGGTAAAGCAAGCTATTACGTCCACCGCCTAATACACGAGCAAGAATATCCAGTGACAGTTCATTGTCACTGCCACGGTACTCTGTGGGCCACGCCATCAATAGCATGGGCTGTTGAATACGGTCTTCAAGGGTAATATAACGATCGGATTCCAGTGAAACTGGCCACTTCGGCGCATTTTCTACTTCAGGACCACGAGGAATCGAGCCAAAATATTTATTAACCCAACGCAAGGCCTCATTGGCATCAATGTCTCCACCGATAGTCAAGACGGCGTTGTTCGGGCCATACCAGCGCAAGAAGAAGGCTTTTAGATCATCGACATCAACACGCTCTAAATCTTCAACATAACCAATGGTCTGCCACGAATAAGGGTGCTGGCGCGGATACAACGCCTCGCCCATACGTTCGTACATCAACCCATAAGGACGGTTGTCATAGCGCTGTGAGCGCTCATTTTTAACCGTATCGCGTTGAATCTCAAACTTATGCTGGGAAACCGCATCGAGTAAAAAACCCATACGGTCGGCTTCTAACCAAAGGACTTTCTCTAATTCGTTTGCTGGTACCGTCTGGAAATAGTTGGTGCGATCGCGATTGGTGGTGCCATTCATTGTACCGCCAGCTTCTGTAATCAAACGAAAATGCTCTTGATCGCCAACATGTTCAGAGCCTTGAAACATCATATGCTCAAAAAAATGTGCAAAGCCGGAGTAGCCTTCCTCCTCCCGCGCTGAGCCAACATGATAAGTCATATCCACGTGCACCAACGGATCGGAATGGTCATGATGCAGAATCACCGTAAGCCCATTTGCTAGGCGATACTTGTCATAGCCGATGCCCACCCTTTCAGGACCTACCTGATGCGATTCAATCAGTTCAACACCAGCTGGAAATGAATTTGCAACTGTCTCCTTGCTCGGGAAATGACTGCAAGCACTCAATAACACACTTAATAACACAACTAACGCAATACGCACGCACCTGCTCCTATATCATTCCTGAAACCATTATCGCCAACGCGGCATACCGAAGTGCCTTACCAACCAGTACGACAAGAAAACTCAATGTATGATTCATTCTCAACCAACCGGCAGCCAAACACAGTGGATCACCAATGACCGGTAGCCAGCTAAATAGAAGGGCTAAATAACCATGCTGTTTTATCCACTGTAGTGCTTTATGACCATGTTTTTCGTCGGAAGTTTTATCGGGTAGTAAACGACCAAGCCAGTAGTTGGTCATACCGCCGAGCGTATTGCCAATGGTAGCAACAACGATCAGGGTCGTCATGCTGTTATCACCCAGCCCAATCGCCGCGATTAATGTTGCTTCAGAACCACCTGGCAGTAATGTGGCACTCAAAAAGCCGCTTATAAATAGCAGCCATAAGCCACTATCACCGGCCATTAATGTGGCCAGTGAGTTCACCATTTCACTCATTGGTATTAATTCACGTCAGACACGGTCAATAGCAATTTACCGCGCGTACGTCCCGTTTCGATGGCCTGGTGCGCCTGCTCACCTTTTGCCAACCAGTAGCGTTCACTAACATGCACAGATAACTGCTCATCCGCCAACATTGTTAGTAAGTAATCACATTGCTGTTTATCTGGGGTAACAAGCATCCCTGCAGCCGTTAGGCCTTTTGATACGGCCACCTCACAGACCTTGGCTGCCGTTACCGATGGAACGGTAATAACATGACCACCCACTTTCACGCAATCCAATGCCGCTACACCTGCGTCACCACCGACCAAATCAATTAACACATCAACATCACTGAGCTCAAGTGGGCCTTGGGTATAGTCTAATGCACTCGCGCCCATTGCTTGGACAAATGCAATATTTGCCGAAGAACAGGTTGCATAAACTTGCGCGCCCATTGTCGTTGCCAATTGTATCGCTAAGTGACCAACACCACCGGCGCCAGCCAAAATCAACACACGTTGCCCTTCAGTTACACCGGCTTTAACAAGAGCTTGATAGGCTGTTTGACCAGCTAATGGCAACGCTGCTGCACTGTCTAAACCAACATTGGATGGTACACAGCTTAACAGCTCGGCGTCGATCGTTAGGTATTCTGCATAACAACCACCTTCAAGCGTCACCGCTGCAACTCGATCCCCTTCTCTTAGTGAAGAAACCCCATCACCTACCGCAACAATCACACCACTGACATCGAATCCCGGTGTCCAAGGAAGATGATCTTTGCATTTATCTGCCGCCCAACCTAGACCTGCGCGTGTTTTAGCATCAACGGGGTTCACTCCCGCAAAGGCGACCTTAACAACAACTTCGCCTTTGCTCGGTGAGGGAGCGGGCTGAGTATTAAGTTGTAAGACACTTGGCGCGCCAAATGCGGTGATCTGAAGTTGGCGATGTGTTTCCATAATTAATCCCTTTTAAGAACAAAAAAAAGCGGGTAACTGACGTTACCCGCTCTATCATAGACCTTTCAGTAAGAGATCACAGCCCGGATAAACGGGCAACCCCTCAATATCACATCTTTGTTAGCTAATTGCTGACTATCCAACCAACGCCAACAAGATACCGGCAGCGACAGCTGACCCTAGTACCCCAGCAACGTTCGGTCCCATCGCATGCATTAACAAAAAGTTTTGAGGATTTGACTCCAACCCGACCTTGTTAACAACACGTGCCGCCATAGGAACCGCTGACACCCCGGCAGCACCAATTAACGGATTGATTGGCTCATCACTGAAGCGCGACATCAATTTTGCCATCATCACACCAGCAGCCGTTCCGATACTAAATGCGACTGCGCCCAGTACAAGAATACCTAAGGTTTGAATGTGAAGAAATTGCTCCGCTTGCAGCTTAGAACCAACGCCGAGACCAAGGAAAATCGTCACGATGTTGATCAGCTCGTTTTGTGCTGTACTAGACAAACGATCAACCACGCCAGATTCGCGCATCAAATTCCCCAAGCAGAACATACCAACAAGTGGTGTCGCTGCAGGTAAGAACAAGATTGCCAGCATCAATACCGCTATCGGGAAGATAATTTTCTCTACCTTACCGACATGACGTAACTGCGCCATCTGGATTTTACGCTCATCTTCGGTAGTAAATGCCTTCATAATCGGTGGCTGAATAATCGGCACCAATGCCATGTAGCTATATGCTGCGACCGCAATAGCCCCTAATAGATCTGGTGACAATTGACTCGACAAAAATATAGCGGTTGGGCCATCGGCACCACCAATAATGGCTATCGATGAAGCATCAGCCAACGAGAACTCCATGCCTGGAACCAAGTTGAGGAATATTGCACCAAACAAGGTCGCAAAAATACCAAACTGCGCAGCCGCACCGAGGAACAATGTTTTTGGATTCGCGATAAGCGCGCCAAAATCTGTCATTGCCCCAACGCCCATAAAGATCAACAGTGGGAAAATACCAGTAGAAATTCCCGCCTCGTAGACCATATAAAGCAACCCACCAGGCTCGGTAAAACCAGCATTCGGGATGTTTGCTAAAATGGCACCAAAGCCTATTGGTACTAATAGCAGTGGCTCAAACCCTTTTCTAATTGCCAGAAAAAGTAAACCACACCCGACCAAGATCATAATCAGCTGGGCTGGCTGAAAATGGGCAAGACCGGTGCTTTGCCACAATGTAATTAGTCCTTCCATGACAACCTCTTACGCCAAGCTAAGGATAGGCGCACCTACAGTGACCTGATCCCCTTCTTTAACATGGATCTGCTCAACGATACCGCCTCGAGCTGCGCGTATCTCAGTTTCCATCTTCATCGCTTCAAGCACGACCAATACATCACCTTCTGACACTTGGCTACCCGCCTGCACTTGAATCTTAAAGATATTCCCCGCCAGTGGCGCAGGAACGGCTTCCGAAGCTGACGCCGCAACTGGCGCCGTTGATGGCGCAGCCGCTGAGACAGAACTCACCTCTCCAGCTGGACCGACTTCGACATCATAGACCTGACCATTTACTTTCACGCTGTAGGCTTCAATTGCACCTTTCGCAGGGGTCGCTGCAACAGGTGCAGTAGCCTCAACCACAGCTTCCGTACCTGGAGCCGGTTCAAAGGCATCTGGGTTATTACGGTTTTTAAGGAACTTAAGACCGACTTGTGGGAATAGTGCATAAGTAAGAACATCGTCAACCTGCTCATCAGCTAACACAATTCCGTCCGCTTTGGCTTTTGCTATCAGCTCATCAGTCAAAGTATGCATTTCATGCTCAAGCAGATCGGCCGGACGACAAGTGATCGCTTCCGCGCCATCAAGTACTTTGGCTTGCAGTTCTTTGTTTACATCGGCTGGTGGTTTTCCATATTCACCTTTAAGCAAACCAGCAGTCTCTTTTGTGATTGACTTATAGCGCTCACCTGTTAATACGTTAATGACAGACTGCGTACCAACAATTTGTGAGGTCGGCGTCACTAATGGGATATAACCCAAGTCTTCACGCACGCGAGGGATCTCTGCAAGCACTTCATCTAAGCGATCTACAGCGCCTTGCTCCTTAAGTTGACCTTCCATATTCGTCAACATGCCACCAGGAACCTGAGCAATAAGAATACGCGAATCCACCCCTTTAAGTTGGCCTTCAAACTTAGCGTATTTCTTACGCACCTCACGGAAGTAAGTTGCGATAGGAGCAAGTTGTTCAAGTTTAAGGTTAGTATCACGCCCCGTGCCCTCTAGCATAGCGACAACCGTTTCTGTCGCTGTGTGGCCGTAGGTTTGACTCATCGAAGAGATAGAGGTATCTAGAATATCCAATCCAGCCTCTACCGCTTTAACAGCTGTCGCGGCTGATAGACCCGTTGTCGCATGGCAGTGAAGCGCTAGAGGAATGTCACAAGATGCTTTAATACGAGAGATAACATCTTCCGCTTCATAAGGCTTCAATAAACCCGCCATATCTTTCAAGCAAAGCGAGTGACAACCTAGATCTTCAAGACGTTTCGCAAGGTCAACCCAAGTATCGGAGGTGTGATAAGGACTCGTGGTATAAGACATTGTCCCTTGAGCATGGCCTCCAACAGCTACCGTCGCCTTCACTGCCCGTTCAAAATTACGAACATCATTCATCGCATCAAAAATACGAAATACATCCATTCCGTTCTTGTGCGCTCGCTCGACAAATTTATCTACCACATCATCAGCATAGTGGCGGTAACCCAGTAAATTTTGACCTCGCAGCAACATCTGCATACGAGTATTTGGCATTGCCGCTTTTAATAAACGAAGACGCTCCCATGGGTCCTCGCCTAAAAAGCGAATGCAAGCATCAAAAGTGGCACCACCCCAAGTTTCTAATGACCAGTACCCCACTTTATCCAATTGCTCCGCAATAGGTAACATATCTTCTACACGCATACGCGTAGCAAACAACGATTGGTGGGCGTCACGAAGGACAACGTCGGTAATAGCTAATGGTTTGGACATGCTCATACTCCTTGTAATAATTCAGTCCGATCAGGCTTAAGCGTTTTTCGCGCGATGTACTTTAATGGCTGCTGAAATAGCCGCAATCACATCTGGCGACTCGCCACCAATTGTCTTTGGTACAGTTTGATTAATAGGTTGGTTTACTTCAGGCGCATCTTTTGGCAACCAACGTGCCAAACACTGTACAAGAACAACCAAAACACTTAAAAAAACAAAAACAAACGTCATGCCTGTCAGCATCAACGTTGCTGCCTCCCAGAGGAGATCACTAATGTTTGACATCCTGCTTCCTTTCTTCTGTATCGCGGCTTCTACCACTTGAGGTGAATGAAAAACACCTTAACCTCAAAAAACACTGCAAATATTAACACAAATCAACAATCCTGACACTTATGAGGGTAGATGTTGATAAAAATGCGAAAAAGACTGCAAAATTTACATATCTTTCAAAAAGTCAGAGAAAAACCGTAGCTAGGTCAATAAATTGATTTAGAGGTGTGTTGAGCAAGAGAAGTAAGATCAAAAAAGGCCTGACTACGGGAGTCAGGCCTTAAGAGTTTGGGCTGTATCAGGTAATACAGCATAGGACATCGTGTCCCTTGGCAGTAATCCTTTAATATTCTCAAGGAAGAGAAAATAAATGGCGCGCTCGGGAGGATTCGAACCTCCGACCGCCTGGTTCGTAGCCAGGTACTCTATCCAGCTGAGCTACGAGCGCGCAGTATGCTTTATACTCTGAGGCATTACACTCAGAATGAAATCGGTGTTTACCAACATCGATTAATGTATGGCGCGTCCGGGAGGATTCGAACCTCCGACCGCCTGGTTCGTAGCCAGGTACTCTATCCAGCTGAGCTACGGACGCGCAGGCAACATAAATGATAGACAACTATCAGATATGTGGAAATGGTTAATACAAAAATAATGGCGCGCTCGGGAGGATTCGAACCTCCGACCGCCTGGTTCGTAGCCAGGTACTCTATCCAGCTGAGCTACGAGCGCGCAGTATTCTGTATACTCAAAAGCGTTCCGTCACTTGGGAGTGCACCGCAAGGGTGTAATATAAATGGCGCGCTCGGGAGGATTCGAACCTCCGACCGCCTGGTTCGTAGCCAGGTACTCTATCCAGCTGAGCTACGAGCGCGCAGTATTCTTTATACTCAGGAGTGTCCGTTACTCGGGAGTGTAACCAGTGTTAATAAGCAACACAGGTTAATGTATGGCGCGTCCGGGAGGATTCGAACCTCCGACCGCCTGGTTCGTAGCCAGGTACTCTATCCAGCTGAGCTACGGACGCGCAGGGGTATGTGTAACAATCAATTTTCAACGCTGAAATATCAATTCATCGTTACGAATAATGGCGCGCTCGGGAGGATTCGAACCTCCGACCGCCTGGTTCGTAGCCAGGTACTCTATCCAGCTGAGCTACGAGCGCGCAAAGTCGTTTTTACTAAAACGAGAAAAAATGGCGGTGAGGGAGGGATTCGAACCCTCGATACGGCTATAAACCGTATACTCCCTTAGCAGGGGAGCGCCTTCAGCCTCTCGGCCACCTCACCACGCAAACTGGTTTAACAAATTAATGGCGCGTCCGGGAGGATTCGAACCTCCGACCGCCTGGTTCGTAGCCAGGTACTCTATCCAGCTGAGCTACGGACGCGCAGAAACTTGTTGTGATACCGTTCATCAAATGAACCATACCGAATTGTAATGGCGCGCTCGGGAGGATTCGAACCTCCGACCGCCTGGTTCGTAGCCAGGTACTCTATCCAGCTGAGCTACGAGCGCGCAGTGCTGCCTAAACAGCGTCGCAAGAAATGGCGGTGAGGGAGGGATTCGAACCCTCGATACGGCTATAAACCGTATACTCCCTTAGCAGGGGAGCGCCTTCAGCCTCTCGGCCACCTCACCGTCTTGCGGGGGCTCATATTACTTCGAAGCAAAAATATGTCAAACAATTTATCAATAAAAATCACGAAAAAAAGTTTACTTGCACACTTTAGCGCCAAAGTGCGCTTTAAAGCAACAATGTGCTAATTTTTCCTACAGAATCAAGAAAGTGATTAAGTGAATTCTAACGAACGTTAGAGATAACAAAACATAAAAAAGTCGGCCCGAAGGCCGACCTTTTTATCAGAAGTTTCCAGCGTTATCCGCGCCAGCCCCTTTTTCAGCTTGAATGCGCATATAAATCTCTTCTCGATGAACAGAGACTTCTTTAGGTGCATTCACACCAATACGTACTTGGTTGCCCTTCACACCTAGAACAGTTACGGTAACTTCGTCACCAATCATCAACGTTTCACCTACGCGACGAGTCAAAATCAGCATTCGTGTACTCCTTGAGTAATCTCTACTTCTTTATAAGTATTAACAGCGATCAAATCTTCCCATTACGACACAGCCAGTAGATTCGACTCATGTCCGGAAAGACTTGGAACCACAAATTGTGCATGAAGTAGCTTCACGGCACGCTTATAGTCAGCATCAGCTACCAATAAGCATAGACATTGAGGTAAATGTTGCACACGATGAACAACAATTTCCGATTGTGCCAGTAAAGCTAACATAGCTTGCTTGCACTCCTTTGCAGCATGACCGACGACAGATAACGTCGTTACATTGTCAATATGATCCAACTCTTCGCAATGCGCTAGCTTCAAATGTGCCAAATCTGCGTCTGACACCACAAAATGTGAAGAATATGTTTCATCTATCACATTATTCCATATTTCCGACACAATACCAGTACTTTGCCCAATCATTTTTTCACGTTCGGTTTTAACGCTAATTAAATGTTGGTCCGCTAACACGGCAATACCAGTAATTGGCCTAGTGGCCAATGTGTCCATCGTCACCAACGTGCCTTGCGTCTCACTGCCCTCTTCAAACGAGGACAATACCCGCAATGGCACGCAGTTTTGATGTGCGTACTCCACAGATTGTAACTGTAGTACCTTTGCTCCCAACCTCGCCATTGTTGTCATGGTTTTGACATCGATTTGGTCCAATCGGGAAGCCTCAGGGACAATCCGTGGATCAGTCGTGTATACACCGTCCACATCGGTAAATATCTGGCATTCGTCTGCGTTCAACGCACTCGCGATCGCGACTGCGCTCGCATCTGAGCCACCTCGACCTAAGGTCGTGATATTTCCGTTTTCATCGCGGCCCTGAAAACCTGCGACGATCACAATATGGTCTTGCTCGAGCAAAGAGTTAATCCGTGAGGTTGCGACATGCGCTATCTCAGCATTATTAAAACCACCGCTGGTGGTAATACCCACCTGATCAGCAGTCAGCGAAGTAGCTTTTACTCCCTGCCTGTTAATCGCCATAGCCAATAAGGCCATGGAAACTTGCTCACCAGCAGACAGCAAAACATCTAACTCACGCGCTGTTGGCGTGGCGTCAATCTGTTTTGCTAATCCCAATAGACGATTGGTCTCGCCTGACATTGCTGAAACGACCACCACAACTTGGTGTCCCTGCTGATGAGCATTAATCACTCGCCGAGCAACGGCCTCTATTCTGTCGATGGAACCCACAGAGGTTCCACCGAATTTTTGGACGATCAGTGCCACTTACTTATCTTCTCCTGAAAAAGCTTATAGCTTTTCTGTTAACCATGGAGTAACCGAGTCCAGTGCTGCAGGCAATGCTGCTGCATCTGTACCACCAGCTTGAGCCATATCTGGACGGCCGCCACCTTTACCCCCCACCTGTTGGGCGACAAAGTTGACGAGTTCGCCCGCTTTCACTTTCCCAATCAGATCTTTTGTAACACCAGCAATCAAGCCGACTTTATCACCATTCACATTACCCAATACGACAATACCGCTGCCTAGCTGATTTTTTAACTCATCAACCATGCCACGCAGTGCTTTGTTGTCAGCACCATCCAGTTTCGCAATCAGTGCTTTGGTTCCGTTAATTTCGACGGCTTGATTAACCAGCCCCGCACCTTCTTGCGCAGCCAGCTTGTCTTTTAATTGTTGGATCTCTTTTTCAAGCGCCTTGCTATGACCAACAAGCGCACTCACTTTATCAACCACCGAAGCTTGATCTGACTTAAGCAGGCTTGCAGCGTCGACTAACGCCTGCTCTTGGGCATGCAATGCCTCAATCGCACCCTGACCAGTTACAGCTTCAATACGACGAATTCCCGCCGCGATACCACCTTCAGAGACAATCTTAAATAGACCGATATCACCCGTATGCTTCGCGTGAATACCACCACAAAGTTCAGTAGAGAAATGACCCATGCTCAATACACGCACTTCGTCGTCGTATTTCTCACCGAAGAGTGCCATCGCACCTTTTTCCTTCGCTGACTCGATATCCATTACAGCAGTATCAATCGAGTGGTTTAGGCGAATCTGCTCGTTAACCACGCGCTCAATTTCACGTAGCTCATTGGCTTTAACACCTTCAAGGTGCGAGAAGTCAAAACGTAGCCCATCAGCTTTAACCAACGATCCTTTCTGTGCGACATGCTCGCCCAGTAGGTTACGTAGCGCAGAGTGCAGTAAGTGGGTTGCTGAATGGTTCAGAGTAATCGCTGCACGACGCTCGGCGTCAACTTGCGCATCAACAACCTGACCGATAACCAATGTTCCAGTTGCCATTTGACCTTGGTGACCAATCGCATTACCAAACTTTTGTGTATCTTCGACAGTAAAGCCTGCAATGCTACCCGCGTCACCGCATTGACCACCAGACTCTGCATAGAATGGCGTGTTATCAAGGATAACAAGACCGCTCTCGCCTTCTGACAGGCACTCGACAACCTCACCATCGCGATATAGGGCGACAACCGTGGCATTGCCTTGTGTTGTTTCGTAGCCACAGAACTCACTGTCTGCGTCTACTTTAATTGCGCTGTTGTAATCAACACCGAATGATCCTGCCTCACGAGCACGTTGACGCTGTGCCTCCATTGCCGCTTCAAAACCTGGTTCATCAATAGAGAAACCACGCTCACGGGCAACATCATTGGTTAAATCAGCAGGGAAGCCGTAGGTGTCATAAAGCTTGAAGACAGTTTCGCCATCCAGCACTTTGCCATCAAGGTTATCAAGTGCATCCGCTAAAATAGCCATACCGCGTTCTAGTGTACGACCAAAGTTGTCTTCTTCGATTTTAAGCACTTTTTCGACAACGGCTTGCTGCTTCTTCAGCTCTGCACCCGCGGTTCCCATGACAGCAGCCAATGGACCAACCAACTGATAGAAGAATGCCCCTTTCGCGCCCAACTTATTACCGTGACGCACTGCACGACGAATAATGCGGCGTAACACGTAGCCACGCCCTTCATTAGACGGCATAACGCCATCAACAATTAAGAACGCACACGAACGAATGTGATCCGCTACCACGCGCAATGATTGATTACTTAAATCTTCGTAACCAATAACGGCCGCAGTTTCTTTAATTAGTGTCTGGAAGACATCGATTTCATAATTTGAATGTACGCCCTGCATGATCGCGGCAATGCGCTCAATACCCATGCCAGTATCAACCGACGGCTTAGGTAATGGTTCCATGGTGCCATCCGCTTGGCGGTTGAACTGCATGAATACGTTGTTCCAGATCTCGATGAAACGGTCGCCGTCTTCTTCAGGTGTTCCAGGACGCCCACCCCAGATATGCTCACCGTGATCATAGAAGATCTCGGTACAAGGACCACATGGACCAGTGTCACCCATCTGCCAGAAGTTATCTGATTCAAACGGCTTGCCGCCTTTCTTATCACCAATTCGGACAATGCGATCGGCTGGAATGCCCATCTCTTTGTTCCAGATGTCAAACGCTTCATCATCGGTCTCGTATACTGTGACCAACAGACGTTCTTGTGGCAATTTTAAGGTTTCTGTAAGGAATTCCCAGGCATACTTAATCGCATCTTGCTTGAAATAGTCACCAAAACTGAAGTTACCTAACATCTCGAAAAAGGTGTGGTGACGAGCGGTAAAACCAACATTCTCAAGATCGTTATGCTTACCACCGGCTCGCACACAGCGTTGTGCCGTCGTTGCTCGTGAATAGCTACGTTTTTCTAATCCTAAAAACGTGTCCTTAAACTGGTTCATACCAGCATTGGTAAATAGGAGTGTTGGGTCATCGGCTGGAACCAAAGACGAACTCTCTACTATTTGGTGTCCTTTGCTTTCAAAGAACTCAAGAAACGCGCGGCGAATCTCGTCTGTGCTCATGTACATTGGCAATTCCTGAAAAACGGCAAATTTGTTGATCAACAAAGTCGCAGTAAAATTTGTTCAATTTTACCACGACAAAACAATGCCGCTATTGTAAAACAGCCTGCACGAATATAGGAGGGAAAAAAGCCAGTTTAATGCAATTATTGCCGTTTTAAGGGGATATTTTCTGTAGGTCAGTCTCAATATTTAGCACACAGGTCTGACTCTGACTCGACTTCTGTGCACCTAAGTGCACGTTTATAATCGGTCAATTACTTGAAATGCTAAGGTCTATTTACAGGAATTTTCAGGAAAGTAGCAACGGAAAGGACATTACGTTTCACCAAATTAAAACAGCTTTAGCGCGTAGTTTACCGGTTAAAAACCAAAGCCACGGCACTACAAAACACAGAATCAACATGATATTTCATTGAATCTTGCCTGTTGCTTTGGCAGGCAGTGCAGCTTGTTTGGAATGATCGCGGCGGAATAATAATCCCACCGCTGATTCGTAAGCCGCTTGTTTATTAAGAGGTTAAAACGCCTTATCTTCCGCAGCATCTGCGTCTTCAGCGACGGCTTCTTCTGCTGGTGTTTTTTGTAGCAAAAGCTCACGCAATTTAACGTCTAGCTCTTCTGCTATGTGCTTATGCTCTTGTAGATACTTACACACATTCGCTTTACCCTGACCAATCTTATCGCCATTGTAGCTATACCAAGCGCCAGCTTTTTCGACCATTTTGTGTTTCACACCAAGGTCGATAAGTTCACCATAAAGGTTAATTCCCTGACCATAAAGGATCTGGAATTCAGCTTGTCTAAAGGGGGCTGCCACTTTGTTTTTAACCACTTTAACACGCGTTTCGTTACCCACCACTTCATCGCCTTCCTTGATAGCGCCAGTACGACGAATATCAAGACGAACAGAAGCATAGAACTTCAACGCGTTACCACCTGTGGTGGTTTCAGGGTTACCAAACATAACGCCAATCTTCATACGAATCTGGTTAATGAAGATCATCAAAGTGTTTGAGTTCTTAATATTAGCAGTTAGTTTACGCATCGCTTGTGACAGCATACGTGCTTGAAGACCCATGTGAGAATCACCCATCTCACCTTCGATTTCTGCTTTTGGCGTTAGTGCAGCTACGGAGTCGACAATAATCACATCAACAGCACCTGAACGAGTCAGTGCATCTGCAATTTCTAACGCTTGCTCACCCGTATCCGGCTGAGAAACCAGTAAGTTATCAATGTCCACATTTAGCTTGCGCGCATAGACAGGATCGAGCGCATGTTCCGCATCGATAAAGGCACACGTTTTGCCTTGCTTCTGTGCTTCTGCAACCACTTGCAATGTCAAGGTTGTTTTACCTGATGATTCTGGGCCATAGATCTCGACAATTCGCCCGTATGGCAAACCACCAACACCTAACGCAATATCAAGCGCTAGAGAGCCTGTTGATACCGTTTCGATATCCATGGTACGGTCATCACCCAGACGCATGATCGAGCCTTTACCAAATTGCTTTTCGATTTGGCCCAGCGCCGCGGCCAGTGCCTTCTGTTTGTTGTCGTCCATTCGACTCTCCGAAATATGTTAGGAACTAATTTTCCACTTGGCTCAAAGTATACTGTCTATTCATACAGTGTAAACCCCTGTATGATGTTTTGTGAGAAAAATCTCTTCTCTTAATGTACATTTGAGAAAACAATGAGCATTCCAGAAAACCACCCATTATCGTTTTTACCGCTAATGACGCACTTTTAAGCGCTGCTCAATCAGGTTCAGTGCGTGAAGCACAGCTTGTTCACGCACAGCACCACGCTCACCAGCAAAACGGCACTGCTCTTGATGTACCCAACCGCTAACGTCATGAACCCCAAACCACACCGTGCCGACAGGTTTATCTTCACTTCCGCCATCTGGCCCTGCAATGCCACTTACCGCAATGCCTATATCGGCTTTCGCTTCTCGGCAAGCGCCAGCAGCCATTTCTGCCACCACTGCCGCACTCACTGCGCCGTGATCAGATAAAGTGCCCAAACTAACACCAAGCATCGCGTGTTTCGCTTCATTGCTATAGGTAACAAACCCCCGCTCAAACCACGCTGAACTTCCCGGGATCTCAGTAATCGCAGCACTGATTCCGCCGCCAGTGCAAGACTCCGCAGTGGTCAGCGTGACAAAATTTAGTTGCAATAAACGCCCAACACACGCTGCTTGGGCGACGATATCTTTATTCATTTTCCTCAACCGCTATCAGTCCTTTGCTTCACTTTAAGCGATTCCCCCCCCCTTCGCCATCCCGATTACCAACCCTGGCTCAATTCATCGCAACCCTGAGCTATTGTGCTATCAAAAATTGCCCAATCCACTGCAGGTTTGTTATTCTTGCAACCGGCCGTAATTCTGCCCCATCTTTCTATTTGATGTAGCCGCTCTATTCTCTGCTATTGGCAAAAACGTCAATCATTGACCTGCAACATTGGCTACGCATGTGTTAACCCCATTGATAATCAGTGGAATAGATTGGAATTTACCCCTATTCCATAAATCATTGAATCCAAGAAGCAAAATGACAAAGAAAACCACCACAACTAAAGACTTAAAGAGCTCGCATACCCCGATGATGCAGCAGTACTTAAGAATAAAGGCTGAGAATCCCGATGTTTTGCTGTTCTATCGTATGGGGGATTTCTATGAGCTATTTTTTGACGATGCTAAACAAGCATCGGACATTCTAGGCATTTCATTAACCAAACGTGGTAGCGCTAACGGTCAGCCTATTCCCATGGCAGGTGTTCCTTATCATGCAGTCGAAGGCTATCTAGCCAAGCTAGTACAGCGTGGTGTGTCGGCGGCCATTTGCGAACAAATTGGCGATCCTGCGACCAGTAAAGGGCCGGTTGAGCGCCAAGTCGTTCGTATCATCACCCCTGGTACCATCAGTGATGAAGCGCTGCTAACAGAGCGTCAAGACAACTTGATAGCCGCGGTGTATTACCATAACAATGGCTTTGGGTATGCCACTTTGGATATTACCTCAGGGCGCTTTTTACTCAATGAGCCAAACAGCGAAGAGACACTACTTGCCGAATTGCAGCGCACACAACCAGCAGAGTTGCTCTATCCTGAAGACTTTGAATACCACCATTTGATTAGCGAATTACGCGGTCTGCGTCGACGTCCAGTGTGGGAGTTTGAACGCGATACTGCCCGCACTCAGCTCAACAAGCAATTTGGTACCAAAGATCTCGTTGGCTTTGGGGTGGAAGGTGCTGAACGTGGTCTCTGTGCCGCGGGCTGCTTGCTTCAATATGTCAAAGATACCCAACGTACTGCCTTACCGCACATCCGTAGCCTCTCGCTAGAGCGCCGTGATGACTGCGTCATTCTCGACGCCGCTACTCGCCGTAACTTAGAAATCACCCACAACCTAAGTGGTGGTACAGATAATACCTTAGCGGAAGTGTTGGATTACACAGCAACCCCGATGGGGAGTCGCTTATTAAAACGCTGGCTACACCAACCTGTTCGCCAACCAGCAGTATTGAATGGTCGTCTAGACGCTATTGGAGAGTTAAAAGAGAGTGCACTGTTCGCTGAACTTCACCCATTGCTACGCAATATCGGGGATCTTGAGCGAATTTTGGCTCGCTTAGCGCTGCGATCCGCACGACCGCGCGATCTGGCCCGCATGCGCCATGCTCTGCAGCAACTACCTGAGTTAGCAGTACTGCTGGAAGGTAATCCGGATCAACGCCTTACTGACTTGGCCACCCATGCTCTGCCGCAGCCAACCCTCTGCTCGCTATTAGAAGACGCGATAATGGAGAACCCGCCTGTGGTGATCCGCGATGGCGGAGTTATTGCTACAGGGTACAATGCCGAGTTAGATGAATGGCGCGAACTGGCGCAAGGCGCAACGCGTTACCTTGAAGAGTTAGAGGCGCGAGAAAGAGAGCAGAATGACATCGATACGCTAAAAGTCGGTTACAACAATGTTCATGGCTTCTTTATTCAAGTCAGTCGCGCTCAAAGTGACCGCGTCCCCGCTCACTACGTTCGTCGTCAAACGCTTAAAAATGCTGAACGTTATATAATCCCAGAACTCAAAGAGCATGAAGACAAAGTTCTAAACTCAAAATCCAAAGCTCTCGCATTGGAAAAGCAGTTATGGGACGCGCTGTTTGATCATTTATTACCACACCTTGAAGCGTTGCAGAATCTCGCCGCCGCCCTTGCTGAACTGGATGTACTAGCCAACCTCGCTGAGCGCGCTGATACACTGAACTACTGCCGACCAGACATCGCTGCTAAGAGTGGTATTGCTATTCAAGGCGGTCGTCACCCTGTGGTTGAGCAAGTCCTTGATGAGCCGTTTATTGCCAATCCGATCAACTTAAGCCCAGAGCGGCGCATGCTGATCATTACCGGTCCAAACATGGGGGGGAAATCGACCTATATGCGCCAAACTGCGCTCATCGCACTATTGGCACATGTAGGAAGCTACGTCCCAGCGGAGTCTGCGCAAATTGGGCCACTGGATCGTATCTTCACCCGAATTGGCGCGTCAGATGATCTCGCTTCAGGTCGTTCGACCTTTATGGTTGAGATGACAGAAACAGCAAACATTTTGCACAATGCGACGAAAGATAGTTTGGTGCTGATGGATGAAATAGGCCGAGGAACCAGTACTTATGATGGCCTATCTCTAGCATGGGCCAGTGCGGAGTGGCTGGCAGAGAAAATTCAGTCGATGACATTGTTTGCAACGCACTACTTTGAACTCACTGAGCTACCTAACCTAATGACAGGGCTGGCCAACGTTCATCTCGATGCCGTCGAGCATGGCGATGAAATCGCGTTCATGCACGCCGTACAAGAAGGCGCAGCAAGCAAGTCTTATGGGCTTGCGGTCGCCAGTTTAGCCGGCGTACCAAAAGGGGTAGTAAGGAATGCAAAGGCCAAATTGCGTGAGTTAGAAACACATCAAGCTCCAACGGCACACCCTACGGAAGCTCGCACCGAAACGCAGCTTTCTCTTCTACCTGAGCCTAGTGAAGTCGAAAGTCTATTGGCTGCCATTGACCCTGACAACCTCACACCACGCCAAGCGTTAGAAGAGCTCTATCGTCTCAAAAAGCTCCTATAAACCAGCTTTTCGATAGAACAAGAAACAATAAAAAAGGCGCCTAATCGGCGCCTTTTCTCGCAAGATAACAACACTATTGTAAACTTTCAGCCGTGAACAGCGATTCGATGCTTAGTCCTTGGTGAGTTAACATATCACGCAAGCGACGTAGGCCTTCAACCTGAATTTGACGAACACGTTCTCGGGTTAAGCCAATTTCTCGCCCCACATCTTCTAATGTTGATGCTTCGTAACCGAGCAGACCAAAACGGCGCGCTAACACTTCACGTTGTTTCGGATTCAGCTCTTGTAACCACCCAACAATCGAGTGCTTCATATCATCTTCTTGAGTCGAGCCTTCTGGCCCGCCCCCCTTTTCGTCAGGGATAATATCAAGCAGTGCTTTTTCGCTATCACCGCCAATTGGATTATCAACCGAGCCGACACGTTCGTTTAAGCGCAGCATGCGATTAACATCATCAACCGGTTTATCTAGCTTCTGCGCAATTTCTTCTGCTGTTGGCTCATGATCCAATTTCTGCGCCAACTCCCGTGCCGTTCTTAAATAGACATTGAGCTCTTTAACGACATGAATTGGTAAACGAATTGTGCGGGTTTGATTCATGATGGCACGCTCAATCGTCTGACGTATCCACCATGTCGCGTAAGTTGAAAAGCGAAATCCGCGTTCTGGGTCAAACTTTTCTACCGCGCGGATTAAACCAAGATTACCCTCTTCAACCAGATCGAGTAGGGCTAAACCACGATTGCTGTAGCGTCGTGATATTTTCACAACAAGACGTAAGTTACTTTCAATCATGCGTTTACGTGCTGCTTCATCGCCTCGCAAAGCGCGTCGAGCATACAATACTTCTTCTTGTGCGGTTAATAACGGCGAGAAACCAATTTCACTCAAATATAGCTGAGTCGCATCAAGTGCTTTTTGGGTCGCAGCGACGTAGTTCTGATCCTCGCTGTCATCAACAAGGGCCTCTTCTGCTTCGACTTGATCAGCCCCCAATTCAATATCAGTGATCGTTTCAAAGCAATCGTCTTTCGTCACAGTATTACTCTTGGACATAGCGCGCCTCCCATGTGGCTAATAGCAACACATCACAGCGAACCAAACCGTAATGATGACTTAGTTAAGGTACCTCATCGGATCCACCGACTTACCTTTATATCTGATCTCAAAATGCAGCATCACACTTTGTGCACCAGAACTGCCCATCGTTGCAATTTTCTGACCAGCACTGACCGACTGGTTCTCTTTAACAAGAAGCTTTTCGTTATGAGCATATGCGCTTAGGTAATCATCGTTATGTTTAATAATGATCAGATTCCCATAACCACGTAATGCATTCCCCGCATACACGACTGTCCCACCAGCAGTGGCACTAATTGTCTGACCTCGTTGGCCCGCAATATCGATGCCTTTGTTTCCATTAGCTGTATCGGAGAATTTACTCACCACCCTTCCTTTCGTCGGCCAATGCCACTGTGAAACTTTTGCAGTATTCGCTGGAGTTTTCGGCTTTGGCTCTGGCTTTGGCTTAACTGGTTCAACCTTGGCCGGAGGGGTGTTTTTGTTAACAACTTGTTTACCTTCTCCCTGAGAGTACCCTGTTGAATTCTTAGAATCAATAGTTTTCGCGTCGCTTTTATGTGCGCTGGGTATGATTTTGGTAGGTTGCTGTGTTGCCACTTTTTCGCTAACAGGGCGAGGAGTGACACTTTGCGGCTTAACCTTAACAGGCGCAGACGCTGTAACCACGGGGGCTACAGCAGCACTAACAACAGCGGGAGTGGAGCCATATTCAGGCGCTACGTAGCGAGGTCGCCATAAACGTAACTTTTGCCCCGGGAATATTGTATGTGGTGGCTCAAGATTGTTAAATTCTATCAAGTCATTAACATTCCTGTCAGTTATGTATGAAATAAAGTACAGCGTGTCACCCTTATTTACTTCATAATAACTGCCGCGGTAGCTTCCACGCTCCAAGGTTTGATAATCCTTGCCATGAGATGTCGATGGTTGATAAAAGGCACAACCAGTTAGCAGGAGCATTCCAACTCCCACTAACGCCACTTGTCTTCTTATTCTTCCTTTCCCTGCTATTCTCATCGTCGCTGTTATACAGTTTCACCTGCCACTAAAGGTACAAAGTTCACCATTTCTATATCTTCACTGATATATCTATCACCACATCGGATAATACGCTTTAATACCTGTTGATCTTCACCAACCGGGATCACCAAACGTCCTCCTTCAGCCAATTGAGTCAATAACGCCTGAGGCGTACCGACAGCGGCGGCGGTGACAATGATCGCATCAAATGGTCCTCGATTATGCCAGCCTTGCCAACCATCGCCATGCTTGGTGGAAATATTATGCAAATCAAGTTGTTTGAAACGTCTCTTCGCCTGCCATTGCAGTGCTTTTATTCGCTCAACAGAATATACATGATCAACTAACTGTGCGAGTACCGCGGTTTGAAATCCGGATCCAGTACCAATTTCGAGAACGCGGCTTGTCTGTTCTAATCCCAGTAACGCTGTCATTCTTGCGACAATGTAGGGTTGGGAAATCGTCTGACCGCACCCTATCGGTAACGCATTATTTTCATACGCTTTATGTGCCATCGCTTCATCAATAAAATGCTCACGAGGTAAAGCGGCCATCGCATCAATAATACGTTGTTCTGCCGCCCCTTGTGCGCGCAAGCTAGTATAAAGTTGTTCTCTATCGCTCAACACGAGCTTACTTCCTCATTTCGCTGTCATCCACTGATTGACAACACTAAGTGAATCGTGTGCCGTAAGGTCAACCTGCAACGGTGTAATTGATACAATATGATGATCAACCGCATAAAAATCAGTGCCTACACCAGCATCTTGTCGTGCCCCTGGCGGCCCTAGCCAAAATATTTCGTGACCACGGGGGTCTGTCGCAGGAATCATCGACTCTGCTCGGTGACGCGCACCTAAGCGAGTCACTTCCCACCCCTGTAAGGCATCGTAAGTGCAGTCAGGCACATTTATATTCAATAACCGCTTGTCGGGTACTGGGCATTGCTGCATGCGTTTAATGATATCGCAGGTCACTCGCGCAGCGGTATCAAAGTGAGTATTCCCAACCAGTGAAACCGCCAAGGAGGGTACGCCAAGAAAATGTCCTTCGGTCGCTGCCGCCACGGTACCAGAATACAACACATCATCGCCAAGGTTGGCACCATGATTGATTCCGGCTACCACTAAATCAGGGGTAAAGTCTAACCATGCATTAAGGGCAAAATGGACACAATCCGTTGGTGTACCTTGCACGGCCACACGCTTATTATCGTAACGCTGAACACGCAATGGCGACTCTAAGGTTAATGAGTTAGACGCCCCACTGCGGTTACGATCCGGCGCGGCCATGTAGACCTCACCGAATTGCAATAGCGCCTCAGCCAACGTATTGATACCCTGCGCCCGTATGCCATCATCATTGCTGATTAAGATTCGCATGTAGGCTCATTATCCTTAAGTACAATCAATTCACGCAACACGGTGGTTGCAAAGCAGCCCGCTGGCAAAGTAAACGATAACGTTAGTTGCTGCTCTTCTAACTGCCAGTTCATCGCTTGAGGATGTAACATTAATGCTCGACGATCATGACGCATACGGTTGTCACGGATCACTTTCAGCAGCAAAGGCTCATGGTCAAGCACGGCTTGCTCAAATTCAGCGGCATCGGCTTGGGTTGGTAGTGCATTATCACCCGTTAATGGACCAGAAATCTGCGCGATACCATTATCTACATCCAACTGATTGTCTTTATTAACAACAACATATTGCGCATTGTCCGTGTAATATAAGCTATCACCATCAAGCACCTGCTCAATTAGCCCCTGCTCAATACGTTGCGACAACACCATGTTAAACAACCAACTGCGTGCCGCTGATAGATAAAAGCTACGTTTACTCTTATCTCTAACTCGGAACTCATCATTTCCCCACGCTCTAGCGCGAGTAACATTATTACCCTGACGACCAAAACGTTGCGAACCAAAATAGTTTGGCACCCCTTTTTGTGCTATCAGTGCCAATCTCTCTTCTAATTGCTCAAACTCCGACAGCTCAGTAACGACCAACTCAAATTGGTTGGCAAGTAAATCACCTGGACGCAATTTTTTATCGTGTCGTGCCGTTGCTAATATTTCAACCCCGGGATGTGTTGCAACAAATTCGCTCAGATCCGGATCCGGCTGCCCTGGCAAGTGAACACTTAACCACTGCTCTGTTACTGCGTGGCGGTCCTTAAGCCCTGCCCAACTCACATCACGCGATTTAACACCACATGCTTTCGCGAGTTCGTTCACCACATATTTGGTGTTTTCGCCTCGCTTGCGCACATGAACCATAAAGTGCTCACCTTGGCCAGAGAATTCAAATCCCAGCACTTCTTTAACAATAAAGTGCTCTGGTACGGCTTTCATTATTCCAGACGCTTGTGGCTTACCATGTAGGTAAGTAAATGGTGTTAAAATATCGCTCATTGTGCAACCTTAGTGATCACTACTACCGCTTCACAAGCAATGCCTTCCTTTCTGCCTGTAAAGCCTAATTTCTCTGTCGTTGTCGCCTTGACGTTGACGTTATCTCTTTCTGTCGCTAAATCGATAGCAATCGTACTGCACATCGCTTCAATATATGGGGCCATTTTAGGCGTCTGGGCCATGATGGTGACATCAAGATTGCCCAACTGATAGCCCTTTTCAAGCACACGTGCATAGACATCGCGTAATAACGTACGACTATCTGCACCTTTCCACTTATCATCTGTATCAGGAAAATGTCGCCCAATATCGCCTTCAGCTATCGCTCCCAACAACGCATCACAAACCGCATGCAATACCACATCACCATCAGAGTGTGCGACCAAACCTTGAGGGTAATCAATGCTGACTCCTCCCATAACTATCGGTCCTGAGCCGCCAAACCTATGCACATCAAAACCGTGTCCAATGCGAATCATGATCTCTCCTTTGCACGTTGTTGAAGGTAAAAATCCGCCAATGCCAAATCTTCAGGCTGAGTAATTTTAATATTATCTGAACGTCCCCTAACAAGCATCGGCGCTAAACCACAGTGTTCCATCGCTGATGCTTCATCGGTAATATTTACCCCTTGTTGCATCGCTTGCTGCAGGGCTATCTTCAGCGATTCAGTACGAAACATTTGCGGGGTCAACGCATGCCAAAGGTGCTCACGGCAAACAGTATGCTCTATCACACCATTTTCAGCCGCTCGTTTCATGGTATCGCGCACAGGCGATGCCAGTATTGCCCCATTTGGGTGCTGTTGTGCCTGCACGATTAAATTATCAATATCACTTAGACTAACACACGGACGCGCAGCATCATGCACCATTACCCACTCTTCCGTAATGCTGGCTAGCCCTGCCATGACAGAATTGACGCGTTCCGCGCCTCCAGTAACCGTTGAGACCTGACTGTGGGAAGCTAAAGGCAGCTGATTAAAATAGATATCATCTTTGCCTAGTACGACCACCACGCGATCAATAGCAGGGTGAGACAATAATAACGCGACAGTATGTTCTAAGATGGTTTGCTGATTTAACAAAAGGTATTGCTTTGGCTTGTCTGCCGCCATACGCTTACCCACACCAGCAGCAGGAATAATCGCGGCTATATGTTGTTTATTCGGAATCAATGTTCTTACCTGTCATCTAACGTGAGTTATTGCTCTGCATCGATAATGCGGAAAAAGGTTTCATCTTTTTGAATCATACCTAGCTCATTACGCGCACGTTCTTCTATGGCTTCTACGCCACGATTGAGATCACCGATTTCGGCATACATTTGCGCATTGCGCTGCTCTAACTCTAAATTAGCAGCCCGCTGCACCACAACATAATCACGCACAGCAAAATAGTCTAACAGTCCGTTTTTTCCAACCCAGAGTGTCCACTGTAAATAAGCTAAAACGGTCAATAACGTCAAGGTAAGTAGTCGCATAACTGCCTTCCAGCATCAGCATAATTTGCCTGAATAATCCCATATTAGTAAGAGTTAGGCTACCACCATGAAAGAAAAAGTATACGGACTCCGGTTATATTCATCGATAAATTGCAACCATAAAAAAGCCGCCCCAATTGGGGCGGCTTTTTATCAGGTTAATTCAGTGAAGAATTATTGACCTTTTACTTCTTTAAGACCGTTGTAAGGCGCTTTAGAACCTAGAGCTTCTTCGATACGGATAAGTTGGTTGTACTTAGCAACACGGTCAGAACGGCTCATAGAACCAGTCTTGATTTGGCCTGCAGCTGTACCTACCGCTAGATCAGCGATAGTTGCATCTTCAGTTTCGCCAGAACGGTGAGAGATAACCGCTGTGTAACCAGCATCTTTAGCCATCTTGATTGCAGCTAGAGTCTCAGTTAGAGAACCGATTTGGTTGAACTTGATAAGGATAGAGTTAGCTACGCCTTTCTCGATACCTTCAGCAAGGATCTTAGTGTTTGTAACGAATAGATCGTCACCTACTAGTTGAAGCTTGTCACCTAGTAGTTCAGTTTGGTGCTTGAAGCCAGCCCAATCAGACTCGTCCAGACCGTCTTCGATAGAAACGATTGGGTACTGGTTAGCAAGGTCTTGTAGGTAGAAGTTGAACTCTTCAGAAGAGAAGATTTTACCTTCGCCTTTCATGTTGTAGTTGCCAGCTTCTTTGTCGTAGAACTCAGATGCAGCACAGTCCATAGCAAGAGTAACGTCTTTACCTAGAACGTAACCTGCAGCTTCAACAGCTTCTTTGATTGCAGCTAGTGCAGCAGCGTTTGACTCAAGGTTAGGAGCAAAACCACCTTCATCACCAACTGCAGTGCTTAGGCCTTTCGCCTTAAGTACTTTAGCTAGGTTGTGGAATACTTCAGCACCGATACGTAGGCCTTCTTTAAGAGTTTTCGCGCCAACTGGCTGAATCATGAACTCTTGAATGTCAACGTTGTTATCAGCGTGCTCGCCACCATTGATGATGTTCATCATTGGTAGAGGCATAGAGAATACACCAGCAGTGCCGTTTAGCTCAGCAATGTGCTCATAAAGAGGCATGCCTTTCGCAGCAGCAGCAGCTTTAGCATTCGCTAGAGATACCGCTAGGATTGCGTTAGCACCGAACTGAGATTTGTTCTCAGTTCCATCTAGGTCGATCATGATTTGGTCGATGTCAGCTTGCGCTTTTGCATCTTTACCAACTAGTGCTTCAGCGATTGGGCCATTTACAGCGTCAACAGCTTTAAGAACACCTTTACCTAGGAAACGTGCTTTGTCGCCGTCACGTAGTTCTAGCGCTTCACGAGAACCAGTTGATGCACCTGAAGGAGCAGCTGCCATACCTACGAAACCACCTTCTAGGTGTACTTCTGCTTCAACAGTTGGGTTACCACGTGAATCAATGATTTCACGACCTAGAACTTTAACGATCTTAGACATTAGTCTTTCCTCTTGCTTTATTAACTTAAAAAGCGAATCAAAACCGCAGCCTCCATGGCTGCAGCCCTTCCATTTGTATATTAACCCAGCTCACCGCGCTGGTTAGCCCCAGCAGCAGCCACAAAACCTTCAAATAACGGATGACCGTCACGAGGTGTTGAGGTGAACTCAGGGTGAAATTGTGCAGCCACAAACCACGGGTGGTTTGGAACTTCAATGATTTCTACTAGTTTCTTATCGGCTGATAGACCTGAAATGCGTAAACCGGCTTTTTTCAGGACTGGCAACAGATTATTATTCACTTCATAGCGATGACGATGACGCTCGTGAATCGTGGCATTGCCATATAACTCACGGGCTTTTGAGCCTTCTTCTAGGTGACATAGCTGAGAGCCAAGTCGCATTGTGCCGCCAAGGTCTGAACTCTCTGTACGCTCTTCGACTTTACCTTCGCCATCAACCCATTCAGTGATAAGACCAACAACAGGATTGGTGGTTTCTGGGTTGAACTCAGATGAGTGCGCATCTTTCAAACCAGCAACGTTACGAGCGAACTCGATAAGCGCAACCTGCATACCTAAACAGATACCAAGGTAAGGAATTTTATTTTCACGCGCATATTGAGCGGTCAAAATCTTACCTTCAACACCACGTCCGCCAAAGCCGCCAGGAACCAAAATAGCATCTAGGCCTTGTAGTACTTCTTCGCCTTTAGACTCTACATCTTGAGAGTCGACATATTTGATCTTCACTGATAAGCGGTTTTTAAGACCCGCATGCTTCAGCGCTTCGTTTACCGACTTATAGGCATCCGGTAACTCAATGTACTTACCAACCATACCAATAACCACTTCTGCGGTAGGGTTAGCTTCTTCGTAAATCACCTGCTCCCACTCAGAAAGATCAGCTTCAGGCGCGGTAATGCCGAAGCGTTGACAAACCAAATCATCAAGCCCTTGCGCTTTAATAAGCTGAGGGATCTTGTAGATTGAATCAACATCTTTCATTGAGATAACTGCTTTTTCCTGAACATTACAGAAAAGAGCAATTTTCTTACGCTCATTGGCTGGAATAGCACGATCACTACGACAAACCAGAATATCTGGTTGGATACCAATTGAAAGTAGCTCTTTCACTGAGTGTTGAGTCGGCTTAGTTTTTACCTCGCCTGCCGCAGCAAGGTAAGGTACCAATGTTAGATGCATGAACATGGCACGCTCGCGACCAAGCTCAACCGCTAGCTGACGAATCGCTTCCATGAACGGTAGTGATTCGATATCACCAACAGTACCACCCACTTCAACGATAGCAACATCATGGCCTTCAGCGCCAGAGATCACGCGATCTTTAATTTCATTGGTAATGTGAGGAATAACCTGAATGGTCGCACCAAGGTAATCACCGCGGCGCTCTTTACGTAAAACTTCAGCATAAATACGGCCTGCCGTGAAGTTATTACGTTTTGTCATTTTGGTGCGGATAAAGCGCTCATAGTGACCTAAGTCTAGGTCAGTCTCTGCACCGTCTTCCGTAACAAATACTTCACCATGTTGAGTCGGGCTCATCGTGCCTGGGTCAACGTTGATATATGGGTCTAGCTTCATCATTGTGACGTTTAAGCCACGTGCTTCAAGAATGGCAGCTAGTGATGCAGCAGCAATACCTTTACCTAGAGAGGATACTACCCCGCCAGTAACAAAAATGTAGTTTGTTGTCATGCTTAACCTGGAAGTTGGTTTAGAGGAATTAAAATGTATCTGGACGGGACGCAATCATACCAGAGCCACTTTATCGCCACAACGTGAAAAGTATCACACTTGTGTGGATTTTTTTTTGTCTCAAATCAATAGCCGTCACACCTGATGTGGAATGCCAACGGCTAACTTTTGTTATCTGCTTCATTTTCCTTCACCTTTCGCCACCAATTATCGAGTGTTTCTAAATCACACTCCACCAACTGCTTCCCTTCTTGTAGCACAGATTTTTCTACTTCGCGAAAGCGACGCTCAAATTTTTTATTGGCGCGGGCTAAAGCAATTTCTGGCTTCACCTTGGCATGGCGGGCTAAGTTGACGACAGAAAACAGTAAATCGCCGATTTCATCTTCAACCCTATCGCTGCTGGGCGATACCTGCGTCACCTCCTCCATCACTTCATCAATCTCTTCGTGCACCTTTTCCACCACTGGGCCTATGCTATCCCAGTCAAAACCGTGCTGAGCGCAACGCTTTTGCAGCTTCTCTGCTCTGAGTAGAGCGGGCATAGCATGGGGAACATTATCCAGTACACTCGATTGTCCTTTTTGCTCTCGCTCTTTAGCTTTCTCTTGCTCCCAATTGGCTTTAATCGCCACTTGATCAGCGAAGTCTACATCTGAAAAAACATGTGGATGGCGACGAATCAGCTTGTCATTTAGCCCCTTTATCACATCATCTAGGTCGAAGTGGTGTTGTTCTTTTCCCAATTGACAATAAAAAATGATCTGAAAAAGTAAGTCGCCGAGCTCTTCTTTTAATTCATCCCAATTACGCTGCTGAATCGCATCGATCACTTCATACACCTCTTCAAGCGTATGCGGGGCAATGGTCTCAAAATCTTGCTGGCGATCCCATGGACAACCTCGCTCTGGATCTCGAAGTGTCTCCATAATGGTCAGCAGTTGATTTAATGGGGTTGAATTCGACATAACTCTTGTCCTAATTAAAAAACGGGAAGCAAAGCTTCCCGTTTGGTTATGATTGTCTTTGAGGCTTTAATGTAAACGCCTCGCTTGAGCGACATCACGCAATGATTCAATGCGCTTTAGTACGCGTGATAGCGTCGCTAAATCGGTCAACTCCAGCTCAAAGTCCATGACCGAGAGCTGCTTTTTCTGATCAATGCGGCTTTTCATACCATTGACTTTAATTTTCTCATTCGCCAAGGTCGAGGTGAGATCTTTTAATAGCCCACTACGCTCATTCGCGAGTACCCGCACAGTGATATTATAGTGACCAGCAAAATTTCCCCACACCGTATCAATAATGCGTTCAGGTGCATGATGACGCAACTCTTCTAACTGCTCACAATCGACACGATGAACTGAAATTCCTCTTCCCTGCGTCACGAAACCACAAATTTCATCACCCGGTATCGGCTGACAACAGCGCGCAAGGTGACTCATTAAATTATCGACTCCTTCAACCACAATGGCATCACGACTCGGCCTTTTGTTTTGTGTGCTCTGTGGCGCTTCCGTCAATTTTTCTAATAGCTGCTGATCTTCTTCTTCTGCCGTGGGTTTATTGACCAGCGCATTGATATGGTTCAACACTTGGTTAATACGCAGGTCGCCACTACCAATGCCTGCAAACAGCTCATCGGTACTGTTTACATTAAAGCGTTTTAGCGCATAGGCCTCTGCGTCTTTTAAGGTTGCGTTGATTTTCCCCAACTCACCCTCAAGAATCTCCCGTCCAGCAGCGACATTTTTATCGCGGTCCTGCTTCCTAAACCAAGCATGCACCTTAGCACGCGCACGACTAGAACGAACAAAACCAAGGTTGGGGTTTAACCAATCTCGCGATGGGTTGGGCTCTTTTTGAGTAATAATCTCAACTTGTTCACCCATCTGCAGTTTGTAGGTAAACGGAACAATTCGCCCTTCTACTTTCGCACCGATACAGCGATGCCCCACTTCCGAGTGAATGTGGTAGGCAAAATCAAGCGGAGTTGCATCTGCTGGCAAGTCAACCACATCTCCTTTCGGCGTAAAAGCATAAACCCGATCATCAAAAACTTGGCTACGTAGCTCTTCAAGCATGTCACCCGAGTCTGACATCTCTTCTTGCCAAACAAGTAGCTTTCTCAGCCATGTAATTTTCTCATCATAAGCTGAGTTCTTGCCGCTAGCGCCTTCTTTATATTTCCAGTGCGCAGCCACGCCAAGCTCCGACTCTTCATGCATCGCTTTGGTTCGGATCTGGATCTCAACCGTTTTGCCACCCGGCCCCAATATTACAGTATGAATAGACTGATAACCGTTTGGCTTAGGGTTAGCAACGTAGTCATCAAACTCTTTGGGAATATGACGATACTTGGTATGAACGATACCTAATGCGGCATAACAGTCTTGGATTTCATCAGCAATAATGCGCACCGCACGTACATCAAACAGTTCATCAAACGCCAAGCTCTTTTTCTGCATTTTGCGCCAGATGCTATAGATATGCTTGGGACGCCCTTGAACATCGGCACCAATATTTGCCGCTTGCATCGACTCGGATAGATCATGGACAAACTCGTCGATATACAACTCACGATCAATACGGCGCTCTGCCAGTTGTTTCGCGATCTGTTTATAGGTTTCTGGGTGCTGATAGCGAAAAGCGTAATCTTCTATCTCCCACTTTAGCTGACCAATACCGAGGCGGTTGGCTAATGGGGCATAAATATTGGCACACTCTTTCGCTACTGTACGTCGTATCGCATTCGGCTCATCTTTCACTTCACGTAGGTGACAAATACGCTCTGCGAGTTTAATAACGACGCAGCGGAAGTCTTCCACCATTGAGAGCAACATACGGCGAATATTATCGACTTGCCCAGATGTTGCAGTGTCGCCAGTCGTGGCGTTCAATTGACCAATGGCCGCCATCTGTTCAACACCTTCAACCATCTCTACGACCGCTTTCGGGTGATTTTCATGCAGTGCATCGTGACTATATAAGCCCATTTCCACGACGGGAAACAGCAGTGCCGAGATCAATGTATTGGTATCCATGTTCAAGGTAACAAGGATCTCGACCATTTCTCGGCCACGCCACAGCACTAAAGGCGCATAGGCAGAATCCCCCAATTGCGCTTCGCACAATTGATAGGTTTCTATCAGCTTCTTCCTAGTCTGCTTATCTTGCTGCAGGCTTCCTACCCACTGCGCCAACACAAATGCGCTGTTTTCCTTTAAGTGTGCACCGCGTATCGCGACCATCTTCCCTTCCCATTATCGCTATCAAGAGCCGTCATGTCATGATGGCTGATTCTACTCTTATTTATCTCATAACTTGGTGAATAACGCCATTGACTCACTGTGCCCTGTATGCGGAAACATATCCATTGCACACAATTTGCTTAACCGGTAGCCATTATCTAGTAACTCTTTACTGTCCCGCGCTAATGTGGCTGGATTACAAGAAACATAAACAATCCGTTGTGGCGCCAAAGAAAGTAAATGCGCCATCACCCCAGCAGCCCCTCCACGAGCAGGATCTAATAGCACTTTATTAAACGCTTTCTGAGCCCATGGCTGAGTATGAATGTCGTCTTCTAAGTTTGCTTGGTAAAACGCAGCGTTGTGGATCTGATTATGTTCTGCATTCTTTTTGGCTCGCGCCACCATATCGTCGACCCCTTCAACGCCGACCACCTCAGCCACTTGACGTGCCAACGGTAAAGAGAAGTTACCAAGACCGCAAAACAGATCCAAGACTCGATCGGATGCTGTCGGTTCTAACCATGCCAACGCACGGGCGACCATAGCGGCATTGACAGTGCGATTAATCTGAATAAAGTCACCCGGAGTAAACCATATCTTCTCTCCTTCGATGGTGTAAAAAGGCTTTTCCCCTTGGCGTTGAACAATTGTCTGCCCATCGACCGATGTAAAGAGCATTAACTGATGGGTTGCCGCAAACGCGTCGAGACGTGCAAGATGATCCGCTTTCAATCCGCTTAAATGACGCAGCATTAAAACCACACCATTATCTGCCTCTACCAACTCGATATGCCCCAGTTGTTTAGGCTGAGTAAAGCTCACCAGCAGTGCTTTTAGCTCTGGCAGTAAAGCCGATAGCGAAGGCATTAGAACGGGACAACGGGCAATATCAATAATGGCTTTACTGCTACGTTGCCGAAAGCCCATTTGCAACTGATGTTGCTTATCAACCCAAAGACTTAATCGACAGCTGCGTCGATAACTCTGATCTTGACTGGATAGCGTCTCAGTTGTCACCGCTTCTACATTTTCCCCTGCGGCACGAGACATTAACTGCACAAGCGCAGATTTTTTATGCTCAACCTGTGCTGAATAGGTCAAATGCTGCAAGTTACAACCACCACAACGCCCGTAATATTGGCAAAATGGTGCTTGTCGTTGAGATGATGCCTGTTGCACCTTGATCAGTTTCGCACGTGCATATTGCCGCTTTTGTTCGGTGATTTGAATTAATGCTTCTTCTCCCGGCAGTACGCCTTCGACAAAAACCGTCTTCCCATCAAGCCCCCCAACACCGGCTCCCTGAGTATCTAAACGGGTGATTTTGATTAATTTATGTCGGGTATCAGCCACTTTTCGTCGCTGTGGTTTAAAAAACTGCGCCATATTACCTTCAAGTGCATTGTTTGAACGAAGATTGATTGTTCAATAGCCTCAGTTAAATTAAGCTAGTGACCATTAAGTGCCAATTCTCCCACAGACAGCTTTTTTTGCAATTTAGAGACGCATGACCAAATACGGACTTCGAACACGGGTGTTCACGTTAACTCTGGCCCCGACCTTAATTATCGGCCTGCTACTCAGCGGCTTTTTCACTGTCAACCGCTATCATGATTTAGAAAAGCAACTCTATGTCACCGGTAACAGTATTATAGAGCCTTTAGCGATCTCGACAGAATTTGGAATGAGCAGTAACAGCCATGAAGCGGTACGCCGTATGATAAGTTACGCCCATCGTAAACATTCTAACATCGTGCGCACGATTGCGGTCTTTGATAGTAATAACGAACTGTTTGTCACTTCCAACTTTCACCGCAACTTTGAAGCACTGATGTTCCCGGCAGATCAGCCGATCCCCGAATTAACCGAGGCAACGTGGCACAACAACACACTGATCTTCAAGACCCCCATTATCACAGAAGGGCGCTTAACTCCTCCGGTCGCGGGCAACAATGGTCATGCCACATTAGGCTATATCGCGCTTGAACTGGATCTCAGCCCTCTTAGATTAGAGCAGTATCAGGTAATGTTTACCGCTTTATTCGTTCTCATGGGCGGTTTATTCTTCTCAGCCATCTTTGCTTACAAATTAACCAAAGAAGTCACTGGCCCTATCTCTGATATGGTGGCGATGGTCGATAGAATCCGTCGCGGCCACCTTGATACCCGAATAGAGGGTCAAATGATCGGTGAGTTGGACACACTAAAAAACGGCATCAATGCGATGGCAATCTCGTTGTCTGACTACCATGGCGAAATGCAGCAAAGTATCGATCAAGCGACCTCAGATCTTCTAGAGACACTGGAACAACTGGAAATCCAAAACGTCGAGCTCGACATTGCTAAAAAACGCGCACAAGAAGCCGCACGCGTTAAATCTGAATTTCTTGCCAATATGTCACATGAATTACGAACACCACTCAATGGCGTGATTGGCTTCACTCGACAAATGCTGAAAACACAGCTCACAACCAGTCAACGAGATTATCTGCTCACCATTGAAAAATCAGCCAATAACCTATTGACGATCATTAATGATATTCTCGACTTCTCGAAACTGGAGGCAGGTAAACTGCTACTCGAGAACATTCCGTTCGACTTTTCTGACGCTTTAGATGAAGTAATGCGCCTACTAGCGCCTAGCGCGCATGAGAAAGGGCTAGAACTAACGCTAAAAGTAGATCATCGTATACCTGCGGGTCTCATTGGCGATCCAATGCGTATCCAACAGATCCTAACCAACCTCATCGGTAACTCGGTCAAATTTACTGAAAAGGGAAATATTGACATTGCCGTTGAATTAAAAGCCGACAAAGACAATAACATCGAGCTTCAATTTATGGTTCGTGATACTGGGATTGGCATTTCTGAGCGTCAGCAAGCGCAATTATTCCAAGCATTTAGCCAAGCTGACGCCAGTATTTCTCGCCGTTACGGAGGCACAGGGCTGGGGCTGGTCATCACACAGAAACTTGTCAGCCAAATGGAAGGCGAAGTTGGCTTCACCAGCCGCCTCCATCAAGGTTCAACATTCTGGTTTTCAATCAAATTAATGAAAACTGAACTGCCTGTTTCGCAACCCATAGATATACTGTCTCTTCGGGGTAAAAAAGTGCTGCTTATCGAGCCGAATATGCAAGCGGCCGCTATTATCCAGCAAAACCTTATCCATGGTGGTCTTCATGTTACCTATCGCTCAACAACACCTGATGCCGTTGAAGCACATGACTTTGCCTTGTACTGCGTCGCGACTGAAACAATTCCAGAGCTGGAGCAATTAGAAACAACACTCACAAAACTGCAACAGTTTGCCCCTCAGATTTTTGTCTCACTACCAACAACGGAATTGGCGCTGTCAGAACACCTATTATCGCGTGGCGTAGGGGGCTGTTTGGCGAAACCTGTTGCTAGCCGCAAGCTATTCGAGCTGCTCATGGATCCAAACACCAGTACCAGCGGTCAAACCATCATGCACCAACAACCGAATAAGGTGGAACCACTGCGTATCATGGCCGTTGATGATAACCCTGCCAACTTAAAATTGATCACGGCACTTCTAAAAGAGCGTGCAGAGCAAGTCGACAGTGCGACGAATGGCCTAAAAGCGCTAGAACAAGCAACACAAAACAAATACGACCTCATCTTTATGGACATTCAAATGCCAGAGATGGATGGTGTAACAGCGTGTAAAGAGATCCGTAAAACCAGCCTCAATGCCACGACACCGATTGTCGCCGTTACAGCGCATGCGATGGCAGGAGAAAGAGAGCGCTTACTGAATGAGGGCATGGATGACTACCTCACGAAACCTATCGAGGAACATATTCTCGAACAGATCTTCGCGAGCTGGATAACATCTCACAATCACAGTGAGCCTGATATTGAATTGCTACCTGCACCAGCGAACGCAGCGTCACCTCTAATCAGTGAGAATGGTAGCATCAACTGGACGCAAGCCTTGCAGCAATCGGCTGGAAAAATTGATTTGGCCGAAGACATGCTGCAAATGTTGCTCGATTATATGCCGGAAGTGGAGCTGCTAGTTAATGAGGCGCTCGATGGCAATGACGTTGATCTGTGGCCACCGATTCATAAGCTACACGGCAGTTGTGCATACTCTGGTGTACCTAAGCTGAAAAAGCTCTGCCATGATATCGAAGCATTGCTAAAACAAGAAACCCCGAATGTGGAAATAGAGCCGGAACTTCTTGAGTTAGTCGACGAAATGGAAAATGTCGTTAAAGCTTCTAGCGAATTTTTGCAAGCAAAAATCTAGGTGACTCGGTCGGGGGGATTAATCTTCGCCAAGACGCGCGATAGATCAACCGGATTAAGTAAACCGGATTAAATAAAAAGGGCTGCATGGAGTCATACAGCCCTTAATCGACGAGTGATGCAACTGGCTTAAGATTCAAACAGCACTGTCGCAACAGCGTACTGCTTTTCATCTGAAATCGTCAGGTGGATGTGTCGCCCACCTAATTGCTCGAATTGAGCAAGGGCCGCGTTATATAACGTAATAGACGGCTTGCCCCTCACATCATTACTCACTTCAAAATCTTGGAAACTAATACCGTTCGCGATTCCCGTTCCGAGGGCCTTTGCCGCGGCCTCTTTGGCTGCAAAACGTTTCGCTAAGTAGCGGTGAGAATGTTTGCGTTGTCGAAAGTGTGCCATCTCATTCGGAGTGAGAATGCGCAATGCAAACGCTTCGCCTAAACGTGACAAACTTCCTTCGACCCGATCAATCTGACAGATATCGGTACCCAATCCCACCACCGCCATTAACGGCGCGCCTCTAGCATCTCCGTGCGCATATCAGCCACCGCTTTCGATAAGCCATCAAAGGCTGCACGGCCAATGATCGAGTGACCAATATTGAGTTCAACTAGCTCAGGTAACGCTGCGATAGGTTTAACATTATGATACGTTAATCCGTGGCCTGCATTTACTTTGATACCTTTGTCATGCGCATACGTAGCTGCCGCAGAGATTTTCTTTAACTCATCTTGTTGTTCAGACTCGGTCTCAGCATCAGCGTAATGGCCAGTGTGCAGCTCAATATACGGCGCACCGCATGCTAGAGCCGCATCAATTTGCTCGCGATCAGGATCGATAAACAGAGAGACTTGAATGCCCGCTGCGCTCAACGTTTCCGTCGCGGCTTTAACACGCTCAAGCTGTCCGACAACATCAAGGCCACCCTCTGTGGTTAGCTCTTCACGCTTTTCTGGCACAAGGCAGACAAACTCAGGTTTTACCTCTAGGGCGATATTAACCATCTCATCCGTCACCGCCATTTCCAAGTTCATTCGGGTCTGTAGCGTTTCACGTAAGATACGCACGTCACGATCGGTAATATGACGCCTGTCCTCACGTAAGTGAACAGTGATCCCATCAGCTCCTGCTCGTTCCGCCACTTCAGCAGCATGAACAGGATCGGGGTACTTGGTCCCTCTGGCATTACGTAAGGTCGCAATATGATCAATATTAACGCCCAAAAGAATTGGATTCATGTTTCACTACTCCTTGACCGGAAATTAAACAGCTCCCGGCTCTTTAATGGTTTTGGTCCCAAATAAGGTTTTAATGCTATACGGGTAAAACGCTTTGCGGCCTGCAACTCATCAGCACTTTCAAACCGACGTGCCGCGATCGCTTTTAACTGCTTCCCCGTAAAAGTTAACTGTCCCTGCAACATTGAAGCGACAAATCCTTGCTGCTCCCGAAAGCGGTATGTCATCTGATCATCCACTTCATTACCACTTCCAGCACAATGAAGGAAATCAATACCATAGCCCAGTTGAACTAACAGTGCCAGCTCAAATCTGCGTAAGGCTGGTTCTGGGTTTTTAGCCTGAGCAAGCTCGCGCAGTGCATTAAGGTAATCGAGAAAAAGGTGAGGATAGGGGGTATGTTGTTCAAGAACTCTTGCTACGAGTTCATTTAAATACAAAGCAGAATAGAGCATAACGCCATTCAGGGGTAAAGATAGCGATAACGTTTCTGCATGGCGTAGCGTTCGCATTCCTGCTTTGCCACTCCATTTCAACAGTAGCGGAGTAAAAGGTTGCAGTGCACCTTTCAGTGCCGAACGTTTGCCACGTGCTCCCTTAGCCATCAAGGTAACACGACCCTGCTCCTCGCTAAAGACATCGAGGATCAGGCTCGTCTCACTGTATGGTCGAGAGTGAAGAACAAAGCAACGCTGTAATCCTTCCATCCGCTATCAGTCGTTAATTACAGGTCATCAATGTAGCCAAGACTACGCAGAGCGCGTTCATCATCAGCCCAACCTGATTTTACTTTAACCCACAACTCGAGGTAAACTTTTCGTTCAAACAGATCTTCCATGTCCAAACGGGCTTCACGACCAATCGTTTTAATTTTATCGCCGCCTTTACCAATCACCATTTTCTTTTGGCCTTTACGTTCAACCAAAATTAAGCCATTGATATGAAAACCATCGGTGTCTGGGTTGTAGTCAAATCGCTCAATCTCTACCGTAATAGAGTAAGGCAGTTCATCCCCCGTGAAACGCATTAGCTTCTCACGAATAATTTCCGATGCCATAAAACGCTGCGAACGATCCGTTACGTACTCTTCAGGGAAGTAGTACTCACCCTCAGGTAAGTGCTCACGTACGATATCTTCAACCGCATCAACCCCAGAGCCGTGCTTAGCTGAAATAGGAACGACTGCTTTAAAGTCCATCTTTTTCGACAGGGCTTCAAGGTGTGGGAAGAGATCATATTTCTCTTTCACATTATCCACCTTGTTCACCAACAGTACGGTTGGCAGCTCTGATTTCTTCAGTTTATTGAGGACCATCTCGTCGTCGTCAGTCCAGATAGTACCGTCAACTAAAAACAGGACTAGCTCAACATCAGTTAATGAACTGCTTGCCGCACGGTTCATCAAACGGTTAATGGTGCGTTTTTCTTCAATGTGTAAACCTGGCGTATCAACGTATACAGCTTGATAGCCATCACGGGTATCAACACCCATAATACGGTGACGTGTCGTTTGTGGTTTACGCGAGGTAATCGATAATTTTTGTCCAACCAAACGGTTGATCAACGTCGATTTACCAACATTTGGTCGTCCAACAATGGCAATAAAGCCGCAATGAGTCTTCTCGGTCATGATCCAAGGCGTCCTAGCGCCAATTCTGCTGCTGCCTGCTCTGCCTTGCGCCGGCTACTGCCTTTTCCTACAACAGGTTTATCCAAACCCATTACTTCACATTGCACGGTAAACTCTTGGTTATGCGCCTCACCTTTCACCTGCGTTACAGTATAAGCAGGTAATGGGGAACGCTTGCCTTGTAGTAGCTCTTGCAAACGTGTTTTCGGGTCTTTCTGGCTAACGCCTGGCTGAATAGAGTCCAATCGAGAACGGTACCAACCCAATATAATTGGTCGCACTGACTCTAGGTCACTATCAAGATAGATCGCACCAATAATCGCTTCTACTGCATCCGCAAGAATAGAATCACGACGGAAACCGCCACTCTTCAGTTCACCCGGCCCCAGCTTCAACACATCGCCAAGTTCAAACTCTCGTCCTAGCTCAGCCAGTGTTTTACCTCGAACCAATGTCGCACGCATACGACTCATATCACCTTCATCCACAGTAGGAAAACGGTGATATAAATCGTCAGCAATAACAAAGCTTAGAATGGAATCTCCTAGAAATTCCAAACGTTCATTGTGCTTACTGTTGGCACTGCGATGTGTCAGCGCCAAATCAAGAAAGCTGCGTTGTGTAAACGCATATCCGAGCTTACGCTCTAGTTTATTAATTAGAGATGTCATTGTCTCTCAGTTACTTAATGCCACCGATGCGGTTAAAACGCACACCAGTAGGGATCCAAGATGGCAGTACACTATCGGCACCACGATCAAATTCAAAACTGATCCAGATTGCTACCGCTTTTCCAACAAGGTTCTGCTCGGGAACAAATCCCCAGTAGCGACTATCTGCACTGTTATCTCGGTTATCCCCCATAACAAAGTAGTGCCCTTCCGGCACGACCCAGTCACCACGCCCCGGGTTTGGCTGATAAGCCATGACACGATCACGTTTGATAGGATTAACCAAAATTTGATGCTCGAAGTCTTCTGCCAGTTGCTCGTTAAACTGCACCAGACGCGTACGTCCCTCAACAAACTCACTGTCGACCATCTCACTTAAAACAACTCGCTGACAAGTTGTCGTGCCTTGAGGCTGAACACAGAGCTGTTTATTGGGGCTATATCGCACTCTATCCCCAGGAAGAGCGATGACACGCTTAATATAGTCAATATTCGGTTGTGGCGGGTATTTAAACACCGCCACATCACCGCGTTCTGGCTCCCCTGTTTCAATAAACTTATGTCGAAAAACAGGATCACGAAGTCCATAAGAGAACTTCTCAACCAAAATAAAGTCACCAACCAATAACGTAGGCATCATCGAGCCTGACGGGATCTGAAACGGTTCGTAAATAAAAGACCGCAGCACTAAAACAAACGCAATCACTGGGAATGTCGAACTCGCATTCTCAACCCAACTTGGCTGCGTCGCAATAGATGCCGCGGCTTTGGCATCAATTTCTCCTCCTGCTGCCTCGACTGCAGCTTGAACCTTCAATTGACGGCGTGGCGCCCAAACAAATTTGTCTAGTGCCCAAATCACTCCAGTTCCCAATGTGAGAAGAACCAGCAGCAAGGAAAACATGTTTGCCATTTACTATCTATCCCTAATTTATTTGTCTTTACCTACATGCAAAATCGCCAAAAACGCTTCTTGAGGCAGTTCGACATTGCCGACCTGCTTCATGCGTTTCTTACCTTCTTTCTGCTTCTGCAACAGCTTTTTCTTACGACTTACGTCACCGCCATAACATTTTGCGATAACGTTCTTACGTAACTGTTTCACCGTTGAGCGAGCAATAATATGGTTACCGATTGCTGCCTGAATGGCGATATCAAACATCTGGCGTGGGATAAACTCTTTCATTTTCTCTACTAGCAATCGACCACGTGACTGTGAATGATCTTTGTGAGTAATGATAGCGAGAGCATCAACACGCTCACCATTTAATAGAATATCCACACGTACCATGTCTGACTCTTGGTAGTTATGGAAGTTGTAATCTAGTGATGCATAACCACGCGAAGTCGACTTCAAACGGTCAAAGAAGTCCAAGACCACTTCAGCCATTGGAATATCATAGGTCAACGCCACTTGGTTACCGTGATAAACCATATCCACCTGTGTACCACGTTTCTCAACACACAAGGTAATAACATTCCCCAAGTACTCACTTGGAACAAGAATATGACAGCGAGCAATTGGTTCGCCAATCATTTCAATATCGTTCACCGCTGGCAATTTAGCCGGGCTATCGACATATAACACGCTACCATCGGTCTTTTTCACTTCGTACACCACGGTTGGTGCCGTTGTAATCAAGTCAAGGTCGTATTCACGCTCCAAACGCTCTTGGATGATCTCCATATGCAACATGCCAAGGAAACCACAACGGAAACCAAAGCCTAGTGCTGCCGAGCTCTCTGGCTCATAAAATAGTGATGCATCGTTTAGGCTCAGTTTACCCAGCGCGTCACGAAAATCTTCATAGTCATCCGAAGAGACAGGGAACAGACCGGCATAAACCTGCGGTTTCACTTTCTGGAAACCAGGTAGTGCCGTCTCGCTTCCGCCTTTAGCATGGGTGATGGTATCACCTACGGGTGCGCCAGTGATGTCTTTAAGACCACACACAACCCACCCTACTTCACCGGTATTCAACTCTTGAGTATCAAGCTGCTTCGGGGTAAAGATACCTAAGCGATCCACGCTAACGTTCTGCCCGGTACTCATTACTTTGATCTTATCGTTCTTCTTCAACTTACCATTTTTGATACGAACAAGAGAGACAACCCCCAAGTAGTTATCGAACCAAGAGTCAATAATCAACGCTTGCAACGGTGCATCAGGATCCCCTTCAGGGGCTGGAATAGACCTTACAATGTTCTCTAAGACATCATCAACACCCAAGCCCGTCTTTGCAGAGCAGCGTGTTGCTTCAAGGGCATCGATACCGACAATCTCTTCAATCTCTTCAGCGACGCGCTCTGGATCCGCTGCTGGCAGGTCAATCTTGTTAAGGATTGGCACGACTTCCAAGTCCATCTCAATGGCGGTATAGCAGTTAGCAAGCGTTTGAGCTTCAACCCCTTGACCGGCATCAACCACTAGCAGTGCGCCTTCACACGCCGCCAATGAACGTGACACTTCATAAGCGAAATCCACGTGTCCTGGTGTATCGATAAAGTTTAATTGGTAGGTTTCACCATCTTTGGCTTTATAGTCGAGCGTCACGCTCTGTGCCTTGATAGTAATACCGCGTTCACGTTCAAGATCCATAGAATCTAGAACCTGGGCAGCCATTTCGCGCTCGGAAAGGCCACCACAAACTTGAATCAAACGATCAGAAAGGGTGGATTTACCGTGGTCGATATGGGCAATAATCGAAAAGTTACGAATGTGCTTCATGAGTGGCGTGACTAGCTCGTTTAATAAATCAGGATCAATAAGAGCGGGATTCTACCGAATTTCCCCGCTACTCGCTATCTTGTTGTGTGGCATTTATCATCATGTTAGCAGACAACGGCTCTCCAAACACGCGAAGTACGCGTGGTTGATAGTCTGAATCAGCTTCTAAACGCTGCGAATATTGCTTAACCCCAAGAAAAGTTAAGCCAAAAAATAAACCCGCAACCATGATCGTTCCCCCTTCATGCATACTGGTATTTGGGGAAAACCACCATTGCCCGAGTACTGCACCTAGTAGCATTGCTACCAGCGGGAGTAGATATATCAGCACAGCAGAACGCACTACAGTCTGTTCAGGTAAGCCGATTTCTATCCATTGTCCCACGCTAAGTGTTTCGTCTGTCACTATACGAATATGGTGCTGTTTAGCTGGCATCGCAGTGCTAACTATGCCCGAGCCACAGGTATCACGGCTTCCACAGTGACCACAGCTACTTTTTTGCTCACAGCTTACGGTAACGCAACCGGATTCAACAGCTACTACTGTTGCGAGTGATGTCATCATAGTGAAACCCTCTATAATACTTCCGTCGCATTATATACTGTGCCATCGAGAATATGGCGCTTATTACTTAAATAACAACAAAGGGCCTATCAGGCCCTTGGTTGTTATCGAATAACGCCCTAAAAACTAGGGATGTTTATCTTGCTGCATGAAGAAGACAGAATCTGCAATCAATTTCGCCGTAGACGGCGGAATGTCACCCACCACGGAGATCTCGAAGCCACTACTCGCATGACTATGCAATGTACGCCGCCCCTGCCGAACTAATTGCTCGCGAAGTGTAAAATTATCCGCTTTGGCCACGTAGACAGAAAAACTAAACAATCCATCTGAATAGAGTTGGCTATCCACTTGACGCTGAGAACCAATCATACGCTGTTTGTTACCGGTTACGGCTTCAAACCCGTGCGGCATCCAGCCCACCTGCCAGCTTAATGCAGTGGCAGGCCGTGCAGAGACCATGGGTACGACTGGCGGCAATTCAACCTCGTCCAGCCCTTCGAGCAAATCGATAATACGTGGATTGACAACATACGACACAACACGTAATTGCTCAATTGACTCACCATCACGATCCAGCAAGTCCGCTCGCATAACCAAACTGCTGTTTTCATCTAACCACAACAAATAGGAGTAACGTTGACCATCTTTCGGCGCGACTCGCACCACATTACAGATGACTCCCGCCTCACGCGCTCGTCCCATCGGAATAAAGTCATAGCTGGTCCCTAAACCATCAAGGTTAGTTAACATCAATGGTGGCAGCGCCGCGACCATACGTTGGCTACCGATAGTAAAAGGTTCAAAGCCCGGCTCAAAATAACTGACTTGATCGCCGCGTTGAATCACCTCTTTAGATGGACCGCTCAAGTGCACTAGATGAGCATAAGTTCGCCCATTTTCACTCAAGGCATGGCGCAAGCGCACAGGCTCGATGCTATTTTGCCGAATGACGACATAAGAGAGTTCGTAGTTAAGCTCGTGACTCGCACGGCCTAACGCCGCAATCAGGGCGTCGGCTGACACCTCTGTTTTTGCGAGTACATCAGCCTGGACTGAGACCGTGGAATTGTCTGTACTGTTCGCTTGCACAACCGGCTCTTCTGCACTTTGCACCAAAGAGGAAAATAAGGTAGCACTTGCCAGCACCCCCCCATAAAACGCATTGCGCAATGACCAATTCAAGGTAGTTGACGTGTACTTAATGGTCACTCCGTTGCCTGTACCTGTTGTTCTAAACGACTACGATCCACCGTTCCGTCTTCTGCATTTAGACGCAATTGCAACTCGTAATCTTGTAGCATGGCATTGATACGACGGCGCTGTTCCACTAACTGGGCTTCACTTGGGACCTGCTGTGAAACCGTTTGAGGACGAGTTGAAAGGCTAACTGGTTGCACGGTTCCTGCAAATGGTACTGTTTCTAATACAGAAACAGCCTCTGATGACGTTAACATTGTGTCATCTTGAGCACCATTATATTGCTGCACACCGACAATCGCGACTAGCGACACGCAAGCAGCCGTCGCGACTTGCCCGAGGTTGCGTAACCACGCTGGTAATGTTTTTCTCACTTGCTCAGGCTTAGGCTGTGATTCGATAGGCTCGACATTATCAGCCTTCTGCATATGTGCTGGCTCGTCGTCTAAAGCCCGTGCGATCTGAGCAGAAATATCCCAGTCAACTGACTGTGGCGCATCACCACGCATCACATCACCAATCAAGTGGTAGTTCTGCCAGTGCGCGGCACTATCGCCATCCTCTGCTAAGGCGTCGAGCAAGATCTCATCTTGTAACTCACCATCTACTAAGGCTGACAACATTTCCTGTTTTTTCAGGAATGCTTGCTCTGTCACGTTGTCTTTATTTGACATGAAACTTCGGCTCCAATTATTCACCGCACCGCTAATGGTGCAATAAAGGTTTGATCTGCTTTTCGACCGCTTCCCGTGCTCGGAAGATACGCGACCTTACCGTTCCCACAGGGCAATCCATTACTGTTGCGATTTCTTCGTAACTTAATCCATCAAGTTCGCGCAAAGTTATTGCAGTTTTCAAATCATCAGGCAGATTGTCGATCGTGTTAAATACCACCTGCTTTATCTCTTCTGACAACATCTGGTTCTCAGGGTTCGATATTTCTTTCAATGCGCTGCCATTCTCGTAATATTCCGCATCCTCAGCATCAATATCTGATGCAGGTGGACGTCGACTTTGAGCGACCAAATAGTTTTTTGCCGTATTGACCGCAATACGGTACAACCATGTATAAAAAGCACTTTCCCCACGAAATCCAGGTAAAGCGCGATAAGCTTTTATAAATGCCTCTTGGGCCACATCTGGAACATCGCCGCTGTTACTTACATAACGCGCGACTAAATTACAAACTTTGTTTTGATACTTCTGAACCAACAGATTAAACGCTTGTTTATCACCTTGTTGGACTCTCTCTATCAATACTTTATCAGTTAAATGCTCGCCCATTCGAGCGGGTACTCCTATTGTTATATTCTCATCCGGATGCCAGCGCTTATGCTACAACAACTCGGGCACACAGTGAGTCCTACATAGGACACGCAACTAAAACCTAAGTTCCCAAAAACGAGAATTAAAGAACAAATTTTCATCAAACAGCCGTAAAGCATAGCATTACCACCGTTCTATCATGTTAACCAAAGGTGAAAATTACCAACAACTTCGTTTTTGTTCAGCAGATAAATGCGCATTAGGTAACAGAAATTTGATATTATGGTACAGATTAACGCAGGGATATGAAATCGACATGAAGCAAAACCGTGAACATTACTGTGATGTACTCGTTATCGGCAGTGGCGCTGCTGGCCTCTCTTTGGCACTCCAGTTAGCAAACAATTGTCAGGTAACGGTACTGAGTAAAGGCCCTTACTCTGAAGGATCAACCTATTACGCTCAAGGCGGTATTGCTGCTGTCTTTGATGAAGCAGACAGTGTTGATTCACACGTAGAAGATACTCAAATTGCTGGTGCACACTTATGCGATGAAGACGTGGTACGCTTCATTGCTGAAAATGCAAAGACATGTGTACAGTGGCTTATTGATGGTGGCGTTCCCTTTGATCGTATCGAAGGTGAAAAAGGTCAAGCTGCTCAATATCATTTGACGCGCGAAGGCGGTCATAGTCATCGCCGCATTCTTCATGCCGCCGATGCTACAGGCATGGCCATGCAAATCTCTTTGCAACAAAATGCGCTCAATCATCCAAATATCAACATTCTTCAACGCCATAACGCGCTCGATCTGATCACTCATCAGAAATTAGGCCACACCCAAGCCAGTAATCGCGTGCTTGGTGCCTACGTATGGAATCGAGAAGACGAACACGTCGAAACCATCCGCGCAAAATTTGTCGTGTTAGCCACCGGTGGCGCCTCAAAAGTCTACCAATATACATCAAATCCAGACGTCTCTTCTGGCGATGGCATTGCGATGGCATGGCGTGCAGGGTGTCGTGTGGCCAACATGGAATTTAATCAGTTCCATCCAACTTGCCTTTATCACCCTGAAGCCAATAACTATCTCCTCACCGAAGCCCTACGCGGTGAAGGGGCATATTTACGCCGCCCTGACGGTAGTCGCTTTATGCCTGATTTTGACCCACGCAAAGAGTTAGCTCCTCGTGATATTGTTGCACGTGCGATCGATTTCGAAATGAAGCGCCTTGGGGCTGACTGTATGTACCTCGATATTAGCCACAAAGATCCCGACTTTATTAAAAAGCACTTTCCGACGATTTATGAGAAGCTGCTAACGTTCCAAATCGACATTACCAAAGAGCCGATTCCTATCGTCCCTGCAGCGCATTATACCTGTGGTGGCGTTATGGTAGATAAAAGCGGGAAAACCGATCTTGATGGGCTTTATGCTATTGGAGAGGTCAGCTATACCGGGTTGCATGGGGCTAATCGAATGGCATCAAACTCACTGTTAGAGTGTGTGGTCTATGCATGGTCTGCCTCGCAGCATATCTCTTCCGCTTTGAGCAAAGCACCGACACCGCCAGCATTACCGCTATGGGATGAAAGTCAGGTTAATCTCTCGGACGAAGAAGTGGTCATTCAGCACAACTGGCACGAACTACGCCTCTTTATGTGGGACTACGTTGGTATTGTTAGAACCACCAAGCGTCTAGAGCGAGCTATGCGTCGTATTAATATGCTCAAGCAAGAAATCCATGACTACTATGCGAATTTTCGCGTCTCAAACAACCTACTTGAGTTACGTAACCTGGTTGAGGTAGCGGAGCTAATGGTGACATCTGCACTCGAAAGAAAAGAGAGTCGTGGTCTGCACTACACCATGGACTACCCAGACACCGTGGAGTCATGTAAAGCACCAACAATTCTCACACCAAAAGATCCTTGCTAAATTGACGCAGCCTATGTTCCATTAAGATGCCAACCTTCATCGGTTGGCATTTTTACGTCCTGATGCAAACTGCTCTTATCCCATACATGCCATCGCTGCGACAGCAGTCCCTCAGGCCAAAGGCTCGTCTTTAAGCAGTGGGTAGCGGGTAAGCAAACTCAAATGACGAAAGCTACGTTCAGAGCAACTATCTGCAAATAGCCATATCCAGTCAGACTGATGGGCATAACGCACCCGTAGAATGATTAAGCAACGACAGTGAAACTGAAGCGTCCCCCATTCACCCTGCATCCTATTCCAAATAAGGGTTCCATTTCTGACTAAGTGCAAACGCCCCGAGTAACATTGCAATCTAACCCTCCCTTCACGATAAAGTCGACAAACCATCACGACCAAAACGGCTTTATTTAATACAGGCATCGACACCAATAACAATAAAATCAATAGTAAAAAAAAGGCGTATCGCCACCAGCGATACGCCTTATTAGAAGGGGTAATCAATAGCTCAACGCAATTTACTGCGATTGTGTGCAACGACTTTGTCCACCATGGCAGCAATAGCAAGATTATCACTTCGGGTATGTCCCATCATCCATGAGAAAAGATCTGGGTCATCGCACTTCATCAAAGCAACAAAGTCCTGCTGTTCTTTTTCGCTCAATTCGTCAAAACACTCATCAAAGAAAGGCATAACAATAACATCAAGCTCTAACATTCCACGGCGGCATGACCATTTGATGCGCGCTCTATCTTCTGCCGAAAGCATGGCGATTCCTTTTGTAAAATAATCTTTAACCAGTCTAACAGCCATTCCATCACTAGACCATTATTAGGATCACTACTCGCTATCTTCGTCAGCCAGCTTAACGATTGCATTTGCATGCTGACAAATAGAGATAACCCCATTACCATAAACCATAATCGCTCATAATAAATGGAAAACGTATGTCATCGTGGCCTAAGGCTGAAAAATTCAGCCAACTCTCTCTCGCCTCTTTTCAATCTGATCAGCGCCCTCTTTTGGCCTTACACCATCTAAGCCAGTGGGAAGTGATTACTGTCACTGGAACAGATGCACGTCATTACTTACAAGGACAACTGACCTGTGATGTAGTGACCATGCCAGAAAACAGTGTTTCGTTTGCCGCCCATTGTGATGCAAAAGGGAGAATGCACAGTGCGATGCGTGTTTTTTCTACCTCTAATGGCTATGGCTATCTACAACGCCGCAGTGTTACTCCAAAACAAGTTGCAGAACTAAAAAAGTATGCGGTTTTCTCTAAGGTCGACATTACCGTTGATGAGCGCATTCTGCTAGGTTTGTCGGGTATGAATGCCACAGCCTTCATTGAGCAGCTTTTCACAGGCGACGGAGCTATCCGCCATCATGCTGACAGCATGGCGATACAAGTCGCCCCGCAGCGTTGGGTTATTATGGCTGAAGCCTCTCTTGCAGACACACTGATGACAACCAATGAGCTCACTCTCGCTTCCACGGCGTTATGGGAACTGTACGAAATTGAGGCTGCCTGTCCGCGCATTGATGAGGCGACATGGGGAACACACCTGCCTCAAGCGCTAAATTTGCAAGCAGTCGGCGGCATTAGTTTTAAGAAAGGCTGCTATACCGGACAAGAGATGGTTGCCCGAGCCAAATACCGTGGAATCAATAAGCGAGCCATGTTTATTGTGCGCGGTCATTGTGATACCACACCTTGTGCTGGCGATGAAGTTGAACGGCAGGTTGGTGATAGCTGGCGTCGAGGTGGCGTTATTATCGCTGGTTGCCGCGCAGATGATGGAGAGGCGATAGCATTGGCCGTATTACCCAATGATCTTGAGCTTGAAACTGCATTGCGCTTTGCGAACGCGCCAGAGTCCCTGTGTCAACTCACACCACTACCTTACTCATTGGATGATGAGCAGTAATATGTCTGTGCCATTACACACCAGCGTCACAGCAACGCTCGACATGGCGGGGATTGAATACCAAATCCTCTGGCATCAAACCCCTGCAACCAGCATTGAAGACGCCGCACGACAACGCGGTGTTCAACCAGAGAAAATGGTCAAAACCATGTTGCTGGAAGACATGGGAGGACTACATGCTCTGGCCTGTTTGCCGGGCAACAAGCAAGTAGACCCTAAAAAAGTGCGCGCTCACCTTCAATGCCGCCGCATGACGTGTGTCAAAGCAGAGCGTGTCCGCCAAATTACCGGCTTTACGCCCGGTACCGTGACGCCAATAGGCTTACCAAATAAGCTTCCTGTTATAATTGACCCGCAACTGTTAGACCATGAATTCATCACGATCAGTAGTGGTGACAACATGGCTGGGCTGGCTATACAACGCGATAAGCTATTTCAACTTCTTGATGCTGAGTATGTACCGATTTGCCGCGACACGGAATCTAACCCGTAAGAGCTTCTGCCACGGTTAGAGCTTACTCCACCCAGTAAACACATTGAAATGGTGGCGATAACGACTATCGCCACCTCTTTTTATCAGACTGGCTTGACGATTAAAGCCTAAATACGCGACTAAGCTTACAAACAGATAAAAAGATAACAACTCTCTATTTTCCATCGTTTTTACACCATGATCCGCTAAGCGAGAGCGCCTTCTCAGTTATCTGAAATCCATCATATACACTACAAAAAAAACAAAAACAGAATAAACCTCGGCAAAGCGGGCAATAATTAACCTAATGATAACAATCCTCACCAAACACACGCTCTAGCTATAATCGACGCCATTCTACTAAATGCCACATAAGCAGTTTATAATTCTACCTGTATGAACCAAGATCGAGTTTTATAAACATCAGACCAGTGCAAATAGCGCGTTATGCTGACAAGCTCACAATATGCATTCCCGTTCTCTTTTATACTGACTCTGTTGGTTAGATATAATAAACAAGGGAAAAATAAGATATGCGCATGTTTAAGCGCTACTCACCAAAACTTGTAGCAAAGCATATTATCCGACTATTTAGCGGAAGGATTTATATTGAGGGACGCGGCGGGTACGAGTTTGATCAGGGTTTTTTAATTGTGCCTGATAAGCCCCAACACCACCACTATAAAACCATTAAAGAAGTTAATGCTGAAATACGCCGAATTCGCGTTATTGAATAGAAACAAGCCCCTCGCGGGGCTTGTTGAGTTTTACTAACTTGGCACATCGAGGCTGTAGACAGTGCTACTCTTCGTCAGCTATCAATTCTTGATAACTCTCTGCATCCAATAAATCGGCCAACTCATTTTCATCACTCGCTCTGATCTGATATAGCCAGCCGTCCCCATAAGGATCACTGTTAACCAAGTCAGGCGAGCCTTCCAATTCTTCATTGATGGCCACCACTTCACCGCCCAGTGGCGCATAGATATCAGAGGCCGCTTTTACCGATTCTGCCACAGCACTATCATCACCGGCATCAAACGAGTCTTCAATGTCGGGCAAGTCGATAAAAACCATATCACCAAGCATCGCTTGTGCGTGATCGGAAATGCCGACCGTATAGACGCCATCACCTTCAGAGCGAACCCATTCATGGCTGTTGGTAAATTTCAGTTCAGATGGAACAAGAGTCATGATTGAATATCCTTATACCGATACCAGAGACGAATCAACGGCACAACTGCACACTGATTAATCACTACTTTAGAACTGTGTACTTCGGTGCGCAAACAAAAAAAATCATCTAGAACAAAATTACAGACCATGCTCACTCTTTATCCCTACCATTTCACCGCGTATTTACTGAGCCATCTCAGGCAAATCCCCCGTTAACCCCATCGCTTGTCGCATCAAACGATCTTTTAATGGCGCGCACTGCTCAACCGCCACCGTTCCCGCCCCACGAAGAAGTTTTTTCAATGGATGAGATCCAGCATATATCTGCTTAAACCCTTCCATTGCGGCAATCATCTGTGCTGCATCCGCTTTACGCCAACGTTCAAACTCACGCAACAACCGCTTACTACCAATGTCCTCACCTTGCATAATTAATTGCTGCAAAGTTTGCGCTAACGCAGCGGCATCCATCAAACCTAAGTTGACACCTTGCCCCGCTAATGGATGGATCGTATGCGCCGCATCACCAAGCAGAACACTACGTGCGCTGACAAAGTCTCGCGCATAACGCATACGCAATGGAATAGCTTGCCGCTCACCTTCAAGCTGACACAAGCCTAGCTGATGATCAAAAGCAACGGCTAACGCTTGATTAAACGCCACCTCAGGCATCGCCATAGCGCTTTGAGCCTCTTCGGGTGGCAATGACCAAACAATCGAACATAAGTGACTATCGTGCAACGGAAGGAATGCCAGCGGACCTTCCGGACGGAAGATCTGTCGAGCCACTTGCTGATGCGCCTCAGCACAACGCACCGTTGCCACCAAGGCATGATGACCATAATCCCAGCTGGTTAATGGCACATTCAGTGCTTGCCTGACCCATGAATTCGCGCCATCAGCACCAACAACCAGTCGCGCACTCAACGTGCATCCTTGATCAAGCGACACATAAGCGTCACGTTCATTGATGGCGAGTTGTAAACAGCGCGCTGGTGCGATTACCGTAACGTTGTCCTGTTGCGACACCTTTTGCCATAAGGCATGTCTAACCAACTGATTGTCGACGATATGCCCTAAATTTGGCTCACCAAGATTGGACGCATTAAAGGTGATATGAGCAAAACTGTCTTGCTCCTTAACCTGCATTTTGGTGTAAGCCGCCGCCCCCTGTTCGGCAAGCGAACCCCACACGCCAAGATGAGACAAAAAGCGCTGACTCGCTCGGTTCAGCGCTGACACCCGCAATCCACTCTGATTAAGCGTTGCATCAACAGGAGGATGAGCTTCAATCACGGCGACACTAATATCGGCCTCAGCCAATGCCGCCGCCAAGGCTAAACCAACCATCCCGCCGCCAACGATAGCGATATCGACTTGCTGTATCATTACCTAACTCCCTATCACCTTAACGTCTCCAGCCAAGCGTTTGCTCTACCAATGGAGCTTGTAACCACCCACACTGCTCCATTGCAATTAACCCCCAATTACGCGCAGCGATTAAAGGGGGCGCGCTATTTGAAAACAGACTAACAAGTCCACTCGTTAGACTGATTGTTTTTTCTCGATCTGCCTTTCTTGCAAGCTGGTAACGCTGCAATTGTGCATTGCTGCCTAATGGTTCCGATTCAGTACGCACAATATCAACCAAGGCTGCAATATCGCGCAAACCGAGGTTAAACCCTTGCCCTGCAATCGGATGTAACGATTGTGCCGCATTTCCCACCAACACGGTTCGGTGATGAATAACCTGGGGATGATAGCTGAGGGACAAGGGATAGCACGTTCGTTGCCCGACGTGAGTCATTGCGCCTAAACGCCAACCAAACGCCATTTGTAAAGACGGCAAAAAGTCATCATCATGCATCGCCATTAATGTGTTCGCGTCGCTACTTTTTACACACCACACCAGTGCACTTCTTTCTTGAGTCATTGGTAGCAACGCAATTGGCCCATGCGGAGTAAATCGCTCATATGCCCAGCCCTGATGGGCCACTGACGTTTTTACATTGGCAATGATCGCCGTTTGGGAATAATCCTGATTAATGGAACGTAATCCCTGTAGCTGTGCAATTGTCGACTGACCACCATCAGCCCCTACTAGTAGACGCGCCGACAGCACATCGCCACTCTGCAATGTCAGTGTGAGTTGGTCGGGATAAGCTTTTATAGCCACCACGGCATCTGGGGCAATAAAAGTAATGTTCTCTGTTTGAGCCATCAACGCATGGTACACCTTACCAACATGGCTTAACTCCACCACTTGGCCCAATGCATCAACATGCCTTTCATTAGCATGAATCCTCGTCATACCTGCATGACCACGATCTGACACGTGTATATGCATAATTGGACAGGCGTGATCAGCCAACAAATGCCACAATTTTAACGCTTTGAGTTTTGCTACTGAACCGTGGGCTAAGGCAATGCTTCTCGCATCAAACCCTGATGATGTCTGGGTAGGTAACTGCGCTTCAATGACTGCAATCGATAACGCTGGGCACTGATTGGCTAACGCCAGTGCTAATGTGGCACCTGCCATGGCGCCGCCGGATATCACAATATCATATTGCGTCATCCTCTCCTCCTTGAAACAAACGATAGATCTAGTGCATGGTTGGTGGGTTAGTCGTTCGCTGACCCAACTCTGCAAAACATGTCATCACACACATACGCACATGTTCAACCACCGGCTCAAACAGTTGTGCTTGCTCATCAAGATCATCTTCATCATCAATCCCCAGTTGAGCAATATCTTGTAAATCTGCTAGCGCTTCGTTCACATCGTCAGACAGTGACTTAGCTTTCAGATCCATTAACCCCATACCACTTAAAAATGCGCTCACCCACTCACTAAAGTGTTCAGCACGTTCAATTAATGTCGCGTCATCGTCCGGTAGCAGCAGACTAAACCCCAGTTCATCGCTGGTAAGCTCTTTAACCGCGATGTTAAACACCAATTGAACCGTATTGCTGGCAGCATCAGACAGCGCTTTTCCTTCATTAGCAAAATCAGCGACAGCATTGATGTAACTCAAATCATCGAAAGCATGCCCTGCACAAATTAACCCAACTAACAGTCCTTGCAGTTCAGATGGCGATACAGGTAGCCCATCTTGCTGTAAGCTGGACTCTAATGCGATAAAATGCGGCAGTTGAATTTCACTCATCGTTGGTTCTCTGTTTCTATTTTATGAATCCCTCATGCTACCACTTCCCCCATCGCCAAGCTAACCCAGCTGGCTAGGAATGCAACAAGATGGTCAATTCGTGATAAGTCAGTACTGAAAAATCACAATCCAGGCCTCTTCCTCTTGATTCCTGTTGTGGCTTTTCCTATAGTCTCCCCAGTCGCGGCAGACATTGGACGCTAGCGGGAGCGAAAAAGCATGAGCACTCAAGCAGTTGAAATTCAAATCATGGGCAAGACATTAAAAGTCAGTTGCCCCGAAGGCCAGGAGCAAGCGCTTCAGGAGGCCGCTTTGGATTTTGAAAAACGCTTGCAGGCGTTGTCGCAACGCACTAAAGTAACCAACACAGAGCATTTACTTATTTTTGCTGCACTGAATATTTGCCATGAGCTTCAAGATGAGCGCAAGGCACGCCAATCGGGAGAATGGGATATGTCATCTCGATTAGGCAAGCTTGATGCACTATTGAATAACGCGTTACAAAACAGTATCAAGTTATAACTTTACCCTGGGGTGCACGTCAGCGAATTAACGTCCCCGAGCCGATAAGCAATAAATTAGGACTGACTTTAATCAGCTATTGAGCATGCTCAGCCCGACTGAGAAGCCTACGGTTGGTGTTGTTGGTCCACCTTGAACATCTGGTTCAAGGGCCACAATTTGCAACGGCACTCTGGGGTACTCCTCCTCTGGCAATAAGGCATTGCCTGATGCAAAGGAAGGGAATATGCGTCCATCGGATAACCACACTATCCGCCAACAGATACGACAAGCTCGACGTCAACTCTCGGTGCAGAGCCAACAACAAGCCGCGCAAGCGCTCCATCATCAAGCGAAACAGTCTGGGCTATTCTGCCATGCTAAACACATTGCACTCTACTTAGCCAGTGATGGTGAGATCGATCCTTCGCTATTGATAGATTGGTTGTGGCAACAAGGGAAACAGGTTTACCTGCCTGTCTTGCATCCTTTTAGTCAGGGCCGCCTCTTGTTCCTTCACTACCACTGTCATACGGTAATGACGACCAATAAATATGGCATTCGTGAACCACGCTTAGACAAAAACAGTGTCATCCCTGTCAGGCAACTCGACATCATCTGCACCCCTCTAGTCGCATTTGACCAATATGGTAGCCGTCTCGGAATGGGCGGGGGATATTATGATCGCACACTGGCTCCCTACGCCCAATCAGCGTCACCACATCGAGTTGGTTTAGCGCACGACTGCCAGTATGTTGAATCTCTCACTCAGCAACACTGGGACATTCCCCTGTCAAACATCCTCACACCAAGCCAACATTGGCACTGGCCTCCCCTACGTTAAACAAGCTGTTAACCACAAATATCGCTGACGAAAACGTTTCACTCAGTTATAATTCGCGCGAAACTAATTCACCTCGCGCTGGAGAAGGTAATGACACAAGACGAAATGAAGAAAGCAGCAGGTTGGGCTGCATTGGAATATGTACAACCTGGTAGCATTGTGGGTGTGGGAACCGGTTCTACAGTAAACCACTTTATTGATGCGCTTGATACCGTTAAAGATCAAATCAAAGGGGCTGTCTCTAGCTCAGTTGCCTCAACCGAGCGTTTAAAGGAACTCGGTATTGAAGTTTTTGACGCGAACGACGTTGCAAGCCTAGACATCTATGTCGACGGTGCTGACGAGATCAACCCTGAATTTGACATGATCAAAGGAGGTGGGGCTGCGCTAACTCGTGAGAAAATTGTTGCCGCGATATCCAAGACCTTTATTTGCATTGTCGACAATACTAAGGACGTTGATGTGATGGGTAAATTCCCCTTGCCTGTCGAAGTCATTCCAATGGCGCGATCTTACGTTGCACGTGAACTGGTTAAACTGGGTGGCGATCCCGTCTATCGCGAAGGCGTTACTACAGACAACGGCAACGTGATTCTTGATGTGCATGGCTTAGCCATTATCGATGCGAAGGCATTGGAAGAAAAAATCAATGCTATCGTTGGGGTAGTAACCAATGGACTTTTTGCCGCTCGTGGTGCCGATGTTCTGCTGATGGGCACACCTCAAGGTGTAGTAAAAAAAACCAAATAATGCCCATATCAAATCAATAATTGATAAATAAAGACCACAAACGGCACTGATGTGCCGTTTTTTTTTACTTTATTACGTAAAATTCTTACCATCATTGCGCCATTTTTGTTATTTTGATTATGCACAACCGTTAACGCGCAACAAAATGATATGTCAAGGCATAACAAAAATAACGGTTGCGTTAAGTTAAGGACAACAGATGTTCTAATTAGATTCTGGCATTTAAGGATAAATACATGACCAAGTTTTCTCTCGACAAAGACAAAATTAAGATCCTTCTTCTCGAAGGACTTCACCCATCAGCGGTTGAAATATTTAAAGCCGCAGGCTACAACAACATTGACTACCGCAAAGGGTCACTGTCGGGAGAAGAACTGATTGAAGCCACTAAAGATGCCCACTTCATTGGCATTCGATCGCGCACCCAATTAACAGAAGATGTGTTTGCTAATGCATCAAAACTGGTCGCCGTCGGCTGTTTTTGCATTGGTACCAACCAAGTCGATCTTAACGCTGCAATGTTGCGCGGTATTCCGGTGTTTAATGCTCCCTTCTCTAACACACGCTCTGTCGCTGAATTGGTGTTAGGCGAAATCATTCTCCTTCTGCGTGGTATCCCTGAAAAAAATGCCCGTGCCCACCGCGGAGATTGGTTTAAATCAGCGGATCAGTCCTTTGAAGCAAGAGGTAAAAAGCTCGGCATCATTGGTTATGGCCATATTGGTACTCAACTCGGCATTTTGGCGGAAAACCTTGGGATGCGCGTATACTTCTACGACATTGAAAATAAACTTTCACTGGGTAACGCAACTCAGGTATTTTCAATGAGTGAACTTCTCAATAAGTGTGATGTTATCTCTCTACATGTGCCTGAGACACCAGAAACCCAAAACATGTTCGGTATTGAAGAGTTCTCCCGCATGAAACCTGGCTCGGTATTTATTAATGCTGCTCGCGGCACCGTTGTGGATATTGATGCACTGTGTGGCGCATTAGAAAGTAAACACATTGCTGGAGCTGCTGTCGATGTCTTCCCCGTTGAACCTAAAACAAATAACGATCCCTTTACATCACCACTCACCCATTACGACAATGTGTTACTAACGCCGCATGTTGGTGGTTCAACACAAGAAGCACAACAGAATATTGGGCTTGAAGTGGCTGGAAAAATGGTGAAGTACTCAGATAATGGGTCTACATTGTCAGCCGTCAATACACCTGAAGTGTCACTGCCTGAACACAAAGATTGCTCGCGTCTCTTACATATCCACGAGAACCGCCCGGGCATGTTGAATCAAATTACCACCATTTTTGCCGAAGAAGGCATTAATATCGCTGCACAATACCTACAAACAGGTGCAGAGATAGGTTACGTGGTTATCGATATTGAAACTGAACGCTCTGTCGAGGCACTAGATAAACTTAAACTCATCGATGGCACCATCCGAGCGAGAATTCTGCATTAATCAAACAACTTCAGGGCTTGAGGTGTCTTCAAGCCCTGCTTTTCTATTCGCTCTCTTTTTCTGGTAACAGTTTAAAAATGACTGATATTTGGTCAGAGACTGTGATTCCTGTGTCTTGATACGAAGCATCTTCCGGACCTGAAGCTGCCAACGTATCCATTGCCATCGCGCGCATAATGGGGGCTGCTGACGCTGGTGAGTATTGAATTCGCCATACACCATTTAGTTGCATTCCGAACCCAGCAGCAATCTCTTTTGCTTTGTCTTGTGCATCGATAATGGCTTGTTGTCGAGCTTGTTGAATATACGGTTGTTCATCTGCCACAGTCATCGCCACCTGCGAAATCACATCGATGCCATCCCCTAATGCAGCATTAAGTAATGTATTGAGTTGCTCTAGTATAATGCTTTCGACCCGAATACGCCGGCTAGCCCTATACCCTACCTGTTGACGCTGTCTTTGCTCATCATATTGATACTCAGGGTATAGCTGCAGGTTAGCACTTTTTATCTGCTCTCGATCCAGCCCCAATGCCAGCAAGCGTTCGACAAATTGTGTCGTTGCTTGATCTGCGGCCATTTTTGCCTCCGCCGCACTGTCTGCCAGCTTCCGCACTTCTACGCTAAACAGGGCCCGATCCGGCTTTATCACGACTCTCCCTGCACCTTGTACCTCTAAATGTGCAAAGTCAGGTTGTTGTGCATAACCTGCGACAGGTAAACACAAGGCTAGGCATATAAGTAGATTCTTTATTCTCATTTTTCCTATCTTCATTTACTGGTAGTCACACGAATATAGCACTAAAACTAAAGCGTTTTTCGCAACAAACTCGGCACGCGCTCAAATGCTGAATTGTTGAACTGAACACAAGCTTGGGCCACCAATAGAATAAATCTCCATATAAATTCAGTGCGTTACTCTATTTTCTTATATCGTTGTCAATCCTGACAAATAAATTAAGTTAAAATTTACAAAGGCTTATAAAACAGTTTATTCGGCAGCACTGATTCTAACCGCAACCTATCACTTTTTATCTTATCTTTGACACCAGTGATAAGTCGCTAATAACTAATAACAATACGTAAAATAAATACAGCAATGCCTTCCTTATAAGTCACTAATAAAAGACGCCTGGCTCAAACATGAGATAATTCGTTGTCAGCTGAAAAGTCGTATTGCGCACTGTTGCGTATAGCCTATATTTAACCATGAAAGCAGCACTGATGCATATATAACATCTAACTTGCTTCCTCACCCTGTTTAATTGAAGTCTTGTGTTTAGGAGAAATACCATGTTGTCACTTAAGCAAAAAATCACTGCTTTTCTAAAAGATGAAGAAGGGTTAACCACCGTTGAATATGCTGTCGCTGGTGCATTGATTGTGGGCGGTCTAGCCGTTGCCTTCGAAAACTTAGGTAACGCGGTTGAGAATGAAATCGATGAATTAAGAACAACGATTGAATAACGACGAAATGCCGATGCCGTTTTGAGGTGGTCAACATGAATGCAGAGGTCGGGATATATACATTGCTATTTTATATCGCAATTTATGACATCATCCACAATAAAATTCCCAATCGCTATGTGATTGCGACATTTATTGGCGGTTTGTCACTCTCTATCCTGACTTCTGCTGACATGTTACCCCTAAATGGTTTAGCCCCCGTAAGCATTAAAGAAGCCCTGTTGGGGTGTCTGGTGGGGCTGATTATTTCTGTTGCTTTATATTCTGTCGGTATTTTTGCCGCCGGCGACGCAAAATTACTCGCCGCTTTGGGTGCCTTTGTGGGAATAAATGGCATTGTTTTATTAATCGCACTCTCACTCGTAATAAGTGGTTGCCTGTGCATTTTAAAACTCTGCTATGACGGTAAAATCAAAGCCTTATATGCTAAATGGTACTACCTGTTTTATTTTCGCACTAATCTGGCGAAAAAAAACAATTCCACATACCAGTTTGGTGCAATACCCATGGCAGGGAGTATCTTTCTCGCCACGCTATCTTTAGTGATATTGATTTAAATTCATAAGATTAGACTGGATATATTGCTTGTCTTCATAAAAAGAGTTTAATCCCCTTAACTTTGTTTAGGATGAACCATGTCTCAGGCTGACGATATTATTTTACCTCCCAGCGATAATGGGCAAACACCACAACAGTGGCGAAAACCCACTCAGCTCTCTGAGTTGGATGTGCCTGAACGCCTGCTTGAGGCGCTTTTGTTAAAGCATTTACAACAAAGTATCGAAGCAAATGTTATCCAATTATCGGATAAGCTTGCAATACCGGGTAATCTTATCGAACAGATCGTTCGCAAACTTAAAACGGATGCGTTACTTGAAGTCAAAAGTCAATTTGGCGCCACCTCATTAACTTACACGTTAACCCAAAAAGGGCGACAAATTGCCCAGCTTGAACTACAACGTGATGGTTATTTAGGACCCGCACCCATCTCTCTCTCTCTGTATCGTCAGTTGATCACGCATCAAGCCCAACTAAAAGAAGAGCTCTCCCCTGACACCTTTTCTGCGGCACTTAGCGATGTCATTCTATCCGCTGACACTGTTAACCTCTTAGGGCCTGCTCTTAACTCTGGTCGTGCTATTTTCATCTATGGGCTACCGGGAACCGGGAAAACCTACATCTCTAAGAGGTTGATTCGCTTATACAATACGCCGGTATATATCCCTTATGCCATTTATGTCAATAATCAGATTATTCAAGTCTTTGACCCTATTTTGCATCATCCGGTAGAGCAACAACATAACCGCTTATTACTTTCGGATGGCAATGACACCAGATTAATTCTCTGCGAGCGACCCGAAGTTGTCGTTGGCGGAGAGTTAACCAGCGATATGCTTGAAATCAGCGTTGATCAGATTCGAAATATCAATCTGGCACCACTACAGATGAAAGCCAACAACGGTATTTTGATCATTGATGATTTGGGGCGACAACGCGTCTCTGTCGATAGCATACTGAATCGCTGGATCGTTCCACTGGAAGAAAAAATTGATTACCTCACCCTCTCTAGTGGTGAACACTTTAAAATCCCTTTTGAGCAGGTATTGGTCTTTTCTTCCAATATTCACCCTAAAAAGCTCGCTGATGATGCCTTCTTGCGGCGCATTGGTTACAAAATTGAATTTAAGCCCGTTAGCAGTAACGACTACAAACAGTTATGGCGTGCTGGCTGTGAATCTCACGGCCTAAGTATTGGCCCTGAATCCATTGACTACATTACACACACGTTGCACCGCCGCTTTGATATCCCGCTATTGCCCTGCTATCCGCGGGACTTATCACTGATGTGCAAGAACCAAATCGACTTTCACCGACACCCACCCACCGTCACCACTGCATTAATAGACAGTGCATGGCAAAGCTATTTCGTCGATGAAATCAATGAGCATCACAAGGAGTAATAATCATGGCACGAACCAAACTACTACTTATGTTTTTGATTTCTATAGGTATGGGTGCGGCTGCAATTTACTTTGCCAATAACTGGTTAGAACAGCAGCAACAGTCACTACAAACCAATGAGCAAGCGACATCACAAAACATAGAGCCGCAAATTGAAACCATCACGGTAGTAGAAGAAATTCCGACAGTCTCACGGGTAGTCGCGGCACAAAACATCCCTTTAGGGACGGAGATTCAAGCTAAGCACTTAAAAATGAAAGATTACCCGACCGAACTGGTTGAAACAATGGGCTACTCCAGCACGGAAGATGTTATTGGTAAGCTGGCCGACAGTGAGTTATTTGTCGATGATTTAATCCGCACCGAGCGCATCGCTGAGCCGGGAGAAGGCACAACACTTGCTGCTTTGATCGAGCCTAATATGCGAGCAATCACCATTCGCGTCAACGATGTCATTGGTGTGGCTGGGTTCTTACTGCCAGGTGACTTTGTCGATGTTATCTATTCAAAAGACGACGTGGGTTATGCCTCTACCGTTTTAAAGCGGGTGAAAATTCTCGCCGTGGATCAGACTGCGCGGACAGATGATGCCAGTCCGATCATCGTGCGAGCAGTAACCCTAGAACTGAAGCCCGAACAGGTCATTACACTGGTTAATGCACAATCGAGAGGCGAATTGCAATTAGCACTGCGCAACCCAAAAACTGAGGATAAACCTGTTCGACGCTCTTACCGACCAACAACAGAGCAGGTAACGATTATAAAAGGCACGGAATCAAGTCGCGTTAAAGTGAAAATATAAGGGGAAATAACATGTCTCGGTCTATACGACTCTCATCCTTAGGGATAACAATTATCGCTCTTACGCTCTATGCATTATGCAGTGTGACAGCTTGGGCTGCTGTCTCTAGAACAGAAAATATTACGGTGCCATACAATAAGTCTCGTTTGATTGAAATTCCGGGCCGCGCGAAGAAAATTTCAATTGGTAATCCAGACATCGCCGACATTCTGATTATGCGCACCAATAAAATTTATGTACTTGGTAAATCTCTCGGTACCACCAATGTGATCATCTGGGACGCTCAGGATCGCCTGATTACTGTCATGGATGTTGAGGTAACGCACGACATCAACGCTGTCAAAGCCAAGCTATATGAGTTTATGCCTAACGAATCCATCGCTGTGCATACCTCGCAAAGCCGCTTAGTACTAAGCGGGGAAGTCTCTGACAGCAATAATGTCTCACGGGCTGTCGAGATTGCTGGCACCTTTACCGATGATCCTACCAATATCATCAATATGATGAGTGTTGGCGGATCACATCAGGTCATGCTTGAAGTCACCGTCGCTGAAGTAAAACGCTCTCTAATCCGTGAATTTGACTCCAACTTTATTCTCGCTGCCGCCGACGGCAACTGGATACTCGGAGCCGCGAATGGCGGTGGTGGAGCCGTGCCAGTCACTGGGGAAATCGTCTCAGCAATTCCAACGATAGAAGATAAAGGGCTATTCGCCAGCTTCCTTAGCAGTGACACCCTATTTAATGCCGCGTTCAGTATTGCTAAAACCAATGGACTGGCCAAAGTATTGGCTGAACCAACACTTACCGCATTGAGTGGTGAATCTGCAGAGTTTCTCTCCGGTGGTGAATTCCCCATTCCAGTACCAGATGAAAATGGCATCACTATTGTATTTAAAGAGTTTGGGGTCGGATTAAGCTTTGTACCTACCGTGCTTAGCTCTGACAACATCAATTTAGCCTTGAATGTCGAAGTCAGCGATATCACCACCACTAACAGTGTCAGCTTCTTGCCCGGTGATACTGAAACGCAATTTTTTGTTCCTGCATTAGCGACACGTAATGCTAAAACCACCGTCGAACTAGGCAACGGACAAACCATCGGCATTGCTGGCTTATTAAGCGAGAACATTACCGACTCCGTTGAGAAGCTGCCTGGGCTTGGTGATATTCCACTGTTGGGACAACTGTTCCGTAGCCAGTCATTTCGAAAAGGAGAGACTGAGCTAGTTATCTTGGTCACCCCACGCTTAGTTAAACCGATCCGCAAACAAGATGTACAGCTGCCGACTGATGCGTTTGTCGAACCAGATGACTGGCAATACTACCTTTTGGGACAGATGAGTCGCTTAGAAGAGCGTGACACTCAATCAAGTCATGCAGCTCAAGCGACAACCGCTCCAGCACCAGCAGGAGAGAGCGGTGCAGAAGGTCAATTTGGTCATAGTCTATAAAGAAGGAAGCCATAATGATGATACGTAACCCCATTACGACCTTCACCCTCAGCATCAGTCTATTTGCCGTTGGGTGTGCAGATACTTATGAGCTAGGCCACAGCAGGCAACAGCTCATCTCTTTGCAAACGGTTGATAAGCAAGCAGAACTGCAAGTACCCGACACGATACCGTCACGCAGGGGTAGTCAGGCATATCAAAGTATCTCTGATTATGAGAGTGGTGACAAAGCGACTGAAGCCAAAGAGGCCAATATTGTTGCTGATGTTAATTGATGATATCTCATCATTTATTAAAAGAAAGAGGTGTGATTATGAAAGCGCGACCTTTTTACCCCGCTAAACAGCGGGGTGTCGTTGCAGTCTTTGCCACGATTTCGATTGCGGTTCTATTGGGGGCTGCTGCTATGGCATTAGATGTCGGCAACCTGATCACCTCAAAAGGCAAGTTACAAAATTTGGCTGATACAGCAGCACTCACCGCTGCGCAAACCATTGATGCTGGCGGGGATCATGCCGCCGCTATCGCAGCAGCTAATGCACTGTTGGCAGACAGTATGCAACTTGATGGCAACAACAACCTTGATCTGCCTACGCCCATTTATGAGTTTTCAGATAGCCTTCCCTTTTCTAATGGAGGAGGAGCCGACGCACCTTATGTACGGGTCAGGCTTGAAAACTCAGATGTGAATGAGTTCTTTGTGCGTATTTTTAATCTCGATTTCGCCGCCCGCGCCTCCGCTGTATCCGGACCAAGCACAACCGTCATCTCAAGCTGTAATGTGGTACCAATTAGTATCTGTGCTGGCGATGAGACCGACCCGACAAGTGGGGGCTTACTCAATGGTACAGGTTTCACCAAAGGCTCAGTGCATGTATTAAAAGCGTCCGGGCAAAATGATGATATCGGCTCAGGCAATTTTCAGGCCATCGCACTGTATGACGAAGATGGAAACCTAATGGCAGGTGCTAACGACTACCGCTACGCGCTAGCGGGCGGGTACGACATCTGTGCTTTCTACGGTGATGGCAGCAGTGTGACAACAGAGCCAGGCAACATGGTTGGTCCATCTGAAGCGATCGATACACGCTTTGCCACGCCGACCACAGGTACACTACGAGATACTGGCGACATTTATCCACCCGATACAATCCCAACCTTTAATACCCCCATCACTGTCTTAGAACAAGAAGGAAGTGATGGCAGCACCAATTACGTTGCCAACATACCTGATAATTATTTCGACTATGACGACTACCAAACCGCATGTGAAGCCAACGGCAACTGTAACTATCGTCGTAAAATCGTTGTCCCTGTTATCGATTGTGAAGCCACCAATGATGCTGGCGGCGGGCGCCTTAATGTCCCGCTAACCACTTTGGCGTGCTTCTTTCTTAGTCAACCCGTCAGCGAAACCAACCTTGCAAGCACAAGCGGTAACGGAAATAGTGGCGGCGGCAACAGTTCATGGATTGTTGGTGAGTTTATAGAAGAGTGTGGGGTTAGCACCGGTCATGCTGGGCTAACACCTGACGCTGAAGGTCCATACCGTATTGTACTGTTCAAAGACCCGGACAGTGAGGACTCATAATGAAACGTTTCTTATCCAAAAAAAGAAAGCAGCGTGGATTAGCGATGGTTGAAATGACCATTATCTTACCCCTATTGCTGCTGCTTCTCTTCGCTATTATGGAGTTGGGTCGAGCGTTCTTTTATCACACCCAAGTCCAAAAGCTGTCGCGTAACAGTGCACGTTATCTTGTTAATGTTGTTGGGACTGGCAGTACTGGGGTCTATACCCTATCAAGTGACAATATTACCACCGCAAAAAACATCGTGTTGTATGGTAGCGAAGCTGCTTCAGGCACAAGCTGGCTTCCAACCCTAAGTGCTGACCATGTCACTGTGTCATTAAATGGCAACGTGGTAAATGTCGAGGTTCGCTACCCCTATCAACCTATCATGTCAGCGCTACCGAACTTATTCAGTAATCGAGATCTCTCTCTTTCATTTAACTTGATTGCCAGCCAACAAATGAGGATATTGTGATGCGGTACGGACTTCCTTCTCACGCCTCTCGAAAACATCAACACGGTTTAGTGGCTGTAGAGTTTACCTTTATCGCCACCCTCTTTTTCATTTTGTTATTTGCCACGATAGAGTTTGGCCGTCTGTATTTTTCTTGGCATGTTATGAATGAAACCAGCCGGCGCGCAGCGCGCTTGGCTGCCGTATGCCAAGTCACTACCACAGAGCAAGCCGACGCTATTAGTCGCGCGGTTATGAACAATGTCAATGTCGCTGGATTCACTTCTGGCAATCTCAATATTCGTTACCTCGACAGTAACGGCAATGCCGTCACTGGCGACCTAACTCAAGAAAGTATTTACGATCAGATCGAGTTTGTTGAAGCTACCATCAATAATTTCACAATCAACCTAATGATTCCCTTTATTAATTTCGGTCCAATCTCGTCACAAAATTTCAGAACTGTCTTACCCAGAGAAAGTTTAGGCGTACACCGGACAGGGTTCACCGACTGCTAAGGACGTATTATGAACAATTTAAAAGTCATTCCCTCTACGGGGGAACAGATTAAGAAGCCATTAGCAGCCAAGTTGAGCGGTTTGATATTGTCCGAAGGGCAGAGCTTTATCTCAAGTCTTAGCAGCTACATTTCGACTTGGCCAAATATTACGTTGCACTGTAGCGCCGACAGCCATGCGTTAAACAGCACCCAAATAGAACACGCCGATTTCGCGATTATCGATGCCGAATTGGACTGGCAACAGTTAGTAAAGCACCTATATAGCTGCAACCCGTCAATTAATGTCATTCTAATCAGCAAAGAAGCGGAAACGAGCCTAATGCGCCAAGCCCTCAAGCTCGGCATCAAAGATGTCCTCGTCATTCCTTTTGATGAACATGAAATTGACGAAATCCTGCGTGATATCGCTATCGACAAGAAGCAAAATACCCAACTAGGCCGGCTCTGTGCCGTGATTAACTCTAAAGGGGGCATGGGCGCCACCACCATTGCAACGACCCTCGCACACATGATGGCACTTAAAAATGAGTCTTCGCCTGTGCTTGTCGATACTGATTCCCAGTTCGGCTGTGTCGCAGATCTTCTAGCAGCCAAACCAAAATACATGCTGCAAGATGCTATCCAACAAATTGAAGAAATTGACGACTATGCACTAGACGGTTTTCTTTCTCTACACGAGTCAGGGCTACGCTTTATCACCAACCGCCAAGCGCATTTTATGGATGATACGCCCCCCTTATCAGCAAACGAGCTATATGACTTCCAATTAAAGTTACGTCAAAAATACTCAGACGTTATTTTGGATATGTCTCGAGGCCTAGAACGCCATTTCAGCTCTATGTTACATGAAGCCGAGTTTGTCTTTATCGTGGTTCAGCAAACCATCCCTTCATTAAAGGAAGCAGCACAACTACTGAAACAATTACAGTACTTAGGGGTAAGGCAAGAAGCGATTCAAATTGTTATTAACCGTTACTGTAAAAAAGAGAACATTGACGTAAAACAGATACAACAAACATTGGGGCTCAACAAAGTTTTCACCGTTAGTAACGACTATTGCAGCGTGACCGCCTCTGCTGATTTAGCGCAGCCGCTGGCGTCACACTTTTCTAAAAGCTACATCATCAAAGACATACAACAACTGCTCGATCACATACAAGGCAAAAAAACATCGCATAAAAAAAGCCTTTGGAAAATGTTCAGCGGGAAGAGGAGATAAGGAATGTTTTTGTCAAAAAATGTACCAGAAAAACAAGTGGGCACGGGAGTGCAGTCGACACCGCAAGATGAAAAGTACCGTAGTCTTAAGAAACAAACCCTCGAGCAGCTTTACACACTGTTAGACTTGTCACAACTGGAACAAATTGGCAAAACCGAAGCCGCGAAGCAGATCGCTGAAACCACGTCGAGTTTGCTATTGAGCTATAACCTGCCAATAAATGCAGAAACTCGACAAACGATAATTCAAGATATCTGCGATGAAATTCTCGGGCTAGGCCCCTTAGAAGCGCTGCTCAAGGACAGCAGTATTTCTGATATTTTGGTCAATGGTAGCCAGACTATCTACGTTGAACGCCAAGGGAAGCTAGAAAGAACGGGGGCGACGTTTCGCGACGACGAGCATCTGCTCAATGTTATTGACCGCATCGTCTCTATGGTCGGGCGGCGCATCGATGAAAGCTCACCGATGGTCGATGCACGTTTAAAAGATGGTTCTCGGGTCAATGCCATTATCCCTCCATTGGCCATTGATGGGCCATCACTGTCTATTCGTCGTTTTTCTGTTGAAAAACTAAAAATGGAACAGTTAATTGAATTTGGTACTCTAACCCCTGAAATTGGTCACTTTCTAGAGGCAGTGGTTAAAGGCCGACTCAATGTGCTCATTTCGGGCGGAACGGGGTCAGGTAAAACCACGACCTTAAACATATGCTCAGGCTTCATTCCCCCAACCGAACGCATCATCACCATTGAAGATTCCGCCGAACTTCAGCTTCAGCAACCACACGTAATTCGGCTGGAGACTCGTCCCCCTAATATTGAAGGCAGCGGTGCCATTACTCAGCGCGAGCTGGTCATTAACTCACTCCGGATGCGTCCAGACCGCATTGTTGTTGGGGAAGTGCGAGGCGCGGAAGCCGTTGATATGCTTGCGGCGATGAATACCGGCCATGATGGTTCGATGACCACAATTCATGCCAATACGCCACGCGATGCTATCGGCCGCATTGAAAATATGTTTGCCATGGCGGGTTGGAACATGCCGGCCAAAAATATTCGAGCACAGATTTCATCGGCAATAAATATCGTTGTGCAATTGCGCCGCATGGAAGATGGCAAACGTCGCGTTACCAGTATTGCCGAAATCGATGGAATGGAAGGGGATGTGATTACCCTTACTGAGCTATTTCACTTTAAGCGCAAAGGACTCGATGAAAATGGCAACGTTATCGGTAATTACGTCGCTTCTGGTAATGTCCCTTCATTTATCGAAAACTTCAAGCGCATGGGAATCGACATTCCCTATTCCTATTTCTCTGTTCCCGGCAGTGAAAGGAGGTTCTAATGTCTGAACACACCCTAATTGTTTTCTTTGTCTTTTTGTTTATTGCCGCTGTGCTGTTATCTCAGACCGTTCTAATTGGTGCGAGTGGGCTACGGGCAGACCGTTCGCGGCTGCTAAAACGTAAACTGATTGAAATTGAACAATCGGAATCATTTGCTGCTCAAGAGTCCTTGATAAGAAAGAGCTATTTGGACAGTTTAAGTCCATTAGAAAGAAAGTTAGAGAGCTTACCCTTTTGTGAAACTCTCAGTGAAAAGCTCTCTTTTGCAGGTTTAAAATGGAAATCCTACAAGGTCATTATTAGCCTTACTCTACTGTCCGTTACTGCCATGCTCGCTACACTGTTTGTTTTCAAGAGCATTCCTATCGCCCTAGCGATACCGGTTATCTTAGTGGCTATTTTCTACTTTTGGTTAAAAGGGAAAATTGAAAAGCGCCTCAATCTTTTTGAGGAACAGTTTGTCGAGGCATTGGAAGTGATGCGCCGCGCATTAATTGTTGGTTATCCCTTCACCGAAGTAATGAAAACCGTCAGTGAAGAGATGCCTTCCCCCATCGCCGAAGAGTTTGGAAAGGTGTACATCGAACTCAGTTACGGGGTCGACCTCAAGGTGTCGCTCGCCAATTTTGCACATCGAAATCCAACCATCAGCGTCATGGCATTTAATAGCGCCGTTATCATTCAAAAAGAGACGGGAGGAAACCTGTCTGAAACGCTCGATAAACTCTCTAATGTTATTCGCGGCCGCTTTCGACTTTTACGTAAAGTCCGCAGTGTTTCTGCTGAAGGGCGTCTATCCGCGAAGATACTGATGATGGTGCCTTTCGGCTTGTTTATCATGCTCTACTTCACCACACCCGGCTACCTTGACCTCCTTTTTGAATCCCCTGTCGGACTCAAACTGCTCGCCACAACCGGTATTCTGATGACGCTAGGACTGATTTGGATTAACCGAATACTGAACATAGAGGTGTAATCATGGACTTCATCTCACAACTACTAAGCAACAGTGCATTTGGTGATGACAGCACACGCTTTATCACCTTGAGTGCCATCTTTTTATCATCCGTGCTGTTTTTTATGGCGCTATTTTATCTTGCGACTACGCTGGCTAACCCAATAAAGTCCAGAATGAAGAACCTGTCCAATACGGAAGCGAAAAGCAAGGACGACGCTAACAAACTAACCCATACCTTAGAGTCAATGGACAAATATGTGGGTACTCGTTCCCACGCAGAACGCCAAACGACTACCGCTTTACTCATGCATGCAGGCTACCATTCAACCTCTGCGGTAAAAGTATTTTATGCGATAAAATTCTTAAGTGCCGTTATTATGATGGGCATCGCAGGCCTGTTGGCTTATTTCTCTTCTGATACAACGCTAAAAACCGTTGCCTTTTATATGCTAATGGGGGCGGGGCTCGGTTCATTGCTTCCCTCTTACGTTCTAGACAAAAAAGCAACTGCACGCATAAAACGCCTCTCTCGTTCTTTTCCTGATGCGCTCGACTTATTAATTGTTAGTGCCGAAGCAGGGCTTGGCTTTAATAGCGCGTTAAATAGAGTCGCAAAAGAGATCAGCGCCCTATCGCCTGAACTCAGCGATGAACTCTCTTTGGTATGCCAAAAAATGCGGGTTGGTATGGACCTTCCTACCGCATTAAAACAGTTCGTTGCTCGGACTGGCATGTACGAGTTGCAAGCCTTAGTCAGTGTCGTCAGCCAATCTATTCGCCTTGGTGCCAGTCTTGCCGACACACTGAGAGAATACGCTGAAGATTTGCGTGACAAACGCATGCAAAAAGCAGAAGAAGAAGCAGCAAAAATTGGTACTAAAATGATTTTCCCGCTAGTGACATGCATTTGGCCGGGCTTTTTCGCCGTGGCAGTCGGCCCCGGTATTTTGGGACTTATCGCCTACTTTTCCAATTAGGACATCTGATTATGAATAAAAAAATTCAACAATTCGTTTTTATTGGTGGCGTACTGAGCATCTTAGCAGGCTGCGCCACCACCGAAGACCAACAAACCCAGCTTAGTGGCTTTGATCATGAACTGTATGACGGAAAATCAACGCTGGGGCTGAGTGGCGACTTCCCTCCTGCTTCACCACAGGAGGCCATCGCGCGGGGTGATCAAGCCTATTTAGCACAAGATGCCGATCTTGCCCTGTATGAATACATTCGAGCCTTAAGTTTTCCCTCTCAAGAAGAGGCTGACATCGCTTACTATAAAGTCGGTTATATCCACCAACAACGCGGCAATTATGACCTTGCCAGGTTAGCGTATGAGCGTGCCTCCCTCGCCAATCCAAACAATAGCCAATATTTAACAGCGCTTGGCAACACAGAACTAAAACTAGGTAATAAAGAGAGCGCCAAAACAAGCCTAACGCAAGCCATCGTGCTTGATCAAAAGCGCCAAAGCAACTCGGTTGAGGCGGAGCAAATAGAAGATGAAAATACGCGCCTACTCATTGACGCTCAATCCCCTTTAAATGCCTACAATGCCCTCGGGGTTATTTGTGACTTAGAAACAAAACACCTCGATGCGCAAAAACTCTATAAGCTCGGTTTAAACCAACAGCCACGAGACGAAAAGCTACTAAATAACTACGCCTATTCTCTCTATATGAATGGTGATCTCAATCAAGCCGAAAATATCTATAAACGCATCACTAAATTAAATTCACAATCAGACAAAGCATGGTCTAACTTGGGTTTGATTTACATAAGAAAAGGGCAATATAACGCCGCATATGGTGCCTTGAAACATGCGATGAAGCCTGAAGCCGCATACAATGATATCGGCTACTTTGCCATGCTGGAAGGTGACTATGAAGCCGCCATACACTTCTTACAAAAAGCCATTGATGCCAGCCCTACTTATTATATTACTGCGCAAGAAAACTTAGCGCAGGCCAAACAACTACAAGTTGAAAGCCCCAGAGTAAAAGCCAGTAAGACTTGGGATAATAACCAGTTTCAATCTTCCGTTTACGCTATTGATAACCGCATCGAATAAACACTAAATAACCACTTTTTGCCTTTGGGGCATGAGGTTACGCCTCATGCCTCCATTCATAAGGAGCCATGAGTTATGACTCTCAAGCTCATCAATGTCTGCCTTGTTTTAGCAGGCTTGCTGCTGGTATTTGCATCCATTACACCGGCGCAAAAAATTCAACGTCAGGCTCCCACATTACCCTTTAGTTTACTGACGACACTGATGCTCATATTCCTATTTAGCTATGCAACTCAATTAGGCTACCTCGCGCTTAAAAATGATCATCTCTATCTCGATTTCAAGCTTGCACTCTTCTTGTTTATTGGTGGCACAATTATCTATACCCTTCTTTATGTTTGCCAATCTGCAACACAATTTATTACCAAATTCCAACGACAAACTCAGCACTATAATGATCATGACCCACTCACTGGTTTTCCAAATCGCCACCACTTATTGCAGCAACTAGACAAAAAGCTTAAAAACGCAAAATCCCGACATCAAGAGTTGGCTATCTTGCTGATCGATTTTGAAGATTTGAAACAGGTCAATAACGTCTTATCCCATGCCGCGGGAGACAGGCTCTTAGAACAGTTAGCTGAACAGATCACCCTTTACTCGCCAAATTCCTATATTGCACGCGTCGCAGGGGATGAGTTTGCTGTTGTTATAGACAACAGCAATGAAGTGGATACAGCAAGGCAAGGAAAACAGCTCGCAACAGTGCTGTCAGAAACCGTTAGAATTGAACATACTGACATCTCTCTCTCTTCCCACATCGGCATTGCACAATACCCTATTGATGGTGAGAGCGCTGAACAGCTTTTACAGCATGCCAATATCGCCATGCATTACGCGCGGCAGACTCGCGTCAGTTACATCTTTTATCGTCTTGGGATGAAAGCGATATCAAACAACAACTTAGATATAAATGCACAACTAAATTCAGCATTCAATACCGATCAGTTTGTGGTTTTCTATCACCCTTTGGTGTATAGCCATGGTTACTGTTTATTTGGTGCTGAAGTATTAATTCGCTGGCGCCTTCCATCGGGTAAGATTTTGCCCGCTAGCGAAGTCGTACCTTTTGCAGAACAAACACCACTGATGCGCCAGATAACGCGTCGTGTTTTCACGCACGCATTTAAAGATTTTCAGCGTTGGCGACAACAAGGACATGACTTTCAATTACAACTGAATATCTCTATTCGTGATCTCGAAGATGAGAATTTCTGTAATTTTATCCAAACCAGCCTTAGCGACTATGCACTGCCGCCAGATAAAATTACATTAGAGTTAACCGAAAATATCGCCTTCGCCAGTTGTCGACAAGCGCAGCGTGCCATTATATCCCTGCATGAAATAGGGGTAATATTAAGTATGGATGACTTTGGAACGGGACAATCCTCTCTTGCGTTACTCGCGCATGTGCCATTTAGCCAAATAAAAATTGACCATTCATTTATTCGTAATAATACCCCGCAACACCAGATTATTGTCGAGACCATTCAATTTATTGGAAAGAAATTTCATGTGCCAGTGGTGGCTGAAGGCGTCGAGACAGAGCTACATATCAAGCAAGCACAATCGATTGGATGTGAGATTCTACAAGGCTATCTCTTTGCTGAACCAATGCCAACAGAACAATTCGAGCAATGGTTAAATAAATCAAAACGTATCGCTGTCGACTTCTGAGCGGCTTAAAACCGGAACGACATAGTGAGCACCTTAAGCGGCAATACCTCTAAGGTGCTCACGTTAAACATTAGGCGGACTTATCGAGATGCACATCCATTTGTGGGAAAGGTATTTCGATCTCTTCGGCGTCTAAGCCCTCTTTAATCGCTTGTAGCAAATCAAAATAGGCTGGCCAATACTGTTCTGTTTTAACCCAAGGTCGAACAACAAAGTTAACCGAAGAATCAGCCAACTCCGTTACACCAATCATCGGTTCAGGTGTCGATAAAACCCGTTCATCACGCGACAAAATATCAGCCAAGACTTGCTTCGTCTTTTGCAGATCGGCGCTATAAGACACCCCAATAACGAAGTCAATCCGCCGAGTATAATGACGGGAATAGTTAGTGATCGGGCTACCAATAACGCTACCATTCGGCACAACCACCATCTTGTTGTCTGGTGTTTTCAATACCGTCGAAAATATTTGAATTGACTCAACGGCACCAGATACTCCGGCAACCTCAACGTAGTCCCCTGACTTAAAAGGACGAAACGCGACAATAATTACCCCTGCGGCAAAGTTAGATAACGACCCCTGCAGTGCCAAACCGACCGCTAAACCGGCGGCACCAATCACCGCGACCACGGATGCCGTCTGCACGCCAATTCGGCCAAGTGCCGCTATCAACACAATCGTGAACAACAGATAACGCACTAACGCTGAAATAAACTCGACAACCGCTTCATCAAGATCCCGTTTACGCAGTATTCTAGCCACACCGCGAGAGACCGCTTTGGTAAAGATATTACCAATGAAAAGAATAATGATCGCTGACAGAATATTCACGCCGTAGCTAATCAGCAACTCCTGATTATCTACAACCCAAGTGCCAGCATCCAGTACCCCTTCCGTCAACTCATTGTTTACTAGCGTATCAACGACTTGATCCGCTGCAGACTCCACACTCATAAATATACTCCCTGATAAAAAACATCATAGGCTAGCGCAATCGCGCAAGCGTAATCATAAGGAGTATAAATACTTTTTTACAAACCGCGAACACCTAATTAGCAATTTAACAGCAGCAAGACAAAAAAAAGCCTCGTCATCGACGAGGCTTTATCTGTCAATCAGACTGTAAAACTAAATTACAGTACGTCGATCGCGTTTAGGTCAGCAAAGGCTTTTTCTAGACGCGTAACCATTGACGCTTGACCAGCACGTAGCCATACGCGTGGATCGTAGAACTTCTTGTTTGGCGCAGCTTCACCCGTTGGGTTACCGATTTGACCTTGTAGGAAATCACGGTTTTCAGCTTCGTAACGACGAACACCATCCCAAGTCGCCCACTGAGTATCAGTATCGATGTTCATTTTGATAACACCGTAAGAGATAGACTCTTTGATCTCTGCTTCAGTAGAACCAGAACCGCCGTGGAATACGAAGTTCAGAGCGTTAGGCGCAATTCCGAACTTCTCTGCACAGTATGCTTGAGAATCACGAAGGATAGTTGGAGTCAGTACTACGTTACCTGCTTGGTAAACACCGTGTACGTTACCGAAAGAGGCAGCGATAGTGAAACGTGGGCTGATTGGGCTTAGTTTCTCGTAAGCGTATGCAACATCTTCAGGAGAAGTGTATAGCTCAGACTGATCCATGTCAGTGTTATCAACACCGTCTTCTTCACCGCCAGTACAACCTAGTTCAAACTCAAGAGTCATACCCATCTTAGCCATACGCTCAAGGTACTTACCACAAGTCTCGATGTTCTCTTCCAGAGACTCTTCAGATAGGTCGATCATGTGAGAAGAGAATAGAGGCTTGCCAGTTTGAGCGAAGAACTCTTCACCAGCATCTAGTAGGCCGTCGATCCATGGAAGAAGCTTCTTCGCTGCATGGTCAGTGTGTAGGATAACTGGAATACCGTACGCTTCAGCTACTGCGTGTACGTATTTCGCACCAGCAACTGCACCAAGGATTTGTGCTCCTTGACCTTCCATCTTAACGCCTTTACCTGCGAAGAACGCAGCGCCGCCGTTAGAGAACTGAACAACAACAGGAGATTTTACTTTTGCAGCAGCTTCTAAAACGCCGTTAACTGAGTCAGTGTTAACTACGTTAACCGCAGGAAGAGCAAATTTGTGCTCTTTTGCTACTTCAAATACTTTCTGAACGTCGTCGCCAGAAATAACGCCCGGTTTTACAAAATCGAAGATCTTAGACATGACAATAGTCCTATTTACTTGTTGTCTGTGATTACTCACACGTTGCAATCGTTTGCTTGGTCGCTATTCTATAAAAAGCAGATCCATTTCACAAACGATAGGCAAAAAAGTTTAAAAAAGGCGATGCACGTCACACCGCCTTAGACAAATTATGCTTTTGCGCGCTCTTCTAGCATCGCGACAGCTGGAAGTACTTTACCTTCAACAAACTCAAGGAATGCACCACCACCAGTAGAGATGTAAGAAACGTCTGCTTTGATACCGAACTTATCAATCGCTGCCAATGTATCGCCACCACCAGCAACAGAGAAGCCAGCAGATTCTGCGATGGCTTTAGAGATACCAGCAGTACCCGCTTCAAAGTTCTTAAATTCGAATACACCTACAGGGCCATTCCAAAGAATCGTTTTAGCGTTAGCAATGATTTCTGCCAGTGCCGCTGTTGAATCAGGGCCTAGGTCGAAGATCATGTCATCATCTGCAACTTCAGAAACGTGCTTGATTTCAGCTTCAGCGTTCTCGTCGAAAGCTTTTGCACAAGCAACGTCAGTCGCGACTGGGATTGCACACTCTTTCATTAGCTTTTTAGCCGTATCAACAAGGTCTGCTTCATATAGAGACTTACCGACGTTGTGGCCTTCTGCAGCAATGAAGGTGTTCGCGATACCGCCACCAACAACAAGTTGGTCAGCAACTTTAGATAGTGACTCTAATACAGTTAGCTTAGTTGATACTTTAGAACCACCAACAATCGCAACCAATGGACGCTCTGGGTTGTCCATTGCTTTGCCTAGTGCTTCTAGTTCAGCAGCAAGAAGTGGGCCTGCACATGCTACTGGCGCGTAAGTGCCGACACCGTGCGTTGATGCTTGTGCGCGGTGCGCTGTACCGAATGCATCCATGACGAAGATGTCACATAGTGCTGCGTATTTCTTAGATAGTTCTTCTTCGTTCTTCTTCTCGCCTTTGTTAAAGCGAACGTTCTCAAGAACAACGAGTTCACCAGCATTCAGCTCTAGACCATCTAGGTAATCCTTCGCTAGCTTCACTTCACAATCAAGTGCGTCATTTAGGTAGTTAACGACAGGTTGTAGAGAAAACTCTTCTGCGTACTCGCCTTCAGTTGGACGACCCAAGTGAGACGTAACCATTACTTTTGCGCCAGCGTCTAGGCAGCGCTTGATGGTTGGCAGTGATGCAAGAATACGTGCATCAGAGGTTACTTTACCCTCTTTTACTGGTACGTTCAGGTCAGCACGGATAAATACGCGCTTACCAGCTAGGTCAAGATCAATCATTTTGATGACAGACATTCTGTGTCCTCTACTCATGTTAGCCAAAAATTTAATGTGCCGATTTCATATAGGCACGTGAACTAAATATTAGTTTACAACGCGATATCTTCACGCTGAGAGTGATGCATTGCTAACGCAGTATCCAGCATGCGATTGGCAAAACCCCACTCATTATCACACCACACCAACATCTTTACTAAATGTTGATCGCTCACCCGTGTCTGGCTGCCATCAACAATTGCGCTATGGGGGTCATGATTAAAGTCAATCGACACCAAAGGTGCTTCTGTGTAATCCACAATGCCGTCTAATGTACACTGTGATGCTGTGATCAATGCTTGATTTATGTCATTAACGGTGACATTAGTCTTGACAGTGACACTCAAATCCATTGCTGTAACATTGATCGTTGGCACACGAACCGAAATGGCTTCAAACTTATCGGCAAACTGGGGGAAAATCCGTCCGATACCGAGATGTAACTTAGTATCAACGGGAATAATAGATTGGCTCGCTGCTCGAGTTCGGCGTAAATCACCATGATAAGCGTCAATGACCTGCTGGTCATTCATGGCTGAATGTATTGTTGTGATGGTGCCGGAGTTAATGCCGAAAGCTTCATCGATCACTTTAATGACCGGGACAATGCAATTAGTCGTACAGGAGCCATTTGAAACAATACGATCGTCTGCACGTAAAGAGTGTTGGTTTACGCCATAAATAACCGTGTTATCTATGTCGCTTGCCGCTGGGTGTGAAAATAAAACCTTTTGGGCACCGGCTTTGATGTGTGCCAGTCCATCTTCTCGGCTGCCGTATACTCCCGTGCAGTCGAGTACGATATCAACCGATAAGTCTCGCCAAGGCAGTAGATCGATATCATTAAGGTGCAGTATTCGAATCGCATCTGTTGAGCCATCATCACCATCGATGAACAGGTGCTCTTGATCGTGACGAACGGTCTTACCAAAGCGGCCATGACTAGAGTCATATTGCAATAAATGCGCCATCGCTTCAGGTTGAGCGAGTTCATTCACCGCAACCACCTCAATGTGGTGATGCTTGCCGCTCTCATACAACGCACGTAACACGCTGCGCCCAATGCGACCAAAACCATTTATAGCAACTTTTAAAGTCTTATCCGTGCGTGTCATTTCCATGCATCATTGGTTAAAAAGCTGACCGATTCTAACCTAAACTGTGCGGGTTATCACGTTAAATGTTAACTCAAGTTACATCGTCATCTCGGCAACAACGGTGACGTTTCTTAACGATAAGACAAATAATTCCTCCCAACCCTCTACATATGCACCACAATGTACAGTGTTCACACGCGCATACTGTTTCATTATGACCAACCAAACATTACCAAGGCCTAAACAAGCGTATCGCTCACTCATGCTAACAAGCTTTATTGCTTGGTGTTTGATTGTTGGCGTTTATATCGTTACACAATGGGAAACATTGCTTACGCTTCAATTGGTGGGGAATGATGACTACATGCGCTATCTGCAATTCACCACATGGCTAGAGAGTGGTCGATGGCATCTCACTCCGATTGAAAGCTTTAATCCTAATGCAGGTCAACTGATACACTGGTCTCGCTTACCTGATATTCCGTTGGCCTTATTGTATTTATTGTCATCCTTATTCACTGATAAAGAGACAGCGCAAGCTATCGCTGTTGCAATCACTCCCTTATGCTATCTACTGGTGCTACTTATTGCCGTCGGTGTGTTCACCGTACGTATCGCTAATGCCGATGCCGCAAAACTCGCTATTTTGTTTACTTTACTCTCTCCACTCTTAAACAAGTTCCTACCAGGTGCCATTGATCATCACAACATTCAACTCATGTTATTTGCACTTTTTCTTGCCGCTCTACCTATCAAACCAAAAGAGCTATTAAGCAAAACCCGTGCGTTTATTCAGGGCGGGATTATCGCGCTCTCTTTCTGGGTCGGAATGGAGAATTTGCTCGCCTTTGCTTTTTCCTTATTGATGATGAGTTGTCTTGGCTATGTGCAGCGCTGGCGCTGGCTACAATATGCCTCCTTCCTCTGTCTGCTCGGCGCCGTTACTGCGGCCCTTTTAATGTTATTAAATCGACCTGCAACAGAGTTTTTTGATACACATTACGATGCCCTGTCACTGCCCTATGTCGCTTTACTGTTGGCCGGCGCTGCTTTCTGTCAGCTCTCTTTAAGGCTCAACCGCTACTGTTATTGGCGACACACCCATCGCATCACTCGCTTCATCGGTTGTGCCACTGTCGTACTAGTCCCTGTATTATGCTTATATCCTGCTCTTATCGGCGGTGTCTATTACAACTACCCACCGTTATTAGAAACATACTGGCTAGACCATGTCAGTGAAGCCAAACCGATATGGTCATATATTGAACGGGATGGAATCCTAAGCAAGCGCAACTACCTACTAACTCTACTCCCCCTATTTATTGGTGCTTTTTTTCTTCCCCGTAACGCATTATTTAGAGCTCTGCTGGGGCTAGCGCTCCTTCTTCTCTGTTTGCCGCTGTTATGGCAAATACGCACCATTTTTACCGCGTTTGTTATCGCACTGCCCCTACAAGCCTATATTTGTGCCATTGCGTTAACCCAAATACGTTTCTCGGCGCTGAGAATATTGGTGCTAATCAGCTGCATTCCACTGTGTATAATGCTCGTTGCAGGGCAACTACAACAAACGTTCTTAACCAGTGATTTACCGCAAAGCGCCTCCAGCTTGCCCGCCAATCAGTCTAACAACTACAAAACGGAGCTACTCACTCGACACGGTATAGAGCAGCAAACAATATTAGCCCCTATTGAATTTGGCGCGCCAATTCTTGCCTTAACAAATAATCACGTCTTCTCTGCCCCCTATCACCGAAATACAACAGCGAACCAATGGGTGATAGAACAGTTTATCGCCACCGATTATCTCGCCATTAAACAACAACTATTTGAACATGACGTTAACTACCTCCTCTTGGGTGGTGATGGGGCGAGTCGCCTAATGAGCAAGGAGTCACCGCCAAGCTCTTTTATTAATCAATTGCTCAATCAAGCCCCGTTTGACTGGCTCGAACTGATAGATACCTCCGATAACGGGGTGTTGCTATATAAAATAAGAAAGGAGTAACACGATGGGATCACAGGTTGCCGTACTGCTTCCCTGCTATAACGAGGCGGGGGCAATTGGAGATACGGTTCACGCATTTAAGCGTGCCCTACCCGATTGCACAGTCTACGTATATGACAACAACTCCAGTGATAGCTCGGTGGCTGAAGCTCGCCAAGCTGGCGCTGTCGTGCGCCACGAGCAACGACAAGGCAAAGGCGTTGTCGTTAAACGGATGTTTGCTGATATTGATGCTGACATTTTTGTTTTAGCTGATGGCGACAATACCTATGATGCGTCTGCAGCCCGCAAGATGATTAAACGGCTGCGCAACGAGCAATTAGATATGATAACGGGAAGCCGAACAGTCGCTCGCGAAGCGTATCCAGCCGGTCACATCCTCGGCAATAAAGCCTTCTCTGGGCTCATTAATCGCTTTTTTGGCGCTCGTCTTAATGACGTTTTTTCCGGCTATCGCGTGATGAGTCGTCGTTTTGTGAAGTCCTTGCCCGTTCTCAGTTACGGTTTTGAAATTGAAACTGAATTAACCGTGCACGCTCTACATCATCGTCTGCCATGTATCGAAATGCCTACCGCTTATCGCAATCGTCCAGTAGGAACCAGCAGCAAACTTCGCACCTTCTCTGATGGCTTTAAGATCCTTAACTTTATTTTGTTTCTTTTACGTGATGTTAAGCCTTTGCTGTTTTTCTCTCTACTGGCCACCGCCTTTGCCCTCACAAGCCTAATGTTAGGTGGCCCGGTAATCAGTGCTTTTTTACATACCGGGTTGGTTGATCGTTTACCTACCGCCCTATTAGCCAGTGGGTTCGGCTTGATCTCCGCAATGTGCTTATTCACAGGGTTCATATTAGATAATGTCAGCCGCGGGCGTTTAGAAACCAAACTTATCCACTACCTTAACACCCCGAACCAAATGCAACCTCGTGACAGCAATACGATAGCAACGCCTGACGTGACTTCGGATACTGAGCATTTACATGGCTAGTCGCACGCTGACACTCTGTGTGCGTATCTGTATAGTCATTAGCTTAAGCTGGATACTTTTCAGCTATGCTCGATTCTACTTTCCCGCGTCAATTACCACTCTTCCCTTTCCAGCATTACGCATTGCCCATGCTGGAGGGGGGCTAGATCAACACACTTACACTAACTCTTTGCAAGCGCTCAAACAAAATGTAAGCAGGGGGTTCATGTTATTTGAGATTGATTTTAGTTTTACCCGCGACGGTCATTTGGTCTGCTTACATGATTGGGGGAAAAGCTTCTACGATAACTTTGGCTTTACACCCAGCCGTCCTCTCTCATTGGACGAGTTTCAGCAGGTATTACCCAAAGGGCACCACACTAACTGTACGCTTAAATCCCTCAGCGACTGGTTACAACAGCACCCACACATTCGCATCGTTACGGATATAAAAGAAAACAACCAGCAAGCACTGGCGCTAATCAATCAAGCAATACCCGATGCGAGTCAGCGCGTTATACCGCAGATTTATCACCCCGAACAATTTGAGCCCGTTAAAGCACTCGGGTTTAAACGTATTATATGGACGCTATATCGCTTTCACGGCAATACACGCCAAATACGTTATTGGCTAGGCCGTTTTCATGGAAGTATTGCCATCACTATGCCGAAACATCGCGCCCAACAAGGATTAGGCGTTACGCTAGCACAGCATAAGATTACAACCTTTGTGCATACCGTTAATAGTCCACGCGAGCTTGATATTCTTAAGAGTAAATACCAGATCAGTGAGATCTATACCGATCATCTGGTGCCTCAACCGTTGAACGATGTAATAGACGTAAGTAATTGACCAAATCAACCGCTGCACTCTCGTTCCGGTTTTGAGCTCGCGTTTGATCACCATCTAACAATACATTATGCGCCTGCTCTGCACCACATAACGCCGTGACTTGCTCACGTCGATCTCCTCGCGCATGAAGCACGCATCCCGCTGCTCGAGGGTGCTCAAACGCTAACATTGCACCACGTGATTCACCAAAGCACTGCTTACCTTGGATCAAATCGAGTAACGATGGCAATAAATCTGACTGTTGAAACGGTAGCGATATCACCCCTTGCCATTGCCGCCATGCAATAAACGCCGGGACGTGCGCGGGCGCCATTAGCCCCGACACAGACAACTCTTGTGCCGTCATCGCGGTCATGGCGCGGTGATCGCTCATAACGACCACCATATTGTTATCCTGAATCAACTCACTAACAAAGGCCGCCAAATGTGCATCGGTATAGCGAAACACTTTCTGCTCCGAGCGTTCATAGCCTTGATCCGATGGAAGGTAAAATGGCGCGTGGGTCGATACATTTTCTATCACGACGAACATGGGCTGCCCTATATGGTCAGCAATTACCTGCCGGGCTTTTTCAAATAGCACTTCATCAGCAACCGAATTGAAGAGATAACGTCGCTCTGTCGCAGCGAAATCCTTTGCGCCGATCTGCTGGCGAAAACCGACCTGCTGCAACCATGCCCCTTTGCCAAGAAAACTCAAATCACCTGACGTAATAAAGATTGGCGTATAGCCTAGTGCCTCCAGCGCCTTAACGGGTGAGGAAGTCACTGAAAACTGCTCAAGACCAACACCGCCATCTAGGCGCATCGACTGTTGGTATAGAATTGATGGACGCCCCATTAATACCGCATAGAGACCGGCTTCAGTGGTAAAACCATTAGCATAGAATTGGCTGTAGCGAATGTGCTGTTGAGCGAGCAAATCTAACTGTGGCGTCCAGTTATTCTGCCCCCCAAATAACGCACTATGATAGTTAGACCAAGACTCCACCAACACAACATAAATTGCATCTGGGCGTTGAGCAGGATAACGGTCACAGATTAAGGCTGGTTGATAGTCAAACCCTTCAACAAATGTTTGGCTGTATGGGGTTCGATGTGTTGCTCGCCAATTTGCATCCAGCACATTGGTAAAAAATGCACCGCGCACCGATGTGTCAGGAGGAAATAACATTCCGCCCCCCATTCCCACCACCACCAGCATCATGCCAAGCCGTAAAAAAGGAAACACATCACGCGGCTTGTCCAAGAAAAGACGCATAAATAACACAACCACAGCAAAAGGAATAAGTGCTTTCCACCACATATCGCCGAGGGTAGCCGATAGCTCTTGGGAAAAAAGCGGGATGTCCTCAAAGTAAAGCCGCGTCTGAAAAAGAAGTATTACCACAAGGTCAATGACATATATAAAATACAACAGCAATGCCAGCGCACGACAAAGGTAAAAAACGCTCTTCCCACCATGTCGAGCTGCTCCATACAACAGCAACATTAAACCTATCAAGGGAAGATCTTGAATCAATAGATGGAAGTAGCTAAATGGGTCATCAACAACAAAAGCCCCACCCAGCCGATAGACTTTATAGATGAAAGGTAACGTAACAACCAACAGTATAAACATAGTGCCTCCCTGACGATTTAAGCCTAGAAGAAGACATAAAAAAAGCCAGACCGAAGCCTGGCTTATTTACTATTTATCAGTAGCTTGAACGCTTACGCTAGTAGCTCTTTTGCAGTGTTAACAACATTGTCTACAGTGAAGCCGAACATCTTGAATAGTTCGCCAGCTGGAGCTGACTCACCAAATGTGGTCATACCGATGATGCGACCATCAAAGCCGACATACTTATACCAGTAATCCGCAATACCGGCTTCAACAGCAACACGCGCCGTAACATCTGAAGGCAGAACCGACTCACGGTATTCAGCATCTTGTGCATCAAATACATCCGTTGATGGTAGTGATACCACACGAACCTTGTGACCCGCTTCGGTCAATTCAGCGTGAGCTGCAACCGCTAGCTCAACTTCAGAACCTGTTGCGATAAGGATCAGCTCTGGCTTACCGTCACAATCGATAAGGGTATAACCACCTTTCGCGACATTGTCTAGCTGTGCTGCATCACGTGGCTGCTGGGCTAGGTTCTGACGTGAGAAGATTAACGAGGTTGGACCATCTTTACGCTCGATTGCATGTTTCCATGCTACTGCTGATTCAACCTGATCACATGGACGCCATGTGCTCATGTTTGGTGTAATACGCAGTGAAGAGATTTGCTCTACTGGCTGGTGCGTTGGGCCATCTTCACCCAGACCGATTGAGTCATGGGTATACACTTGAATATTTTGCACTTTCATTAGTGCAGCCATACGCATTGCGTTACGTGCATATTCCATAAACATAAGGAATGTTGCGCCGTAAGGAACAAAGCCACCATGCAAGGCAATACCGTTCATGATTGCCGTCATACCAAACTCACGTACACCGTAGTGAATGTAGTTACCAGATGCATCAGTTGGCGTCAGAGACTTAGAACCAGACCACATGGTTAGGTTAGACGGGGCAAGGTCTGCAGAACCACCCATAAACTCAGGTAGTAGCTTACCGAATGCTTCTAGCGCATTTTGAGACGCTTTACGCGAGGCAATCGATGCTGGGTTTGCTTGAAGATCTTGAATATATTCGCTCGCTTTAGCAGCAAACTCTGCAGGTAAATCACCAGCAATACGACGTTTAAACTCAGCAGCCAGTTCTGGATGAGCTGCTTCATAAGCCGCCAGTTTATCTTCCCATGCTGCTTGTTTGGTCGCGCCAGCTTCTTTGGCGTCCCACTTAGCATAAATGTCAGCCGGGATTTCAAAAGGACCGTGTTCCCAACCAAGGAATTCACGCGCCGCTGCAATCTCTTCATGGCCTAGTGGTGCGCCGTGGCAGTCGTGTGAACCTGCTTTGTTTGGCGAACCAAAACCAATAATGGTTTTACAACAGATGATTGACGGCTTACTGGTTTCAGCTTTTGCCGCTTCAATTGCCGCATTGATAGCGTCGCTATCGTGGCCATCAACAGAGATAACATGCCAACCATATGACTCAAAGCGCTGTTGAGTATTGTCAGTAAACCAACCTTCAACTTCACCGTCGATTGAGATGCCATTGTCATCCCAAAATGCAATCAATTTACCTAGACCTAAGGTACCCGCTAGAGAACACGCTTCGTGAGAGATACCTTCCATCAAACAACCATCACCCATAAAGGTGTAGGTGTAGTGGTCAACAACATCATGGCCGTCACGGTTGAACTGCGCCGCCAATGATTTTTCTGCTAGCGCCATGCCCACAGCATTAGTGATACCTTGACCAAGTGGACCCGTTGTTGTTTCTACACCTGGCGCATAACCATATTCAGGGTGGCCCGGTGTTTTAGAATGCAGTTGACGGAACTGTTTTAGATCCTCAATTGACAGTTCATAACCTGTCAAATGAAGCAGAGAGTAAATCAGCATTGAACCATGGCCGTTAGACAACACAAAACGGTCACGATCTGCCCACTCTGGATTTTGTGGGTTATGGTTCATGTGATCGCGCCATAGTACTTCAGCGATATCAGCCATACCCATAGGGGCACCTGGGTGACCAGAGTTAGCTTGTTGAACACCATCCATGCTTAGTGCACGAATTGCATTAGCAAGTTGTTTACGAGACGACATGTCTGCTCCTGAGTGAAAACAGTTTAGTAGGGCTTCTCTAACAATAATGAGAAACGTTATTTGGCGGGGACGTATTGTCGCAAAGCGGCGCAAGGACTGCAAACGTTTTACCGCACAAATAGCAGCAACAATTCAAATAGATGGCAGCAATATGAGCTTAAATAATTGAAGCATCACTAAGTTAAGCAAACGATTTCTTCTCTTTTTTACTATAACCTTACTAAATAGAATGTTGATTTTGATCCCACTACAGGTAAAATAGCCATCCAGATGTAGATAGCTCTACACATATGAATGGACGCCATTTTCCCATTTCATATGCTTCATTCATTAATTTTTATTGGAAACGCTCATGTCAAGACACTTGTTTACTTCTGAGTCAGTATCTGAAGGCCATCCAGATAAAATCGCCGATCAGATCTCTGATGCCGTACTGGATGCAATCTTAGAACAAGATCCAAAAGCACGTGTTGCTTGCGAAACTTACGTTAAGACTGGCATGGTGATGGTTGGTGGTGAAATCACAACATCGGCTTGGGTCGATATTGAAGAATTAACCCGTGAAACCGTACGTGAAATTGGTTATGTACACTCAGACATGGGCTTTGATGCTAATTCTTGTGCTGTACTAAATACCATTGGTAAACAGTCGCCAGACATCAATCAAGGTGTTGATAAAGCTGACCCGAAAGAACAAGGTGCCGGTGACCAAGGCATCATGTTCGGTTATGCCACCAACGAAACTGACGTATTAATGCCAGCACCGATCACTTACTCTCACCGTTTGGTGCAGCGTCAAGCAGAAGTGCGTAAGAATGGCGCACTACCTTGGTTACGTCCAGATGCGAAAAGCCAAGTGACCTTTGCTTATGACCAAGGCAAAATTGTTGGTATTGATGCGGTAGTCCTATCAACCCAACACTGTGACACTATCGCAACACCTGTATTGCGTGAAGCGGTAATGGAAGAGATCATCAAGCCAGTTTTACCTTCAGAGTGGCTAAACAAAGAGACCAAGTTCTTCATTAACCCAACCGGTCGTTTTGTTATCGGTGGCCCGATGGGTGACTGTGGTTTAACCGGTCGTAAGATCATTGTTGATACTTACGGTGGCGCAGCGCGTCACGGTGGTGGTGCTTTCTCTGGTAAAGATCCATCAAAAGTTGACCGTTCAGCAGCTTACGCTGCACGTTATGTTGCAAAGAACATTGTTGCTGCAGGTATGGCGGATCGTTGTGAGATTCAACTGTCTTACGCTATCGGTGTTGCAGACCCAACGTCAATTATGATTGAAACATTCGGCACAGAAAAAGTGCCTCATGATGTCATCATTGGTGCGGTACGTCAGTTCTTTGATTTGCGCCCATACGGCCTGCAAGAGATGCTAGATCTACTGCAGCCTATCTACAAGAAGACCGCTGCATACGGTCACTTTGGTCGCGAAGAGTTCCCTTGGGAAAAGACCGACAAAGTAGAAGCGCTACGCGACTTCGCTAAATTGTAAGCGCTTTACTCGCGCCGACGCTTAAAAGCCAGAGCAGTGCTCTGGCTTTTTGCTTTCTCAATTCTCGAGGATAATAGCGACATGAGATTACTTGAACAGCAGATCGTCGCCCAAGTCGGTGCCTGCTTACAACAGGCTCAGACGGCACTTAACCAGTCATTCGCCATGCCAACGATACGCTTTAACCAACGCGGAAAAATAGCAGGCAGTGCCCGACTGCTCCAGTGGGAGTTACGCTTCAATCCTGTCTTATTAAAAGACAACCCCGAGGCCTTTTTGCAAGATGTGGTTCCTCACGAAGTGGCGCACCTCATCGTCTATCAATGCTTTGGACGCGTTCGCCCTCACGGCAAAGAGTGGCAAGCCGTAATGCAACAAGTTTTTAAGCGCCCGGCTAAAACCACCCATCAGTTCGATGTTAGCCAAGTACAAGGGCAACTCTACGCCTACCGCTGTAGCTGCCAAACGCACCAACTGACCGTCCGTCGCCATAATAAAATGTCTCGCCAACAAGTGAGCTACCGTTGCCGTACTTGTGGACAAGCCTTAGTACCCAATCACTAACCCATGTTTACGCATGTACAGCTTACAACGCTTTTGGTCACCAGCAACCCCAAAGCTGCCCACCTTGTACGCAACAAAACAACCAACAACATAAGCAATTGAATATACATAATAAAAATTAAACCCCGAGCTTTGGGCCACCCATGATACAAAAGCCTAGATAGCTGCACACTTCCTGCAAACACCGCGTTTTCTGAGTAAAAATCGCTAATTCGCGACCCCACTTCCGCTTTACGCCTTGCGTCTCGAACATAATGTAATTGATAATCATCTCAACAATTTAAGGAGTTAAGATGATTAACCGTTTCCTGCTACTTTTTTCTTTCATCGTTCTGCCTGCCTTTGCAAGTGGCACTCACCCCAGTTCATTCAATGTCGCCAAGCGTCTATTAACCGATAAGATCTATCACGACTATACTGAAACCTTTTATTGCGGCTGTGATTTCACCTGGAAGGGTCGCCGTGGCGAACCAGATTTAGATAACTGCGGTTATCAAGTTCGCCGTCAAGAAGTCAGAGCAAACCGTATTGAATGGGAGCACGTCGTGCCAGCGTGGCAAATGGGACATCAGCGCCAATGTTGGCAAGAGGGGGGACGAAAAAATTGCAGTCGCGACCCTGAATACCGCATCATGGAAGCCGATATGCACAACCTCACGCCCGCGATCGGCGAGGTGAATGGCGATCGATCCAATTATCGCTTCAGCCAATGGAATGGTGAGCACGGCGCTTTTTATGGTCAATGTGAAATGAAAGTCGATTTTAAACAACGTACCGCCGAGCCTCCTGCAAGAGCACGAGGCGCCATTGCCCGTATCTATCTCTACATGCATGAACAGTACGACTTTACTCTCGCTAAGGCACAAAAGCAGCTTATGCAGGCATGGCATCGTCAATACCCGGTGGACACCTGGGAATGTGTGCGTGACCGTCGTATCGCTACCATACAAGGCAATCATAATCGCTTTGTTCAACAAGCTTGCCGCGTTGCTGGGCTATAATTCTGCCTTGAATGCCGCTTAAACCACCCCCATTAATCACTTATCGTTTGATTGGCGATTAGTGTGGGGATAGCTTTGATTCATGCTACTATGCCATCAATAACAACAGATTTGACATACCTATGAGAATTCCACGTATTTATCATCCCCATCCGCTCCCTGAGCAAGGAGTGGTATCACTTGAAGCCGATGCTGCCAATCATGTTGGCCGAGTCCTACGTATGCAGCCAGGACAAAGTGTCGTGTTATTTGACGGCTCTAATGCAGAGTTTCCCGCCATCATCGACAGCGCATCGAAAAAGCATGTTGATGTTGCGATTCAATCGCGCATAGAGAACAGCTTAGAATCCCCATTAGATTTACATCTAGGGCAAGTGATGTCGCGCGGCGAAAAAATGGAGTTTACGATACAAAAATCGGTTGAACTCGGAGTGAATACTATTACCCCGCTCATCTCAGAACGTTGTGGCGTAAAGCTCAATGCTGAACGATTTGAGAAAAAACTACAACAGTGGCAAAAAATCGCTATCGCGGCCTGTGAGCAAAGTGGGCGCAATGTGGTACCAACTATTCGTCCTATCATGCACTTAGATGCTTGGTGTGCCGAACAATACAGTGGATTAAAACTGAATTTACATCCCCGTGCCGAGTATTCAATCAATACCCTGCCAGGACCAGTAGAAAAACTGAAACTGCTGATTGGACCGGAAGGCGGCTTGTCAGCCGAAGAGATAGTGATGACGCGTAGTTTTAACTTTAAAGAGACACTGCTTGGCCCACGAGTACTACGCACTGAAACTGCAGCGATGACAGCCATCACCGCACTACAAGTAAGATTTGGCGACTTAGGATAAGGAACTCAAATGATTAAACTCGGTATTGTGATGGATCCAATCGACTCCATCAATATTAAAAAAGACTCTAGCTTTGCCATGCTGTTGGAAGCACAGCGTCGTGGTTGGGAAATCCATTATATGGAGATGGGCGACCTCTCTTTAGAGCAAGGGGTGTCGATCGCACGCACACGTACTTTAAGCCTTAAAGAAGACCCCAACGGTTGGTATGAATTCCAGTCAGAGCAAGAGATCAAACTGTCTGAACTAGATGCGGTTTTAATGCGCAAAGATCCTCCGTTTGATACAGAATACATCTACGCCACGTATATGCTAGAACGTGCCGAGGAACAAGGGACTCTGATCGTTAACAAGCCGCAGAGTTTACGGGACTGTAACGAGAAGCTATTCACCGCTTGGTTCCCAGAGTTAACACCGACAACTCTGGTTACGCGTAACGCAGATAAAATAAACGCCTTTCGTAAAACCCATGGCGATGTCATTTTAAAACCTCTTGATGGAATGGGGGGGGCATCGATCTTCCGCATCAAGCAAGATGATCCCAATGTATCAGTGATTATAGAAACGCTCACCAACCTTAATCAGTACTACTGCATGGCTCAGGCCTTTGTACCTGATATTAGCAATGGTGATAAGCGAATCCTTGTTGTTGATGGTGAACCGATGCCTTATTGCCTTGCTCGCATACCAGCCGAAGGTGAAACGCGGGGTAATCTTGCTGCTGGTGGACGTGGCGAGGCTCGACCGCTGAGTGAGACTGACTGGGCCATTGCCAAAGCCGTTGCACCCACATTAAAAGAGAAAGGGCTGATCTTTGTAGGCCTAGATGTTATCGGAGATAAGCTGACTGAAATCAACGTGACTAGCCCAACCTGCATTCGAGAGATTGAAGCGGCTTTTGGTATCTCTATCACCGGTAAGCTAATGGACGCCATCGAACGTTATGTCGATGCCGCACGCTCTGCTTAGCAGGCGCTAATTTTCATTATTCGATGAATCGTTAACGGAGGAAAGGAATACCTCCAAACAATGACAGCGTGGCGTTTTCTCTGCATACTAAGGGTTCTAATCCGCCACGTATATACCGTCATTGTCTGATGTCGTAGCAGGACCAATTAATGAACTTACAAAACCATTTCCTTGTCGCTATGCCCGGTATGATAGATCCCCGCTTTAAGCGAACGGTGATCTATATCTGTGAGCACAATGATGAAGGCGCTATGGGGTTGATCATAAACCAACCGATAGAAATTACCTTAGACGCCATGCTAGAACAAATTGAGATCGAGCGCGATCTCCCTGTAGATGATCCGCACAGCCTAGATCAACCCGTTCTCAACGGAGGGCCTGTTGCAGAAGACCGCGGCTTTGTCCTACATGATGCGGCAAGCACATTTACAAGCAGTGAAAAAGTTAGCGAACACTTAACCATTACCACATCAAAAGATGTGCTCGAGACGTTAGGCACCCAACTCGCTCCGGCACAATTTATGGTCGCACTAGGCTATGCTGGCTGGGATGCTGGCCAACTCGAAAGTGAGTTGGTAGAAAATAGCTGGTTAACCGTGGAAGCCGATCCTGCGATTATTTTTGACACCCCGATTAATGAACGTTGGAATAAAGCAATTGCCCAATTTGGAGTCAATTCCGCCAACCTATCTAGCCAAGCAGGACATGCATGAGCCGCACTATCATCGCCTTTGATTATGGCACCAAGAGTATTGGCGTTGCCGTAGGTCAAGAGTTAACGGGCACCGCAAACCCATTAACAGCTTTTAAAGCCAAAGATGGCATTCCAAACTGGAGTGACATTGAGAAAATATTAAACGAGTGGCAACCTGACTTAATTGTCGTTGGTCTTCCCCTCGATATGGAAGGGGGCGAGTTAGAAGCCATTACCCCACGCGCCCGCAAATTTGCTAACCGCCTGCATGGTCGATTTGGCTACCAAGTGGAGCTACATGATGAGCGACTTAGTACCCGAGAAGCGAAAGCCTCGCTATTTGAATCTGGTGGCTACCGAGCGTTAAGCAAAGGCAATATCGACTCACAATCAGCCGTGGTAATATTAGAGAGCTGGTTTGAACAACAGTATGGCTAATACCCCTGTATTAGCCTCAAACCTTACAAAAACCAGGCTTTCGCCTGGTTTATTACATTCTATTTTGCAGCATCGTTGCCAGTTCTAACATGGCATAGCGATGTTCAATGAACTCATAGACATTGCCTGCCATTGCCATCTTGTACAAGGCGACAGCTGATGAAAAGTCACCATTATGCTGATAACGCTTCGCCATATAAAAATAGACTTCACATAGCTTCTCGGCGAGCTCTTCATTGCTCTGGCTCTCCATCGCAACAACATGCAGTAACTCAGACTCTGGACGCAAGTTTAAGTACATCTCAACAATTTCCCAGCCCCAGCCGGTTTTGTCTGCAGCATCATATCGGGAAGCCAACTTCTCCTGCGCTGATGCCGAATCCAATTCTAAATCGTTAAGGTAGAGCCAAATAACACGATAAGGATCATTAATATTCTCCTCATAATGTCGCAACAGATCGTCATCGGCTAACCAATATCTCTGCCCATAATAGAGCGCGATACCCCGATTTCTTTGTGCGAAGGGATGGAGCGGCTTTAACTCTAATACCGAGTCAAACGCTTCATATGCCGCATCAAAAAAGCCGGTTTGAGTATAATAGACCCCAAGAATATTAAACACATCCGCCTGATCGGGCTTATATTGCAATGACTGATTAAAGTCTAAACGCGCCAAATCTCGCAACCCTAGAGAATCATGCAGCATCCCACGCTCATAGTGTACCTGCGCTAACGTCGTGTCATCCAAATCTTCTCGCTGCAAGAGCTGCTCAATACGGGCTAATTGCAATTCTTGCTGCATGGTTGACTGTAAAGGGATCGCTAACGGCGGATGAGACCAGCCACTAATGGCCGGTTGGGTTGCACAACCTGATAACCATCCTATTAACAATACAACCAGCCATACCTGTGCTCTCAAAGTCGATCTCCTAGATCAAAAAAAGGGGCGTAATGCCCCTTTATATCATGCTTTCACATCAAAAACTCAGCTTTCTGATGATTCGTCTTGCGCTGGCGCAGCAGGGTTTAATTCTGCTTGAGCTTCTTTCATGCTCAAACGGATACGACCCTGACGGTCAATTTCAAGTACTTTAATTTGTACTTCCTGACCCATTTGTAGGTGATCAGATACTTTCTCAATACGCTTATCAGAGATTTGAGAAATGTGTACTAGACCCTCTTTTGCACCAATAACAGAAACGAATGCACCGAAGTCGACGATACGCATTACTTTACCAGTATAGATGCGGCCAACCTCAACTTCTGCAGTAATTTCTTCGATACGGCGGATAGCTTCTTTCGCAGCGGTTCCTTCGGTTGCAGCGATCTTAATTGTACCGTCGTCTTCCAACTCGATAGTTGTGCCCGTCTCTTCAGTCAGCGCACGAATAACCGCACCACCTTTACCGATAACATCTTTGATCTTCTCTGGGTTGATCTTCATCGTATGAATACGTGGCGCAAACTCAGAGATATCATCACGGTGTGAACCGATCGCTTCATCCATTACGGTTAGGATGTGTAGACGTGCACCTTTAGCTTGGCTCAGTGCAATATCCATGATCTCTTTGGTAATCCCTTCGATCTTGATATCCATCTGTAGTGCAGTAATACCGTCTTCAGTACCCGCCACTTTAAAGTCCATGTCACCTAGGTGGTCTTCGTCACCCAAGATGTCAGAAAGAACAACGAAGTCATCGCCTTCTTTCACAAGACCCATTGCGATACCCGCAACAGAGGCTTTAATTGGCACACCTGCATCCATAAGAGCAAGCGATGTACCACATACCGAAGCCATTGATGATGAACCGTTAGACTCTGTGATTTCAGAAACAACACGAACTGTGTACGGGAATTCATCAACAGAAGGCATTACTGCTGCAATACCACGCTTCGCCAACTTACCGTGACCGATTTCACGACGCTTAGGAGAACCAACAAAGCCAGTCTCACCAACACAGTATGGAGGGAAGTTATAATGCAGTAGGAAGTGATCTTTACGCTCACCCGTCAACTCATCAATGATCTGTGCATCACGCTGAGTACCTAGCGTTGCAGTTACAATCGCCTGTGTTTCACCACGCGTAAATAGTGAAGAACCGTGGGTACGTGGAAGAACACCAGTACGTACGTCTAGCGCACGAACCATGTCTTTTTCACGGCCATCGATACGTGGGTTACCCGCAATAATGCGACCACGAACAACGTTCTTCTCTAGAGAGCCTAGCATGTCGCGCAGTTCAAGCTCGTTTAGCGTCTCATCTTCAGCCATTAGCGTAGCAATAACGTCAGACTTGATAGCACCAACTTGGTCGTAACGCGCCATTTTTTCAGTAATTTGGTACGCGTCAGTTAGACGTGTTTCCGCAAGCTGTGCCACTTTCGCTTTAAGCTCAGTGTTAACAGCTGGCGCTTCCCAATCCCATGCAGGGGTTGCAACTTCAGCAGCAAATTCGTTGATCGCATTGATCACGGTTTGCTGTTGATCGTGGCCGTAAACCACAGCAGCTAGCATCGTCTCTTCGCTTAGACGATCGGCTTCTGATTCAACCATCAGAACCGCGCCTTCTGTACCCGCAACAACAAGGTCTAGACGGCTGTTATCTAACTCAGTTCTGCTTGGGTTTAGAACGAACTCGTCGTTAATATAACCCACACGCGCAGCACCGATAGGGCCGTTGAATGGGATACCAGAGATAGTTAGCGCTGCAGAGGTCGCAATCATTGTTACGATGTCTGGGCTTACGTCAGGGTTAACAGACATCACCGTTGCAATAACCTGAACTTCGTTTTTAAAGTCGTTCGGGAATAGTGGACGGATTGGACGGTCGATAAGACGTGCTGTTAAAGTTTCGCCTTCAGATGGGCGACCTTCACGCTTGAAGAAACCACCTGGGATTTTACCTGCCGCGTAAGTACGCTCTTGGTAGTTCACTGTTAACGGGAAGAAGTCTTGACCTGGAGCCGCTTCTTTCTTACCAACAACAGAAACGAAGACAGATGTATCATCCATGCTTGCCATAACAGCAGCCGTTGCTTGACGTGCGATAACGCCAGTTTCCAAAGTAACGGTATGGTTACCGTACTGGAATGTTTTTACGATAGGAGTCACGAGATATCCTTAATTAATGGCCCGTTGGGGCTGACAATGCATCACCAAGTTATTCACCATCGCGACTAATGAAAACACACCGTTAACGCTCGCGTTCGCGTACAAACGGGACAATAACAAAATGTTTTCAATAGCCGCGACCTTATGGTCGACAGAGACGACTGTGAATAAACACGGCACGATGCGTGTTTTTCCGTGCTGTAGTATACACCAAGCAATCGCTTCGCGTCAGCGAGATAAAAAAAAAGGAGCCAATCGGCTCCTTTTTTCTGAAATCTGATTCGAATTAACGACGCAGACCCAGACGACCAATCAGTGATTGGTAACGATCGAAGTCTTTACCCTTCAAGTAATCAAGAAGTTTACGACGGCGAGATACCATGCGTAGTAGACCACGACGGCTGTGGTGATCGCCTTTATGATTTGCGAAGTGACCTTGTAGGTGGTTAATAGAAGCAGTAAGTAGTGCTACTTGTACTTCTGGAGAACCAGTGTCGTTTTCGCCTTGAGCGTATTCAGCAACGATTGCTGCTTTAGTTTCTGCATTCAGAGACATAATCTTTTCCTAAATGTGAAGGTGTATATTTGTGCCAGCCAATCTCTGATTCAGCCGACACCCGAGCCGCGGATTATACTTGCGCCCGACAAGGGACGCAAGGAGATTCCAGCAAGAAAGAAAAATTACTGATTCGCCATTACTCGCTTCGGCGCCACCATGCCATCAGCGTTAATTTCTGCAACGCCAATAAAGTCACGCTCTTCGCCACGAGTCAAACGCACTAACGTTCCTTCTTCAGGTAAGTTTGGCGCATTAACCGCTTGGCCATTCAATGCATAGCCAGCGACAACCGGAATCAAGTTGACTTCAGGTAGATCTTGTACTGCCGTATCTGTTGGTAACAAAAGCGGGTCAAGTAGCTCACGTGGCTGGATATCCTGCTCACGGGCCTGCTCTAATAACGCTTCTAGCTGCTCAATGGTCACCATCTTGTCGTACTCGTAACCGGATACTCCGATACGACGCAAGTAAACAACGTGTGCACCACAGCCCAACATTTCGCCTAGATCATCAACGATGGTACGGATATACGTGCCTTTCGAACAGTGTACTTCCATCTCAACTTCATCACCTTCGAAACGGAGTAACTCGATCGAATAAACGGTAATTTTACGTGACTCTCTTGGTACCTCGATACCTTCGCGTGCATATTCGTACAGCGGTTTACCCTGATACTTTAGCGCAGAGAACATCGATGGGATTTGATCCGTTTCGCCACGGAATGAAGCGATTGAACGCTCCAGCGTGCCACGATCCACTTTCACTGGACGTGTTTCAACCACCTCACCATCAGAATCAGAGGTATTGGTACGTTCGCCTAGCTTGGCAATAACGCGATAACGCTTGTCTGAGTCGAGTAGGAATTGCGAAAACTTGGTCGACTCACCAAAACAGATCGGCAGCATCCCCGTTGCTAAAGGGTCTAGCGCACCAGTATGGCCAGCCTTTTCGGCAAAGTAGATGCGCTTTACTTTCTGTAACGCATCATTTGATGTGATGCCCGTAGGCTTATCCAGTAGGATCACCCCATCAACAGGACGACCACGACGACGACGGCCCATTACTCTTCTCCTGACTCATCTTCAACGTGACGCTCTTCATCATCACGTACAGCTTTAGAAACCAACGTAGAGATACGCATACCTTCTGTTAGCGACTCATCGTAAATGAAGTTAATTTCAGGCGTAACACGCAAACGAATACGCTTACCGAGTAGCGAGCGGATGTATGGTGCCATTTCACGCAAGATCTCTAACGACTCTTCTGGCTTTTGATCACCAATCGTTAAAAAGGTGACGTAAACTTTGGCATAAGCCATATCTCGAGTGATATCAACAGAAGAGATCGTGGTCATCGCTAAACGATCATCACGGATTTCACGCTGCAAGATAACGGCTAGCTCTTTTTGCAGCTGTTGAGAAACACGCTGCGTACGACTAAATTCTTTAGACATAATAGATTCTCATCATGAAGCAATGGGGGGCCAAAGCCCCCCATTGTATAATCAATAACCTAAGTGCTTAGCACTTGGATTAGTCATCAATAGTTCGAATAACTTCGACAATCTCGAAGACTTCGATCTGGTCACCAACGCGAACATCATTGTAGTTCTTAACGCCGATACCACACTCGTAACCATTCTTAACTTCTTGTACGTCATCTTTAAAGCGACGTAGAGACTCAAGCTCACCTTCATAGATAACCACGTTTTCACGTAGTACACGAATTGGGTTGTTACGCTTAATGGTACCTTCGGTAACCATACAACCAGCGATTGCACCAAGTTTAGGCGATTTAAATACATCACGCACTTCAGCAAGACCCATGATCTCTTGCTTAAACTCAGGAGCAAGCATACCGCTCATTGCTTGTTTAACTTCATCGATCAATTGGTAGATGATTGAGTAGTAACGAAGATCAAGATTTTCATTCTCAACAGTACGACGTGCAGATGCATCGGCACGAACGTTGAAGCCAAGTACGATAGCATTTGAAGCCGCCGCTAGAACAGCGTCAGTTTCAGTAATACCACCAACACCTGAACCAACAATGTTCACCTTCACTTCAGCCGTTGATAGCTTACGTAGTGAATCAGCAATCGCTTCAACAGAACCTTGAACGTCCGCTTTCAGTACCACGTTCAGCTCAGCAACTTCACCTTCAGTCATGTTAGTAAACATGTTTTCCAGTTTCGCTTTCTGTTGGCGAGCCAACTTAACTTCGCGGAACTTACCTTGGCGGTAGTTTGCAACTTCACGTGCTTTACGCTCGTCACGTACAACGGTCGCTTCATCACCAGACGCAGGAACACCTGACAAACCAAGGATCTCAACTGGAATCGATGGACCAGCTTGAGTGACTTCGTTACCAACTTCATCACGCATCGCACGTACACGGCCATATTCTTGACCACATAAAACGATATCGCCTTTGTTCAACGTACCAGACTGAACTAGAACCGTTGCAATAGGACCACGGCCTTTGTCTAGACGAGATTCAACCACAACGCCTGTTGCCATACCTTCACGTACCGCTGTCAGTTCAAGAACTTCAGCTTGTAGAAGGATAGACTCAAGTAGACCGTCGATGTTTGTACCTTGCTTCGCAGAGATATGAACGAAGATATTCTCACCGCCCCACTCTTCAGGGATAACATCGTACTGTGCTAGCTCGTTCTTAACGTTGTCTGGGTTAGCATCTTCTTTATCAATCTTGTTTACTGCAATAATCAAAGGCACACCTGCCGCTTTCGCGTGCTGGATAGCTTCGACAGTTTGTGGCATTACACCATCATCTGCTGCAACAACAAGAACAACGATATCTGTCGCTTGTGCACCACGAGCACGCATTGCAGTAAATGCGGCGTGTCCTGGAGTATCAAGGAAGGTGATCATACCGTTGTCAGTTTCAACGTGGTATGCACCGATATGCTGCGTAATACCACCCGCTTCGCCAGAAGCAACGTGGGCACGACGGATGTAATCCAGTGTTGATGTTTTACCATGGTCAACGTGACCCATGATCGTAACAACTGGCGCACGTGGCACAGCTTCAGCTGAACTGTCACGATCTAATAGAACGGCTTCTTCCAGTTCGTTCTCTTTGCGAAGAACAACCTTGTGGCCCATCTCTTCTGCAACCAATGCTGCGGTTTCTTGATCGATAACTTGGTTGATGGTTGCCATTGCGCCCATCTTCATCATCACTTTAACTACTTCAACGCCTTTAACCGACATTTTGTTCGCTAGTTCAGAAACAACAATGGTTTCACCAATAACAACATCGGCTTTAGCAACCTGTGCTGTCTTGTTGAAGCCGTGTTGCATTGAAGAAGGCTTCGCAATATTTTGCTTTCTACCGCGACCACGTTGGTTACGACCACCGCGGTTATCATCTTTGTCTGCTGCTTTCTTTTTCTTCTTCTTACGACGACCGCCTTCTACTTGGCGATCAGCTTCATCTTCTGCTGCTCGAGCGTACTTAGATGTTGTCGTATGATAATCTGCTTGTTCCGTCGGTGCTTTCTCAGCTTGTGCCCAACGTTCTTTATTTACTTCTGCCATTTTGCGTGCCTCTTCTAGCTGACGCTGACTCTCTTCTTCGGCTTTACGCTTGGCTTCCTCTTCCTGACGACGCTTAAGTTCGTCCGCTTCTTTTTTAGCCTGTTCAGCGACTTTACGAGCTGCTTCCTTTTCTGCAACTTCGCTTGGGGTTTGTTGTGGACGTTCGACTTTTTTCTCAGTCTTACGTTCTGCTTGTTCATCTGCTTCACGCTTCGCTTGCGCTTCGCGCTTTGCCATTTCTTCTGCTTTACGCTTCGCAGCTTCTTCTGCTTCACGTTTCGCAGCGTCTTCTGCTTGGCGCTTCGCGGCGTCTTCAGCTTCACGTTTCGCGGCTTCTTCTGCGGCACGTTTCGCTTCTTGTTCAGCTTTCGCTTGTTCTGCGGCGCGTTGTTCTTCCTCTAACGCGCTACGCTTCACATACGTACGTTTTTTGCGTACTTCTACCTGAACGTTCTTCTTACCACCCGCACCTGAGACACTCAGAGTACTTCTTTTTTTACGTTGCAATGTCAGGCGAGTGGGCTCATCGCCTGATGTAGAGCCATGCTCTTTTTTAAGGTGAGCAAGCAATGCCTGCTTCTCATCTTGGCTAACAACGTCTTCAGCTTTCTTGCTAATCCCAGCATCGGATAACTGTTGAAGCAAACGCTCAACCGGGGTTTTTACCTCGTCGGCTAATGCCTTAACTGTAACTTCTGACATGCTGCTCCTCCCTTGCTGTGTTGTAATTAGGCTTCGTCGCCAAACCAACAAATATTACGTGCAGCCATGATTAACTCACCTGCGCGTTCTTGTGTCATCTCTTCAATATCCATCAACTCATCAGTTCCCTGATCGGCCAGATCTTCCAAAGTGACAACGCCTTTTGCTGCGAGTTTAAATGCTAACTCACGCTCTAAACCCTCTAGACCCAGTAGATCTTCTGCGGGTTCTGCTCCCTCTAGAACTTCCTCTTTTGCTAACGCGATGGTGGTCAACGCTTCTTTAGCTCGAGAACGAAGTGCATCGATCAAGTCTTCATCTAGACCATCGACATCCATTAGTTCACTTACTGGTACGTAAGCAATCTCTTCAAGGGTTGTGAAGCCTTCTTCAACCAATACAGTTGCAAACTCTTCATCAATTTCTAGATACTTAACAAAAGCATCAATCGACTCTTGCGCTTCTTCCTGATGCTTCTTCTGTAGATCTTCTACTGTCATCACATTCAGTTCCCAACCCGTTAGCTGTGATGCTAAGCGAACGTTTTGACCATTTCGGCCAATCGCTTGGGCTAGATTTTCAGACTGAACTGCAATATCCATGCTATGGCTATCTTCATCTACGATGATCGAGTCCACTTCAGCCGGCGCCATTGCATTGATCACGTATTGTGCTGGGTTTTCATCCCAAAGCACGATATCAACACGCTCGCCACCCAGTTCACCGGTAACGGCTTGAACACGGGCACCACGCATACCAACACATGCACCAACAGGGTCGATACGCTTGTCATTCGTCTTCACGGCAATCTTTGCACGCGAACCCGGATCACGAGCTGCACCCATTAGTTCGATCATCTCTTCCGCAATTTCTGGCACTTCAATACGGAATAGTTCTTTAATCATCTCTGGCTTAGAGCGCGTCATAAACAACTGGAAGCCACGCGCTTCTGGACGCACAGCATAAAGAAGACCACGCACACGATCACCCGGACGGAAATTCTCACGCGGTAACTGATCGTCACGCAAAATGACAGATTCAGCATTGTTACCTAGGTCAATGATCACCTGATCGCGGTTTACTTTCTTTACCACGCCGGTAATGATATCACCTTCGTTGTCAATAAACTGCTCCACCACTTGCGCACGCTCAGCTTCTCGTACTTTTTGTACAATCACTTGCTTGGCTGTCTGAGTGGTGATGCGATCGAAGGTCACTGAATCGATTTCGTCTTCGACGTAACCACCAAGTTCGATAGTCTCATCATCGTACTGCGCAGCTTCCAACGTGATCTCTTTGGTTGGCGATTCAACTTCTTCTACCACTAACCAACGACGGAATGTTTCAAAATCACCGGTTTTACGGTCAATTTCGACACGGACTTCGATTTCAGCTTCATGCTTTTTCTTTGTTGCTGTCGCCAGTGCAATTTCCAACGCTTCGAAAATACGCTCACGTGGGACGGCTTTTTCATTGGATACCGCTTCTACGACAGCCAGGATTTCTTTGTTCATATGTAATGCTCCATACAGTCCTAGAAGGACGGAACCAAGTTAGCCTTGGAAATATTACTTAGTGCAAAACTCTCTTCATTACCTTCAACAGTAAGGATGATTGTTTCACCCTCAACACCAGCAATGATGCCTTTCCATTTACGACGATTATCCATCGCCATCTTAAGTACAATGCTCACTTCCTGACCAACAAACTGCTGATAGTGAGCCACTTTAAATAGTGGTCGCTCTAGCCCTGGAGAGGAGACTTCCAAGTTATAAGCAACGGTAATAGGATCTTCTACATCCATCACTGCGCTGACCTGACGACTTACCTCGGCACAGTCTTCAACTGTGATGCCATTGTCATGATCAATAAATAAACGCAATGTTGAGTTTTCGCCAGCACGAATAAACTCTAAACCAACCAACTCATAACCGAGCGCTTCAACAGGCGCTTCAAGCAGTTCAATGAGTTGCATTTCTAAGCCTGTCATGGCTACCCTCCAGAAACAAAAAAAGGGCTATAAAGCCCAGTAAAATACCTGAATGGTCTGCTTCAGATAACAAAAAACCCCGAATATCGGGGTTAATGTTACTGGACCCTGATGCCGCACTGCGACACCACATAAGATAGCGCATTTCTGCATAAACAGCTATCTTACGCGAAAAGGTTGCGGTATTTGCCGCGGATAATCATTCTATGATTATCGGATTGGTTGCGGGGGCCGGATTTGAACCGACGACCTTCGGGTTATGAGCCCGACGAGCTACCAAGCTGCTCCACCCCGCGTCCGTAGTGAGACATATCTCACTGATGTTTTAATAAAAACATCGAAAATTAATGGTGCCGAGAGTGGGACTTGAACCCACACACCTTGCGGCACTAGCACCTCATGCTAGCGTGTCTACCAATTTCACCATCTCGGCATAATCTTTATTGTGGAATATCGCTATTTTCAGTCGCGTCTTCCACTATTTCAACCACCTCTACAGCTGGCTGTTGCAAATCTTCCCAACCACTGGTTTGAGAACCGCTTTTCGCAGTAATGTTACCAAGAACGAGACTGATAACAAAGAAAATAGTGGCTAAAATTGCGGTCATTCGGGTTAAAAAGTTTCCAGAGCCCCCGGCACCAAACACTGTGTTTGAAGCACCAGCCCCGAATGAAGCTCCCATATCTGCGCCTTTACCTTGCTGAATCATCACCAGGCCAATTACACCCAATGCGGCCAACAGGTAAATCACAAGTAGAATTTCGTACATGGACTTTCCACCTATGTTCCAAATTGTTGAGCCAGCAGGAACGCCTCACAGCTAGCGCGCCCCAAAAGGAGCGGATTGAATACTAGCGAAACCATTACCTACTGACAAGTCATTTTTGCAAGAAAATGATGATAACTGAGTCGGTTGCGGGTTTTGTGAGCAAAACCCGCCATAAAATAGACCACAGACCTTTAGCAGCTTGCTTTTACCGCCTCAGCAATATGCAATGCTGATTGTTGAACCAACTCTGCGTTCTCGCCTTCTACCATAACGCGAATCAGTGGTTCTGTGCCCGACTTGCGTAACAGTACACGCCCTTTGCCCGCTAACTTCTCCTCGACCGCAGCTTGAGCAGCAATAACAGCATCTGACTCTAGTGGATTCGACTCACCTTTAAAACGAACATTTTCGAGTACTTGAGGGAAGAGTGTCATTCCTTGGCTCAAACTGTACAAACCTTGCTTGCTACCAACAATCGAAGCAATCACTTGCAGCCCAGCCACAATACCATCACCGGTTGGAATTTTATCTAACAAGATAACATGGCCAGAGTTTTCAGCGCCAATGTTCCAGCCGTGCTCTTTCAGTTTTTCCATCACGTAGCGATCGCCGACCGCTGCACGGACGAATGGGATGCCTAAATTGTTCAGCGCGACTTCCATCCCCATATTGCTCATCAAGGTACCGACAACCCCCCCTTTCAGCTCACCACGGCGCAGCGCGTCACGCGCAATGATGAAGGCAATTTGGTCGCCATCGATCTTATTGCCTTCCTCATCTACCATCATTACACGGTCGCCATCACCATCAAACGCAATACCAAAGTCGGCCTTGTGTTCAAGTACAGCAGCCTGTAGAGCACGAACATCCGTCGCGCCAACTTGATGATTAATGTTGGTACCGTTCGGTTCACAGCCAATTTTAATCACGTCTGCACCCAACTCTTTAAAGACGTTCGGCGCGATATGATAGGTGGCGCCATGGGCGCAATCGACAACAATCTTATAGCCTGCTAACGATAGCTCGTGTGGGAACGTGCTCTTACAAAACTCAATATAACGTCCTGCTGCATCATTAATTCGCGTCGCTTTACCAAGCAGCGCTGAATCGACACACGTGATCGTTTTCTCTAACTCGGCTTCGATCTCAAGCTCTACTGAATCAGGTAGCTTGGTTCCTTCTGAGGAGAAAAACTTAATACCATTGTCATAATAAGGGTTATGTGACGCTGAAATAACAATGCCAGCCTCAGCACGGAATGTTTGGGTCAAATAGGCGATCGCTGGTGTCGGCATCGGGCCAGTAAACGCCGCTTGCAATCCTGCAGCTGCTAAGCCCGCTTCTAGCGCTGATTCCAGCATATAGCCAGAAATACGCGTATCTTTACCAATGAGGACTTTCTTTGTTCCCTGCTTAGCCAAAACACGCCCCGCGGCCCAGCCAAGCTTTAACGCGAAATCAGGCGTTACTGGGTACTCACCCACCTTGCCACGGATCCCATCAGTACCAAAGAACTTACGTTCTGCCATTTTATTGCTCCTAGCTTATTGTATTTAGCCAACCTGATCTAAGGTCATTTGACAGACTTGCATGACATCGAGAGTTTCTTGCACATCATGCACGCGGATTATCTGCGCCCCTTTCATGGCTGCAATCGCAGCACAGGCGAGACTCCCTGCGAGACTGTCGGCTGGCTTTGTATTGAGTAATTTGAATATCATAGATTTGCGCGACATGCCCACGAGTAACGGCAAACCGAATTGATGGAAGTGCTCTAAGTGTGCCAATAATTGGTAGTTGTGCTCGATGGTCTTACCAAAACCAAAGCCTGGATCAAGCAAAAGCTGCTGGCGTGCAATTCCAGCCCGCTCACACACTGCGACCCGTTTAGCTAAAAAGTCACTAACATCTGATAATAGTTCGTTATAGCTAGGTGCGCTTTGCATATCTCGAGGTTGTCCTTGCATGTGCATCAAACAAGCAGGTACCTGATAACGCGCGACAACATCCAATGTGCCGGGTTCTGTCAGTGCACGCACATCGTTAATAAGATCAGCGCCCGCTTTAATTCCCTCTTCCATCACTTCAGCTTTACTGGTGTCGAGAGAGATCCAACAATCAAATCTATCGCGTATGGCACTGATCAACGGAATCACGCGAGATAGCTCTTCATCAACAGCAACCAGCTGAGCACCGGGACGGGTAGACTCTCCGCCAATGTCAATAAAGCTCACCCCCGCATTCACCATGCTTTCAACATGACGCAATGCGGCATCTAGCTGACGAAATTGACCACCATCTGAAAATGAGTCAGGGGTAACGTTAACTATCCCCATGGTGTGGACCCGAGTTAGGTCTAGGGATTTTTGGTTCGAGGTCAGGATCATAAAATGTGTGTTTGTAATCTAGAATACAAAAAACCCCGCTTGCACGGGGTTTTTACAGTCGGTCAACCGTTATACGCTTGGTTTATCATCATCCGTTGAAGCACCCGTTTCTGCACTTTGTGACTGTGCTGGCGCAGACTTATCAGACGTTGACTCGTCTGATACATCTTTTGCCGCTTTAGGTGTTTCAGCCGGCGGTGGCGTATCATCGTTATCGCCCCATCCTTTCGGTGGTCGGATATCTTCTTTACGCTCCATTAAGTCATCAATTTGACCTGCATCAATGGTCTCATACTTCATCAACGCGGCTTTCATTGAGTGCATGATGTCCATGTTATCTTCTAGCAGTTTTTTCGCTCGAATATAGTTGCGATCAATAATATCGCGCACTTCGCTATCGATCAGACGTGCTGTGTCATCAGACATATGCTTCGTTTGAGTTACGCTACGTCCAAGGAAGACTTCACCTTCGTCCTCAGCATACAGTAGCGGCCCTAACTTTTCAGAGAAGCCCCATTGAGTAACCATCTTGCGTGCAATATCGGTCGCTCGTTCAATATCATTTGATGCGCCAGTCGAGACCTTATCTGCACCATAGATCAGCTCTTCCGCTAAACGTCCACCGTATAGACTGGAGATCATTGACTCCAAGTGCTGGCGTGACATGCTCACTCGATCTTGCTCCGGCAAATACATCGTTACACCCAATGCGCGTCCGCGCGGGATAATCGACACTTTATAGACCGGATCATGTTCAGGAACAAGACGGCCCACTATGGCGTGACCAGCTTCGTGGTAAGCGGTTGACTCTTTGACTTCTTCAGACATTACCATCGACTTACGCTCAGCGCCCATCATGATCTTATCTTTCGCCAGCTCAAACTCAACCATTGATACAACGCGCTTATTGCCACGAGCTGCAAACAAGGCGGCTTCGTTAACGAGGTTTGCCAAATCTGCACCAGAGAAACCTGGTGTACCTCGTGCAATCAACGACGCTTCCACATCATTTGACAGGGGAACTTTACGCATGTGAACTTTAAGAATTTGTTCACGTCCACGTACATCTGGCAACCCAACCACAACTTGACGGTCGAAACGACCAGGACGCAATAACGCAGGGTCAAGAACGTCAGGGCGGTTTGTAGCAGCAATAACAATAATGCCTTCATTGCCTTCAAAACCATCCATTTCAACCAGCATTTGGTTTAGGGTTTGCTCTCGCTCATCATGTCCACCACCAACACCAGCACCACGTTGGCGACCTACCGCATCAATTTCATCAATAAAGATGATACACGGTGACGCTTTCTTCGCTTGTTCGAACATGTCTCGCACACGCGACGCACCAACACCCACAAACATTTCAACAAAGTCAGAGCCAGAAATGGTAAAGAACGGTACTTTCGCTTCACCGGCAATGGCTTTCGCGAGAAGCGTTTTACCCGTACCTGGTGGGCCAACCATTAAGACACCCGTTGGGATCTTACCACCCAGTTTCTGAAAGCGGCTTGGGTCGCGCAAATAATCAACCAGCTCTTTAACGTCTTCTTTCGCCTCATCACAGCCAGCGACATCGTTAAAGGTAGTTTTTATCTGCTCTTCGCTCATCATGCGTGCTTTAGATTTGCCAAATGACATGGCGCCTTTGCCACCACCACCTTGCATTTGACGCATGAAAAAGACCCAAACCCCAATTAACAGCAACATCGGGAACCAAGAAATAAAAATATTCGCCAGCATACTAGGTTGCTCTGGCGGTGTGCCAACCACACGAACGTTCGAGTTCAACAGATCATCAAGCAGTTGTTGATCATTTAGGACAGGCAGGTAAGTCACATAACGCGAGTCATCGCGTCGATAAACAGTGATTTCGCGATCATTGAATCGTGCTTCCCTAATTTGACCCTGACCGATTTCATTGACGAATGTTGTATAGTCGACTTGACGACCGGCACTATCGCCTGGACCGAAGCTCTGAAAAACAGACATCAGTACCACTGCGATAACCAGCCACAAAATCAAGTTTTTTGCCATGTCACTCAAGGTGTTAACCTCGCATTATCGAAATAGATGAATGTAGAGTACTACAGTTTAAAGCCTGTAGCTACGATGTATACCTCACGAGAACGTGCTCGAGAGGAGTCTGGTTTGCGAATTTTGATGACCTTAAACATGCTACGTACCTCAGCAAGGTACTGATCAAAGCCTTCCCCTTGAAACACTTTTACCGCAAAGCCACCATTTGGCGCAAGTACTTGGCGGCACATATCTAATGCTAGTTCAACAAGATACATTGCTCTAGGTTGATCTGCAGCTAAATTTCTACTCATGCTAGGAGCCATGCCAAAAAGCACCAAGATCCACCACTGTTTGCCCGGGTTTTCGTCGCTTATATTTAGCTTGAATCTCTTCAATTTTAAAAATTGCGCGAGAACGATAGCCTTTTTCTGAACTTCCTGCACATATTTATCATCAAAGTGCTCTTTCAGCTAGCAACCTGAACTGCCAGAGTGCTTGTTTTTACTCACAATTAACCTGATCTTGGAAATTTTAGCGAATAATGCTCATAGTCATCTAGACTAGATGGCGTTAGAATATCGCGTTTTCAACCCTTGTGACTAGAAAATATCGAGCAGAACGTATGAAGCTAAGCACGAAACAGAGACAACACCTGAAAGGATTGGCACACAACCTGAAACCCGTTGTGCTAATGGGCGCCAATGGCCTGACAGAAGCCGTTCTGGCCGAAATCGAACTTGCCCTCGACCACCACGAACTGATCAAAGTAAAAGTCGCATCAGAAGATCGTGACACCAAAGGTCTAATTGTTGATGCCATTATCCGCGAGACAGAAGCGGAGAAGGTGCAAGTTATTGGCAAGACCTTGGTAATCTATCGCCCGTCTGCAGACAAAAAGATTGAACTACCCCGCAAATAATTGCCACTAATATCGGCAATTCATTGAGTAAAATGATAGTTCCTTAACAAAAAAGGTCGCTGTGATAGCGACCTTTTTCTTTTTTCTTCAATACGGTTACGTATCAAGCTTTTACAAAAAAAACTAAATCAGACTAAAGATATTCCACTTTATCGATTTCAAACTCTTTAACACCACCAGGGGTGGTAATTTGTACTTCATCACCTTCTAACTTGCCAATCAAACCACGTGCGATTGGAGAGTTAACCGAAATAAGGTGCTTCTTAATATCCGCTTCATCATCACCAACAATGCGATAATTCAGTGCTTCATCAGTATCAAGATCAATCAGTGATACTGTGGTACCAAAAATCACTTTGCCATTATTTGGCATTTTTGTGATGTCAATCACCTGCGCTACTGAAAGCTTATACTCAATATCGCGAATTTGCGCTTCGCAAATGCCTTGCTCTTCGCGCGCCGCATGATATTCCGCGTTCTCTTTCAAATCACCTAACTCACGCGCCTCTGCAATGGCTTCACTGATCAAAGGGCGACGCTTTAATAATTTATCCAACTCTTCACGCAGTGCCTGTTCGCCTTGCACTGTCATTGGTACTTTATCCATTCTCTTTTACCTCATTATTCCAACTTGCCTGCGCAAAAAATGGCAATAAGAAACCTGACCAAATAATACGATTTAGTCAGGTGATCATCTGTTGTGGTTATCTTAGCAAATTTCCGACTTTGTTGGATAGTGTCGTGTGGGTGTGTGTTGAATGCCGACAAGGACAAAACGGCAAAAAACGATAAGTATCACAGAATACGTACAGTCGAGGTTACGCACGATCGAAGCACTAAAGACGTGGCACTGGCGTAAAGAAAAATTGCCCGTGCGATAATTATCGTTTGCACTAGCGCATTAACCCACAACAAACCGAGACAAACATCACAATAAAAGCATAAAAAACAAAAGTTTAATTATCGAATTATGCGGCAAACTTCAAAAAAAGACAAATAATCGCAAATGTAACGGAACTTTAATCAAGCAGGGTAAATCATTGATTAAGAACACTAATTACCAGTAAAAAAAGCTAAATATATTAAAATACAGGAGTTTTCAGCTTTTTTTACTAACCTACCCTGAACGAAACCCGATAAAAAGGTTGTCGAGCATTCACGCCAATAAGTGAATGCATACAACTAAAATCTCAAGGATATTCAAGATGAATAAAAAACTGATCGCTCTGGCAGTAGCGGCAGCCTCTTTCTCTGGTGTAGCAGCAGCTGCAGAAGTTTACTCAAGCGACACTGGCGCTCTAGCTATCGGCGGCCGTGCTGAAACTCGTGCTTTTTTCACTGACGGTGACCTAGCTGACGGTACTCGTGCACGTATCAACGTTGCTGGTACTTCAGTAATCACTGACAACCTATCTGCAGTTGCTTTCACTGAATTTGAATACAACCCAAGCTCTGCATTCACTGGTCGTCACGCTTATGCTGGTTTCGCTGGTGACTTCGGTCAAATCACTTACGGTCAACAAGACGGTTCTCTAGGTGTTGTTACTGACATCTCTGATATCTTCTTCGTATCTGGCGGTGCTAACTCAAGCAAAATCAATGTTGCTGACCGTACTACGAACAACCTACTGTACATCAACAACTTCAACGGCCTAAACGTTAAAGCAAACTACAAGTTCGAAGAAGGCCAAGAGAAAAACGCTGGTTTCTCTGCGTCTGCAATGTATGACGTAGCTGGCTTTACTTTCGGTGCTGGTTATGCACAGCAAGACGCTAACGGTTCTGACGCGAAGCAAATCGTTGTAGGTGCTGCTTACAGCATCGACAACATCTACCTAGGTCTTACTTTCAACGACAGCAACGATGCTGCGGGTAACATCCAAGAAGGTATCGAATTCGCTGCAATGTACACCATGGGTAAAACTCACTTCGGTGCTGGCTACATGACAGAGAAAGACTACGACGGTGTAGCTACACTAGAAATTGGTCACAAGTTCAACAGCAACCTACGTGGTGCTATCGCTGCTGATATCGACCTAGAAGAGAGCGATGATACAACTATCGCTGTTCAACTACGTTACGACTTCTAATCTCGCTTGAGACTAGAATAGAGAAAGCACCGCTCAGGCGGTGCTTTTTGTTTTTCTGGCGTTAACAAAGAGACCCGATAAAGAGATACTCGGCACTTTCGGTTACACTGACGGTCTACATTGAACCATTTAGAATTCACAGACTTTTCAGGATCGGCCTCATGCGTTGCCACATCACCGTTATCATTACGCTCTTTTCAGCGCTGTTTTTTCCTTTTGCTTGCTTAGCAAATAGCAATAATGTGACGCCAACGTTAGGCGCCTCGACCGCGCTATTAGTCGTCGATCCGCTGACGAGCGAGCGCTTGCTCGATCAGCACAGTGATATACTCCTGCCGCCGGCCAGCACGCAAAAGCTACTCACCGCCCTCGCGGCGAAACAGATCCTCGGTGAAGCATTTCGCTTTCGTACCGCTATCCATCATGAAGGTCAACATGCCCTACTGGCATTCAGTGGCGATCCGACGCTGCAACGCACTCATATTGCGTCGCTACTGCGCCGCGGCTATCAGCACAACAAGCAGCTATTTAATGGCGATATTCACCTCTACCGTGGTGATTTTGCTGGCCCTGATCGTGCGCCAGGCATAACCTGGGATGTATTGGGGGTCTGTTATGCTGCGCCAGCGGCGGCAATCAGCCTTGAAGATAACTGTGTTCAAGGGGCGTTATATGCCAACACTGGTATTGGTCAGCGTGCTCGATTGCATGTTCCTGCGCATCATCTCATTACCGTGGACAATAACGTCACCGTGGTAAGCAAGCAGCAGCAAGAAGCGGCCCAGTGTGAACTACTACTTGAAGCTAACTCAGACAACCATTATCAACTGCAAGGCTGCGTTGTCGAGCGTGACACGCCGCTACCACTTAATTTTGCCCTGCAATCTCCAGAGCGCTATATGCAAGACGTCATTTATACTGAACTTGCCCGCCTTAATATTCCTTTTCAAGGCAAGGTTATTATCTCCGATCACCCACCACGTTCGGTTGCGCTCTATCAGCACCTCTCTGCGCCGTTAATGACACTCCTTGAGCTAGTACTGCAAGATTCCAACAATGTGCTCACAGACAGCTTACTGCGCAGTATGGCAAGTACAGATGGCACCATGAGTCAAGGCGCCTTTGTATTGAGGTCACACTTCGCTGACCTCTTTAACGATCCTGGCTGGTTAAATGTGCCACTGGTTGATGGATCAGGCCTATCGCGCAATAACCGGCTCACTGCTAAGCAGCTCATGCAAGTACTCAGCTATGTTTACCAGCACGAACCTGCGCTGTTTGCTTTATTGCCGATCAGTGGCGAGTCTGGCACCTTGCGCTATCGGCAAAGTGTGCGTCATACGCCGTTAAAAGGGGCACTACAGGCGAAAACGGGGTCGCTGTATGGCGCACATAACCTCGCTGGAGAATTGACAACACAGTCAGGCCGAAAGCTATTGGTCGTACAGCTGGTGAATGGCTATTTTTGGCAACATCAGCCGGGAATAGAGAGCCCACTGATTCGCTTTGAGCGGCAATTTTATCAGCAATTGTTCGAGCAATATTAATCCGGCGGTATTAATCGCGCTTGATTGCCGTTCTTATCGAATGTTCAATCGGTTAACGACACATAACAAAAAACCCGCCTGGCGGCGGGTTTTCATTTAATCAACAAGCAATGCGATATTAGCTGTTGGCTTTGATGCGAGCGTGTAGCTCTTGTACTGAGGTGACTTTATTACGGTCATCCGCAGTCAGTGCCATACAAGAAGCAAAAGCGGCATTCATGGTGGTGGTGTAGTTGACCTTTTCCGCCAATGCACCACGACGCAGCACTTTTGAATCTTCAATCGCCTGACGCCCTTCGGTGGTATTTACGATGTAGCTATACTCACCATTCTTGATACGGTCAAGAATGTGTGGACGACCTTCGTGAACCTTGTTCACTAGGCGCGGGTTAATCCCCTCTTCACCTAACGCAACCGCTGTACCGTGAGTTGCATCCAACTCATAACCCAGTTCGATCATCTGTTTGGCCAGAGCAACAGCACGCTTCTTGTCTCCACCACGTACAGACAACAATGCGCGACGACGACCGCTATCTTCCTGCTTACCACAGCCAAGCTCGGCCTTAGCAAATGCCTCTGCGAACGTGTCACCCACACCCATCACTTCACCGGTTGAGCGCATTTCTGGGCCTAATAGTGGGTCAACACCAGGGAACTTGTTAAATGGCAACACCACTTCTTTCACTGAGTAGTACGGTGGAATGATCTCTTGAGTAAAGCCTTGCTCTTCTAAAGATTGGCCCGCCATAACTCGTGCTGCGATTTTCGCTAACGGTGCGCCAGTCGCTTTCGATACAAACGGTACAGTACGTGCGGCACGTGGGTTTACTTCAATCAAGTAAACTTCGCCATCCTTCACCGCGAACTGGGTGTTCATTAAACCACGTACACCCAACTCCATAGCCAGCTTCTCAACTTGCTGACGCATTACGTCTTGGATCTCTTGGCTTAGGGTATAGGCTGGCAGTGAACATGCTGAGTCACCAGAGTGAACACCTGCTTGTTCAATATGCTCCATGATACCGCCAATCACAACACGCTCACCGTCGCAAATCGCATCAACGTCGACTTCTACTGCATCATCAAGGAAGCGGTCTAGCAATACCGGTGATTCATTCGATACACTGACTGCTTCGTTAAAGTAACGGCGTAGGTCTTGCTCGTCATAGACGATTTCCATCGCACGGCCGCCCAGTACATACGAAGGACGTACTACCAGCGGGTAACCGATTTCACGTGATTTTTCTACCGCTTGCTCCAGTGCTGTTACTGTTGCGTTCTCTGGCTGCTTAAGGCCTAGGCGTTCAACCGCTGCTTGGAAGCGCTCACGGTCTTCTGCGCGGTCAATCGCATCTGGGCTGGTTCCAATAATTGGCACACCTGCCGCTTCTAATTCACGCGCCAGTTTCAGTGGTGTTTGACCACCGTACTGAACGATAACCCCTTTCGGCTTTTCAACTCGAACAATAGACAGAACATCTTCCAGTGTGACGGGTTCGAAGTAGAGGCGGTCTGATGTGTCGTAATCGGTAGAGACCGTTTCTGGGTTACAGTTAACCATAATGGTCTCATAACCGTCTTCACGTAGTGCCAACGATGCGTGTACACAACAGTAATCAAATTCGATACCTTGACCAATTCGGTTAGGGCCGCCGCCCAATACCATAATTTTATCTTTGTCTGATGGGTTCGATTCACACTCTTCATCGTACGATGAGTACATGTAAGCCGTATCAGAAGAGAATTCCGCCGCACACGTATCAACACGCTTGTATACCGGGTGAATATCAAATTGATGACGCAGCTTGCGAATTTCAGACTCAGCAATACCCAGCAATTTCGCCAAGCGAACATCAGCGAAACCTTTACGCTTCAGTTTGCGGAGCATCTCTGCGTTTAGACCTGCAAAACCGTTTTGTTTTACTTCTTCTTCTAGGCGAACGATCTCTTCGATCTGCACCAAGAACCAACGGTCAACTGACGTTAGGTTAAAGACGCCATCAACAGACATACCTGCACGGAACGCATCAGCGATATACCAGATACGCTCAGCACCAGCATCTTTTAGCTCATGGCGGATCTTAGTTAGTGCATCTGGTGCATCCAAATCAACCATTTCATCGAAACCGTGCGCACCCACTTCTAGGCCACGCAACGCTTTCTGCATAGATTCTTGTTGGTTACGACCAATGGCCATCACTTCACCCACAGACTTCATCTGTGTGGTTAGACGGTCGTTGGCACCAGCAAACTTCTCAAAGTTAAAGCGCGGGATCTTCGTTACAACGTAGTCGATGGTTGGTTCGAATGAGGCTGGCGTTGCACCGCCAGTGATGTCATTCATTAGCTCATCAAGCGTAAAGCCAACCGCCAGTTTCGCTGCCACTTTCGCGATAGGGAAGCCAGTCGCTTTTGATGCTAACGCCGAAGAACGCGATACACGCGGGTTCATCTCGATGATAACCATACGGCCATCTTTCGGGTTAATACCAAACTGTACGTTTGAACCACCAGTCTCAACACCGATTTCACGTAGAACAGCCAGTGATGCATTACGCATCAACTGGTATTCTTTGTCGGTTAGTGTTTGCGCAGGGGCAACCGTGATTGAGTCACCCGTATGGATGCCCATTGGGTCGAAGTTTTCAATCGTACAAACGATAATACAGTTGTCATTTTTATCACGAACAACTTCAGTCTCGTACTCTTTCCAACCAATCAGCGATTCGTCAATCAACAACTCGTTGGTTGGTGACAAATCTAGACCACGGCGACAAATTTCTTCAAACTCTTCTTTGTTATAAGCAATACCACCACCGGTACCACCCATAGTGAAAGAAGGGCGGATAATACATGGGAAGCCCACCATATCCAGCACTTTGTATGCTTGCTCCATTGTCTTAGCTGTATCCGCACGTGGACATTCTAAGCCAATCGATTTCATCGCTTTATCAAAACGAGAACGGTCTTCGGCTTTATCAATCGCATCAGCGGTTGCGCCAATCATTTCAACGCCGAACTCTTTTAGAACACCTTCGCGCTCTAAATCCAAGGCACAGTTTAGCGCTGTTTGACCACCCATTGTCGGTAGAATCGCATCTGGGCGTTCCTTAGCGATAATATTTCTTACCACTTCCCAGTGAATTGGCTCGATGTAAGTCGCATCGGCCATCTCTGGATCAGTCATGATGGTGGCAGGGTTCGAGTTTACAAGGATAACGCGGTAGCCTTCTTCGCGAAGTGCTTTACACGCTTGGGCACCTGAATAGTCAAACTCACAAGCCTGACCGATGACAATTGGGCCAGCACCCAGAATCAGAATACTTTTAATGTCAGTACGTTTTGGCATGTTTTACTTCCCCTGCTCAGGCTTTGTGTTGCTTAATTAGTTCAATAAAGTGGTCAAACAATGGCGCGGCATCGTGTGGACCTGGGCTTGCTTCTGGGTGACCTTGGAAGCTAAACGCTGGCTTATCGGTACGGTGAATCCCTTGCAATGAACCATCAAACAGTGATTTGTGGGTGGCACGCAAGTTCGCAGGAAGCGTCTCTTCGTCTGCTGCAAAACCGTGGTTTTGAGAAGTAATCATGACAACATCACGATCGAGATCTTTAACCGGGTGGTTGGCACCATGATGACCAAACTTCATTTTCACCGTTTGTGCACCAGACGCTAGGGCTAGAATTTGGTGACCAAGACAGATACCGAAAATAGGTAGACCTTTATCTAGAAATACTTTTGTTGCTGCAATTGCATATTCACACGGGGCTGGGTCACCTGGGCCGTTCGATAAGAACACACCGTCAGGATTAAGAGCCAGTACCTCTTCTGCTGAAGTTTCAGCAGGAACAACTGTTAAGCGACAGCCGCGGTCAACCAACATGCGCAGGATGTTGCGCTTAGCACCGAAGTCGTAAGCAACAACGTGAAATGGCAATTCGCTGTCATCTTTTGCTTCAGGAAGGCCACCTTCTAGTGTCCACGACCCCTGCTTCCATTGGTACGTCTCTTTGGTTGTCACCTCTTTCGCCAGGTCCATCCCCTTTAGTCCAGGGAATGCTTTGGCCTTTTCTAGTGCCAACGCCTCGTCCAAGTTGTTTCCGGCAACAATACAACCGTTTTGCGCACCTTTCTCACGTAAAATACGCGTCAACTTGCGGGTATCAATGTCTGCGATACCAACAATGTTTTGCGACTTTAGATAATCAGAAAGGGTTTGTTCACAACGGAAGTTTGAAGCAATGAGGGGGAGGTCACGAATTACCAGGCCTTGCGCGTGGATTGAAGTAGATTCTTCGTCTTCGGAATTTGTTCCGGTATTACCAATATGAGGATAAGTGAGAGTAACGATTTGCTGGGAATAGGAAGGATCAGTAAGGATTTCTTGATAACCTGTCATGGAAGTATTAAAAACCACTTCACCAACAGCTGAACCATCTGCCCCAATGGCCATGCCACGGAACACCGTCCCATCTTCGAGGACTAACAGTGCCGATCTACTCAAGACAACCTCCAAAATAAATAAAAATGCAATTTAAGTGTATAAAAATCTATCAACAAGATCCATACCCAACGCCATGTCACATAACGTTGATTTTTGACAAATTGCGCGCATTCTATGGATCCGGTGCCTCTCTGTCAACCGAGTTATGAAAATAAATTTATTTTATAGCAACCAAGGCACAACTATCGCCTGAAAGACCTAAAACTAGCACTTTGCCTTGCATTTTTTCGACTCAGTCTCGATATTTCAAACTCAGGAACGAACTAACTCGTGCAAAGTTTCGATAGGAATTTGTCACACCCAAGCAAACGTTTCCCAAGCCTAGGTTTCTCTTAAATATACGAACTAAAGCGCAATGTCATAGCCAGAGCTGCAAAAGACCAAGTAATGTCACGTAAATTAAGCAAAAGAAGGGATGAATTTTAGTTAAACGGGGAGATAAATAGCGGGGAATAGCCCCCTTACAAAAAGAAAGGGAGCTGCATAGACATGCACTAACTTAAATCAAGTACATCTTGCATTGTATAAAAGTTTGCTGGTCGTTTAGCCAACCACACTGCCGCACGCACTGCGCCATTTGCAAAGGTCATCCGATCGGTAGCTTTATGGGTGATTTCTACACGCTCACCAATATCAGCAAACATTGCGGTGTGCTCACCGACAATATCGCCAGCACGAATGGTGGCAAAGCCAATTTCATCCCTTGAACGTTCGCCGGTAATCCCTTCACGCGCATAAACGGCAACATCGGACAGTTGATTACCCATTGCACCAGCAATCGCCTCTCCCATGCCAATCGCAGTCCCAGATGGAGCATCAACCTTATGACGATGATGAGCTTCTACAATCTCTATATCGCAGTAGTCCCCCATGACTTTCGCTGCCTGCTCTAATAGTTTAAATACCACGTTCACACCAACGCTATAGTTCGGTGCCATAATTAGCGGCACGTCTGTCGCTGCATCATCAATAAATTGACGTTCACCGTCATTAAAACCTGTCGTGCCAATAACAATACGTTTCTTGTATTGCTGACATAGCGCAATATTATTAATCGTTGCCTGCGGCGCGGTAAAGTCGATCAGCACATCATAGTTATCAACAACTTTTGCTAGATCATCGACAATTGGAATGCCCAAACGACCAACACCGGCTAGCTCTCCGGCGTCACAACCAATCAAGCTCGACTCCGAACGCTCACTGGCAGCTCCGAGCTCTGCATGATCCGATAAATGTACCGCCTTAATTAGATTCCGTCCCATACGCCCGGCTGCACCAGCAATTGCAATTCGAACCATTGCGTCCACTCTCCCTAATTCATATTACGAAACATACACTGTAGCTAAATCAAGCACAAAACCAAAGTATTTATGCACAATAAGAGCGATATAAAAAATCCCCACAACGGTGGGGATCGGCTAAAGATTTTTTACTTGAAGCTCACGGGGCACTTCAAAGAACATATTCTCTTCTCGGCCTGATAACTCCTCAACTTCTGCACCGTGCAAGGCTTTAATTCGCTCAATAATTTGATTCACTAACGCTTCAGGTGCAGAAGCTCCGGCTGTTACACCCACAACGGCACTATCTTCAAACCATTGTGACTCAATCGATTCAGGGCAATCAATCAGATAACTAGGAGTACCTAACTTTTCAGCCAGTTCACGTAAGCGATTTGAGTTAGATGAGTTCTTCGACCCCACCACTACCACCACATCGGTTTGCTCGGCCAACGTACGCACGGCATCCTGGCGGTTTTGCGTCGCGTAACAGATATCGTCTTTACGCGGTCCCTGAATCGCTGGGAATGTCTTTCGCAGCGCATCGATCACATCTGCGGTTTCATCAACGGACAAGGTCGTCTGGCTAACATAATGTAAATTGGCCGCATCTTTAACTTTAGCGACAAGCTGTTTCACATCATCTGGCTTCTCGACCAAATACATGCCGCCAATGTCACTCGCATATTGCCCCATCGTCCCTTCCACTTCTGGATGGCCGGCGTGGCCAATCAGGACCACCTCCATATCACGACGACTTGCACGAGCCACTTCCATATGTACTTTCGTTACCAATGGGCAGGTGGCATCAAAGACAGTTAAACCACGCGACTTTGCTTCTGCTCTCACGGCTTGAGAGACTCCATGAGCCGAAAAAATAACGATGCTATCATCTGGCACTTCTACCAGCTCTTCAACAAACACCGCACCACGGGCTTTTAAACCATCAACAACGAAGCGGTTATGAACAACCTCATGACGAACGTAAATCGGTGGCTGATACATCGCCAATGCACGCTCAACGATAGTAATAGCGCGATCCACACCAGCACAAAAACCACGCGGGTTCGCTAATAATATTTTCATCTGATCCTGCTTCTCTTATGCGATGATCTCAACGATATCGACATCAAAAATAATATCAACCCCAGATAAAGGGTGGTTAAAATCGACTGTGACTGAATCCCCTTCAACATCGCGTACAATGCCTGGTATCTCAATACCATCTGGACCGGTAAAGGCAATAATATTTCCTAGTTCTGGCTCTATATCTGCACCAAACTGGCTACGCGAGAAATGCTGAATATTGTCTGGGTTGGGCTGACCAAATGCGTCCTCTGGTGCCAATTCAAAGCTGGCCTTATCGCCACACTGAAGACCCAACAAACAACGTTCAAAGGATGTAGTTAAGCTCCCATCTCCCAAACGAAATTTGGCGGGCTTTCCCATCGCTTGCGTCGACTCCGCGACCGAACCATCTTTTAATTTAATATCAAAGTGAATCAGCACTTCACTGTCTGATTGAATACGGTTTGTCATCCTAAAATCCTTTCTCGATGGCAGAGAATCATTAACAGGTCTTTATGCCTATTACTACGCTGCTGTCTATCTTAATCTTACTCGTCTAAAAAGACAAAACGCCACCCATGAATGAGCAGCGCTTTGTTTTTCCAATAATGGTCGAGTGTTATTTATCGACGTTCTTCGACGCCGCTTCAGAGCGGAAGCTATCTAACACCACCATTGCCGCACCAATGCAAATACCAGCATCGGCAAGGTTGAAAGCGGGCCAATGAGAATTTCCGACATAAAAATCAAGAAAATCAACCACGAAGCCATGTACTAAGCGATCAAATACATTGCCCAACGCACCACCAATGACCAAAGCGTAAGCAATATTGCTTAGCTTTTCTGTCGCTGGAGCTCGTCGCATCCAAAACATCAGCATGCTACAAACACCCAGCGCAATCAGTGTGAAGAACCAACGCTGCCAGCCTCCGGCATCACTCAAAAAGCTAAATGCTGCACCATAGTTATGTACATAAAGAAAATTGAAAAAAGGCAATACCTCAATTCGATTTTCCCATCCATACCCCATGTTGTTCATTACAAATAGCTTCGATGAGACATCTGCAATGAAAACAACCACCGCCAGCCATAGCCAGCGGAGCCCTGATTGTTTAAGCGTTGGTATAGTCATTAGGCAAATTTACGCTCTTCACCTTCACCGTCAATGTTGCTAGCGCAGCGACCACAGACTTGCTCATGGCCAGCAACGGTGCCAACGTCTTCCACATAGTGCCAACAACGTTCACATTTCTCGGCTTCCGAAGCTTTAACGACCACAAATAGGCCGTCTACGTCGGTCGCTTGCGCGTCTGCTGGCTTAGCATCAACAACTTCTACTTTCGCTTTTGACGTTAGCAGTACAAAGCGCAATTCGTCTTGCAGACGATTCAAATCAGCGGCTAAATCGTCACTTGCATAGAGAGTAACCTCTGCTTGCAGTGAACCACCAATGGTCTTCTCTTTACGCGCTTCTTCAAGCAGCTTATTCACCGCGCCACGAACGCCTTGCACTCGCTGCCAGAACGCATCATTTAGATCTTCATCAGCCGAGAGGCCAAACAAACCTTGATACCACTCGCCAGTGAAAACAAACTTATCGCGAGAGCCTGGCATCTCTTGCCAAATCTCATCGGCAGTAAATGACATGATCGGTGCCATCCAACGCACTAAAGCTTCAACAATGTAGTACAACGCTGTTTGACAGCTACGCTGTGCGTGACCACCCAGTTTCGCGGTATATTGACGGTCTTTGATCACATCAAGATAGAATGAACCCATCTCAATCGAGCAGAACTGCATTAAACGTTGTGTTACACCATGCAGGTTATATTCATCATAAGCAGCAATAATATCCGCTTGTGCCGCTTGTGCTTGGCCAACAGCCCAGCGATCAAGCGCAACCATCTCTTCTGTTGGTACAAGATCGGTTTCTGGATTAAACCCATTCATGTTCGCCAGTAAGAAACGCGCAGTATTACGAATACGACGATATGCATCAGCACTGCGTTTTAGGATCTCATCAGAAACCGCAACTTCACCAGTGTAATCCGTAGAAGCCACCCAAAGACGCAAGATATCTGCACCTAATTTATTCGTCACATCCTTCGGCGCCACAACGTTACCAACAGATTTAGACATCTTACGGCCTTGGCCGTCGACAACGAAGCCGTGAGTAAGCACTTGGTTATACGGGGCTTTACCTTTCATCGCTACCGATGAAATCAACGATGACTGGAACCAGCCACGGTGTTGATCTGAACCTTCAAGGTAAAGATCTGCACTGTTACCATTGAACTCTTCACGTGCATCAACAACCGCTGAGTGTGTAACACCTGAATCGAACCAAACATCTAGCGTATCGAGTACTTTTTCGTAATTAGCGGCATCGGCTTCACCCATTAGCTCGGCTGGATCAACGTCCCACCATGCTTGAATACCTTTCTGCTCAACTAACTTCGCCACTTTTTCAATTAATTCGAGGCTATCTGGGTGTAGCTCTTGGGTCTCTTTATGAACGAAAAGTGCAATTGGCACACCCCAAGTACGTTGACGAGAGATACACCACTCAGGGCGGCCTTCAATCATACCTTCGATACGGCTTTGGCCCCACTCAGGCATCCACTGAACACCTTTAATCTCTTCCAGTGCTTTAGCACGCAAACCCGCTTGATCCATTGAGATAAACCATTGCGGGGTAGCACGGAAAATGATCGGTGTCTTATGACGCCAACAATGCGGGTAGCTATGCTCATAAGCATGGTGATGTAGCAATGCGCCATGCTCTTTTAGCGTTTCAACAACCGCGTCATTTGCTTTAAATACATGCTGACCTGCAAACAACTCAGTATCTGGCAGGTAAACACCGTTACTACCAACAGGGTTTGCAATTTCAAGGTCATATTGTTGACCCACCACGAAGTCTTCTTGACCGTGGCCAGGGGCAGTATGTACACAACCAGTACCAGATTCTGTTGTTACGTGGTCGCCCAATACAACAGGTACGTCAAACGCATAGAAAGGGTGGTTAAAGCGTTGTAGCTCTAAATCTGCACCTTTACAGAAGCCAAGATTATGGAAGTGCTCAATACCAGCACGATCCATCACATCTTTTGCCAGTTCAGCCGCAACAATAAGACGTTGTGGGTTTTCACCTTCAACTTGAACTAAGACATATTCAAGGTCACCACGGCATGCCACGGCACGGTTAGCTGGCAGAGTCCAAGGGGTTGTGGTCCAGATAACAATCGAGATATCACCGTTACCTGCATGACCCTCTGCACAGTTAAATTTCGCTGCAACCGCCGCTTGATCAGCCGCTTTAAACTTCACGTCAATCGATGGCGATACTTTGTCTTGGTATTCCACTTCCGCTTCAGCCAATGCTGAACCACAATCTGTACACCAGTGAACAGGCTTAAAGCCTTTTAGTAAGTGGCCGTTATCAGCAATTTTACCCAACGAGCGGATGATGTTCGCTTCGGTGGCAAAATCCATGGTGCGATAAGGCTTATCCCACTCACCCATAATACCGAGACGCTTGAAGCTCTCTTTCTGACCTTCAACTTGACGCGCTGCATAAGCACGACACTTTTCACGGAACTCAGCCGCTGTCACTTTATGGCCCGGCTTGCCGACTTTTTTCTCTACCATTAACTCAATCGGTAGACCGTGGCAGTCCCACCCAGGAACATATGGCGCATCAAAGCCAGATAGGGTCTTTGACTTAATAATAATGTCTTTAAGAATCTTGTTTAGCGCGTGACCAATGTGAATGTCCCCATTGGCATATGGAGGGCCATCATGGAGAACGAAAGATTTTTTACCTTTCTTTGCTTTACGGATCTCACCGTAAAGATCCTCTTTATACCAACGCTCTAGCATTTTTGGCTCACGTTGAGCCAGATTACCGCGCATTGGAAACCCTGTTTCAGGTAGATTCAGGGTATCTTTATAGTCGCTCATTGATTCTCAATTCCGTTAATTGACATTATTATTGTCAGCAAACCATTGCCGGGCTTGCTGAGCATCACGCTCTATTTGCGCTTTTAGCTCCTCGAAAGAAGCAAACTTAAATTCGTCGCGCAGCTTATAGTGCAGCACGACCTCAATTTGTTGACCATACAGGTCTTGCTCGAAGTCAAACAAATGGACTTCCAGCTGTTGGCGTACGCCATTTACTGTGGGCCGATGCCCTATATTGGCGACGCCATGATAACAAGTTAAATCGTTTAATCTAACTTCAACCGCATAGACCCCTTTAACAGGAGACACTCGCCGCTTTAATGGCAGATTCGCTGTAGGAAATCCGATAGTACGTCCTAACTTACGTCCATGCGATACGCGTCCAGTTATGCTATATGGGCGCCCTAACAGACGTGCCGCCAAGCCAAGATTATCCTGAGCTAATGCTTCACGAATCGCAGTACTGCTCACCCGTTGCTTTGCAAGACAAAAGCTGGCTGTGCTGACAACATGAAAACCGTAACGCCGCCCAGCCGCTTCTAACATGGCAAAGTTACCACGACGACCACGCCCAAAGCAAAAATCATCGCCGACAACTAAAAACTTAACACCGAGCTTTTCAACCAACAAGTCGCGGATGAAATCTTCCGCCCTCATTTCTGCAAAACGGACGTTAAAACTGATACAAAGTAAGCGATCAATCTGACTCTGCCCAAGCTGTCGGCACTTATCGCGCAAACGCGTCAGCCTCGCTGGGGCTTTATCGCCCAGAAATACCTCTAAAGGCTGCGGCTCAAAGCTCATCACCATAGAAGGTAATTCAAGTTGCTGCGCTTTCGCACTCAGTTGTGACAGCACCGCCTGATGGCCTAAATGTACACCATCAAAATTACCAATGGTTAATACACACCCTTGATGATGTGAGCGTAAATTATGAATGCCGCGAATCAGTTCCATAGTATCCGTTAAAAAGCAAACGTTAGAACCGACGGATTATAACCTAGTCACTGCCATCATTCAGCCCTCAGATCGCAGATGATGCACTCTTATACCTAAAATCAGCAAAATAATTAGGTAGACCAATGCCCCACCGCCAATCAAGCCAGTCAACCACATCGTCCTTTCTGATAATGCCATCATTAACCAAGCGTCAAAAGAGGGCATTAACCAATACAATGATAGCGCCATGGCAATGACACCACAGACCAAACGACCAAAAAAGAACAGTGTCTGGCGGCTAACGCGATACACATCGGCACGATGCAGGCCGCTATACAAAAGCACAGCATTCACAAGCGCCGATAACGCCGTAGCCATTGCCAAACCAACATAACCAAACATCGAGGCAAAAATAACGTTAAAGACCATGTTACTCACCATGGCAATAATGCCAAATTTCACCGGTGTTTTAGTGTCTTGGCGTGCGTAGTAACCCGGCGCTAGTACCTTAATTAACATAAAGTTAAGCAGACCAGCAGCGTAAGCCAGTAAGGAATAGGATGCTTGATGGACATCGTTTACACCAAATTCGCCACGCATAAACAGCACCATCAACATTGGCTTGGCCAACACCATCAACCCGACCATAGCAGGCATCCCCAGCAGTAACACCATGCGCACCCCCCAATCCATCGTTGCTGCGAAATGACCTGTTGCGTCATCAACATGCTTACGGGACAAGGTTGGCAGGATCACTGTCGCTATCGCGATACCAAATAGCCCTAACGGAAACTCCAGCAGACGATCCGAATAATAGAGCCAACTGATCGACCCCGAGACTAAAAAACTAGCAATCAGGGTATCTAACAGTAAGTTTATTTGACTCACCGACACACCAAACATTGCAGGCAGCATCAACTTACGAATTTTAACGACGCCGGGATCATGCCAGCCCCACTTAGGCGCAACCAAGACACCTTGTCGGGCCAAGAACGGGATTTGAAATAGAAATTGTATCAAACCGCCAAGAAAGACCCCAAGCGCCAATCCGATTTCTGGCTGAACAAGGTGTGGTGAAACAAATAAGGCACACGCTATGATAGCAATATTCAAAAAAACCGGCGTGAACGATGAAACAGCAAACTGCCCCAAGGTATTAAGTACCGCTCCCGATAGAGCGACAAATGTAATAAACCACAAGTAGGGAAACGTAATTTTAAGTAGCAAACTCGCTAACTCAAATTTTTCCGCCGCAGGGCCGCCCTGTAGCCAATCCCAAAACCAGCCAAAACCAAACAGTGCCGTAATTACCGCCGAGCCAAGGACGCCCAGTAAGGTGATGACAGTAACAATAACCCCCAAGGTTCCTGATACTCGCGCAATAAGCTGCCGTGTTTTGTCAATATCGCCGTCAGCCTGATATTCCGTCAGGACAGGAACAAACGCTTGCGAGAAAGCTCCTTCAGCAAACAAGCGTCGCAAAAAGTTAGGGATCTTATTCGCAAAAAAGAAAACATCCGCACTAGCACCAGCTCCCATTAGGTTTGCCACAATCACATCACGGACAAGACCAAGGACTCGAGAGACCAATGTCATCGCACTGACAATGGCTCCAGAGCGTATTAAACGCTTACTCACAAAAAAAACCTCATAAAGATAGCCCGAAGTGGTGACGTATGGGCTCGAATGCTTTAGAATATGTCGCCATATTAACCGTGTTCTTCCGCCAGTGCCAAACAAACTTGGTTAGGCGGTATTTTGCACAATTTTAGTTGACATTTTTGGTCGATAGAGGCATAGTCCACGGCCTTAAATTGTCACCATGTTTGGAGTTAGACCCTTGGCAAACATCAAATCTGCTAAGAAGCGTGCTATCACTTCTGAAAAACGCCGCCAGCACAACGCTAGCCGTCGTTCAATGATGCGCACCTTCATGAAAAAAGTAATCTCAGCTATCGAAGCTGGCGATAAAGCTGCTGCAACTCAAGCTTTTGCTGAAATGCAACCAGTTCTTGACCGTGCTGCGACTAAAGGCCTAGTTCATAAGAACAAAGCTGCTCGTCATAAAGCGCGTTTCGCTGCAAAAATCAACGCACTGTAATTTATTACAGTCTCGATTATTTGCAAAAAAAACCGGCATATGCCGGTTTTTTTTTGCTTTTATTTTATAACAATATCAGCAATACATTTTTTGCAGTAGCTGTATCATCTCGCGGACTTCATCACTTTTCAGCGAGTAGTATACGGTCTGTGACTCTTTTCTGGTGGTCACTAACCCATCACGCCGTAGCCACGCAAGATGCTGTGACAGTGCAGACTGGCTCAGCTGCAACTTGTCACACATATCTCCAACAGACAATTCCTGCTCCAACAAATAACACAGGATAAACAGGCGTCGCTCATTGGCCATTGCTTTAAGCAACATTACCGCCTGTGGTGCATTTTCCTGCATTTGTCTTAAATCCATGCTCTTCTCTCGCTACTCTTTCTCTATACTCACAGCTAACCCTAGCATTCAAACAACGAGGAAAAATCTGCTTCACAGATCCGTTTCACCGCTGGATGCTGAATCATTCGTTCCGCAAAGATGACATAGTACTCTTCTGTTAGCTCATCAATCTGTGCAATCTCGCGCATTTCATCATTACGCTTAAATTTACGCCCATACAAGCTTGGTGCGACAAACAACGCTTGATGCTCAACAGCAAACGCCTTCATTAGTGCAACATCATCAAATTCGCCAATAATGGTCGGCAATAACCCTTGCTGCTCGAACCACTGAATCAACTGCCGCCCCATCGATGACTGCGATGCTGGAATCAAGACGTTATGTTGCTCCAAGCACTCTGGAAAACTGTTAATACGCACTCGCCCAGAACAAAAGAAGCTCATTTTAGAAGCCCCCAGTTTCTTGCTGTATAAGCCAGAGCCCTGAGATGAGTCAACCGGACAGTCAGATAAAATCATATCCAGCTTGTGCTGTGACAACTGCTCCAACAGCAGTTCATGTGTCGACTCACAACAACGTAAATGAATTCGTTCTTCTTTTGGCATTCCCACGCCAAGAATACGACTAACTATACGCTTTGATAAAGCATCAGCAACGCCAACTTCAAAGAGTGTATTTTCACGTTGACTATAATTAATAATATCTAGCATTTCGTAACTTAGGCCAAACATCTTATCACTGTACTTATATACCAGTTGCCCAAGTTCTGTTGGCTCTACGTTGCGCCCAGCACGTTTTAACAACTTGCCACTAAAGCGCTGCTCTAATACTTTTATCTGCCCTGTTACCGTTTGTGGGGCAACAAACAAGGCTTCAGCTGCTCGGCTAACAGAGCCCTTTTTGCACACCATCCAAAAGTAATAAAGGTGGTTATAATTGAGATGTGACATGTTATCCGCCCAAAATAGATACGCATCATGTGGCCAAACGGTCAACCATAGCATGATCAACACTGTGCCACTTTAGCATAAAAAATGCCGCCACATCAGCATTTGCTAATGCAACGGCATTGAATTCTATCACAATTCAGCGTTTACAGAGCGTCCCCATCGAGTTAACTGGTAACAACGGCCTCGCGTGTGCGTGGTAACGTACGAACCAACAACACATAACCAGCCAGCGCCGCCATGCAGGATCCGATAAGTATTCCTAAACGAGAATAAGTAATTAACTCGGCAGACAAACCACTAAAGGCCAAAGACGAAATAAACATCGACATCGTAAAGCCTATCCCACACAAAACTGACACCGCAAAAATCTGTTTAAAATCGATGCCTTCAGGAAGATGAGCAAGGTTAGAACGCACCGCCACCCAAGAGAAAACAAATATCCCCAATGGTTTACCAACAAACAACCCCAGTGCAATGCCCAAAGGAAGGGTTGAAAAGAGCCCTTCTACTGAGACGCCCTGCAATAAAATCCCTGCATTGGCAAACGCGAACAACGGCAAGATAAGGAAAGCCACGCCATAATGAAGCTTGTTCTCCAGCAGTTTTAATGGGGAAACCCCGCCGGGTTTGCCTTCTATTGGAATCGCAAAACCTAACACTACGCCAGCCAATGTCGCATGCACCCCAGACTGCAAAACGCTGGCCCAAAGAATAAAACCAACCAAAAGATACCAGCGCAACTGCGTCACATTCCGAGCACTTAATACAAATAACAGTCCGGTCGCGGTAAAAGCAATGCTTAGCGCAATAATCGATAAATCACTGCTATAGAACAGCGCTATAATGATAATCACACCGAGATCATCGATAATGGCCAAAGCCAGCAAAAAAACCTTTAAACTCACTGGTACTCGCTTACCCAGCAGTCCCATCACCCCCAAAGCGAAAGCAATATCTGTCGCTGCCGGTATCGCCCAGCCTTCAACCGTCACCGGATCACCGTAGTTAAAGAAGGTATAGATAGCCGCTGGGGCAAGCATGCCACCCAATGCTGCAATGGCCGGAAAAATCGCTTTCTCTTTGCTATTCAACGCCCCTTCAATCAGCTCGCGTTTGACCTCTAAACCAATCAACAAAAAGAACACCGCCATCAGGCCATCATTGATCCAATGCTCTATCGACAAGCCCAAAACATAGGTATGAAGAATATGTCGATACCCTTCACCTAACGCCGAATTGGCGACAAACATGGCTGCGATAGCTGCGACAATTAACACTATGCCGCCTGCGGACTCCATTTTTAGAAATTTTCTTAATGTCTCTGACACTATCCGCTTCCTCATCTATGCTAACTTGCTACACAATGCAACAAAATATGTCTAGATGTTACAATGAAAAACTAACATTTCAATAATCGTTTGTTTACACCTTTTACCTCGCTTTTTCCGAGTATTCAGTCAAGGCATGCCACACTGAAGGCGAAACACCTATCTGTATATATAGAACAAATAACTAGAGAGCGCTCTCTGTTCAGCGCCTTACCAGCCGCTCAATTCCCATTTTTAAGCCCTGTCCTCATTGCCAATTATCCATCTCTGTTCAGTGAGGTTTACATCGCAGCGTCAGCAGAAAAAGAATAAATTTCCCCCCAAAAAGAGAACTGTCATATTAGTGAAATATTCATTGTCTAACATCCGCCTCAGATTTCATTTCTTTGACATAAATATGACAGCGAATCTGTCATGGAGAAAAAATATGAGTACTCAAGCAACCACAGCCGTGGCGCCACAAAGCAGTAAGAACATGCTGCGCTGGCTGCATCTTGGTGTAATGCTGTACTTACTGCTAGTCGCAGTGTCTGTCGTTAGTGGCGGATTTAAACTTGCTGTTGGTGACCAAGCGAAAACCCTCTTCGAGTTTGCTTCTCATCCCATTGCTGGGTTAATGATCGGCCTGATTGCAACGGCATTGACTCAATCATCTAGCACCACGACCTCCATTACCGTCGGCCTAGTGGCAGGTGGCTTACCGGTTGAAACTGCTATCCCAATGATTATGGGTGCAAACATCGGAACGACCACCACTAACACTTTGGTTAGCTTGGGTCACGCTCGCTGTAAAGACGAATTCCGTCGCGCGTTTGCTTCTGCGACTATCCATGATGTCTTTAACCTGATTGCTGTGCTTATCTTCTTGCCGCTAGAAATCATGTTCGGATTAATGGCGCGCATTTCTGAGTGGCTTGTTTCGCCAATGATGGCGGCCGGTGATATGAGTGCGGCGAATAACCTTAACTTTATCAAACCGCTAACAGCACCTGCCGTCGATGCTTTCAAAGGCTTTGGTGCACTATTCCCAACCGCTACTATGGGCGGTATCGCGATGATCTTCGCGGGTATCGCAGTGATCATGGTTGCTATCAGCATGATGGGCAAGTTGATGCGTAAGCTGATGGTTGGCCGTGCGCGTGATATTCTAAAAGCTGCCATTGGTCGTGGACCACTACACGGTATCGCGTCAGGCAGTATCGTAACGGTTCTTGTTCAATCTTCTTCAACGACGACTAGCTTGATGGTGCCATTGGTGGGAACTAACGTGCTAAAAGTTCGTGATGTTTATCCATTTACAGTTGGCGCCAATATTGGTACTTGTATCACTGCGCTAATTGCTGCAACCGCAGTCACTGGTGAATACGCCGTGTTTGCCTTGCAAATTGCATTAGTTCACTTGGCATTCAATGTACTTGCAACGCTGATTATCTTTGGTATCCCATTCCTACGCGAGCTTCCGGTAACTGGTGCAACATGGCTAGGTGAGCTAGCCGCTAAAAGTAAGCTGGCAGTGCTAACGTACCTGGTCGCTGTTTTTGTTCTACTGCCAGGTATTATTCTTGCGCTAACCATTTAATCGGTTAATAGCGAGACGCCATCTAGAAAAAACGCCTCATCAATGATGAGGCGTTTTTTGTTTATACTTCATTAGGCGCTTTGTGCTTCATGGAGCTACACCGAGAACGGATATTTAATCGCTTCGTGATGCTGATAGCCTTCCACTTCAAAGTCATCCAATGTCACCCATGTTTCAAGATCATTTAGAGACGTGATTTTAGGGTTAATCTTTAACTTAGGCAGAGGCAATGGCTCACGCTGCAATTGCACATCACGCATTAACTCGAGCTGATCTTCATAGATATGCGCATTAACAATTTGGTGATACGCTTTACCCGGCTTATGGCCCGTAATTTGCGCGACCAAGGCGAGCAATGTGAAGACTTGTACCTGATTAAAATTAAGCCCAAGTGGCACATCGCACGAACGTTGGTAACTGGTTAAGTGCAGTGTATCGCCCAGTAATGAGAATGTGTGTGTGTGCATGCATGGACGTAAGCAGCCCATCTCAAATTCACCCGGGTTATAGAAAGTTAAAATTTCCCCTCGGTCATCAACCCCTTTGCTCAAGTTATCAATGATCTTCTTTAGCTGATCTAACGTGCTGCCATCTGGTTTTTGCCAACGCCGTCCCTGCACACCGTACACGCGCCCCATATCATCTTCACCTTTACGATATGGGTTATTCAGCCAAGCATCATTTTGATTGGCATTCGCGTCCCAAGTTCTACACCCTATCGCTCGAAAATCAGCGGCACTGTCATAACCGCGTAAGTAACCCAAAAGCTCGGCAATCGCCGCTTTCCAGAAGCTCTTTCGCGTGGTGATTAATGGAAACTGGTTATTGGCAACATCATAGGTCAACGTGTGGTTAATCACCGTTAAGCAACGCTTTCCAGTGCGCTTATTCTCGACCCACTCACCTTCATCAACAATTCGCTGACAGAGATCTAAATACTGCTTCACGCGCTTACCTCTCACCTTGACATAAAAAAAGACGCGATATCATACCGCGTCTTGATTCGATTCATAAGCTAGAATTAAAAAATCAAGCTACATCAGAATTTTGGTTAGATTTATACGCCCAAGCCATCAAGGCTAAACCAGAGAACACCATCGGCAAAGACAAAACCTGCCCCATGCTAATCACGCCACCAATTAAACCAATATGCGCGTCAGGTTCACGGAAATACTCGACAATGAAACGAAAAGCACCGTACCCAGTAAGGAATAGCCCTGAGACCGCCCCAGCAGGACGAGGTTGACGTATAAACCAATTAAGAATAACGAATAGCAACAGGCCTTCTAATGCCATCTGATACAGCTGCGAGGGATGACGAGCCAACGGCCCGCCTGTTGGAAATATCATTGCCCACGGCACATCCGTGGTTCGGCCCCACAATTCACCATTAATGAAGTTGCCTAGACGCCCGAACGCTAAGCCCATCGGCACTAAAGGAGAAACAAAGTCCGCGACAGCAAAGAAGCGTCGCCCATTAGTATGGGCATACCACCACATCGCAGCGATAACCCCTAACAGGCCACCGTGAAACGCCATACCGCCACTCCATATTTTGAATAAATACAGAGGTTCAGCAAGGAAGTAGTCAAAGTTATAGAAAAATACATAACCTAATCGACCACCAATCACGACACCAACAAAGCCAGCAAACAACAGATCACCAACCTGATCTCGCGTCCAGCCACTGTTTGGCCTATCTGCGCGTCGGTTAGCCAGCCACATGGCAAACAAAAAGCCCAGCAAATACATCAAACCATACCAACGTACGGCAAGCGGACCTATTTGAATCAATATCGGATCAATTTGGGGGAAAGTGAGATAACCTTGAGTCATTACATGTTTATCCTAAAAACATTTTAATGCTGATCGCCAGCAAAAATAGAGCAAAAAATCGTTTTAACTTTGCAGTTGGCCATTGAGACGCCCAGCGCACACCAAACCGACTGGTATAGGTCGATGTTAGCACTATCCCCATCCAAGCAGGTAAATAAACATACCCAAAGGTTCCAACGGGTAACGCCCCTTCATGCAAACCATAATAAGTAAACCCGATAAGACCAGACAGCGCTATCACTCCACCGGTAACCGCTGAGCATGCGATAGCATTGCGCATCGCAATACCGTGGCGATGTAAGTAAGGAACCGTTAGTGAGCCTCCCCCTATCCCTGCCAATGTCGACAACGTACCTATGATACCACCAACGAGCATACATATGATGTTATGCGGCAATGATGCTGACGCCGTAGAGCGCAGAGACAAGCCCATCTGCAATGCCAAAAACAGTACTATAGAGGCAAATACTTTGGGCAAAAGTTCCACCGGTAGCCATTCAACCAAGCTACTTCCAGCCAATCCACCCAGCACCATGCCGGGAATTAACAGTAACGATAGCCTAACATCGACATTGCCAGCCTGCCAATGGTGTCGAGCCGCCGCCCCCGAGGTAAGAATAATGGTTGCTAACGAGGTCGCCAATGCCATTGGCATCACGTTTTCCTGCGCAACACCCAACATTGGCAACAAGAAATGCATGGCTGGAACAACGAGTAAACCACCACCAATACCGAGCAATCCAGCCAGAATACCAACGACAGCACCTAAGAAAAGACAGACAAAAAAGACCCCCACAGGGGGAGATAAAAGCCATTCAAACATCAATTATTTACCTGGGCGAATGAAACCAGCTAACGCTTGTTTCTCAATATACGCTTTCAGTAAAGTATGTACTTGTTTAGCCGTCACCGCTTGGCTGCACTGATGTGCCAACGCCTGCAATTCTGGGTAGTTGGCTTGACGAAGAATATACTTGATGATCGCAACATTATTGTTATTCATACTTAGCGCCTCATAGCCCATCCCTGTCAATAACAAAGCGCCCAACGGATCGCCCGCTAGCTCACCACAAACACAGACAGGAAGCTGCAATGCCTTACTTTTTTGTAAAATCACATCTAAGGCAGCAATAACAGCAGGGTGAAGTGCATCATAGAGGGGGGCCACTCGCACATTATTACGATCAACAGCCAGCAGATATTGGGTTAAATCATTACTGCCCACCGAAAGAAACGCAACCCTACCTTTTAAAGCATCCAATTGATATAACATCGAAGGCACTTCTATCATCACACCAATTCGCGGTCGCAATAAGACCTTAGATTCAGAGACCGCCTGCTTTGCGACTTCAACAAACGCTTGATTAATTAGAGTTAACGCATCATCCAGTTCAGCGATGCCGGAAATCATGGGTAAAAGAATGTCTAAATTACCGTAATCGATACTGGCTCTGAGCATGGCACGAACTTGGATCAAAAAGATATCGGGATGATCCAAGGTAAAGCGAATGCCTCGCCAGCCTAAGAAAGGATTATCTTCATCAATAGCAAGGTACGGTAGTGGCTTATCCCCTCCTACATCCAGCGTGCGCATCACCACACGTTTGCCACGATACACCTTAAGGATGTCACGATACTGCTGGTACTGTTCATCTTCAGAGGGAAAACTACGCTGCAGCAAAAAAGGCACCTCTGTTCGATACAGTCCAACACCATCTACCCCCTGATTGATCGAGATAGTGGAATCGGCGCTTAATCCAGCATTCAGGTTTATCTGTATCGAACGACCATCAAGGGTTACGCATGGTTCTGTTAGCTTCTCTGCGGCGATCGCAGCTAGTTCACGATCCTCTTGGGCTAGTTGCCGATACTCATCAACCACAGCCGCGGTTGGCGCCACCAGCACCTGACCTTGGTAGCCATCAACCACAATCTGTTTGCTGTGCACTGCTTTGGGTTCAAATTCTGTGCCCATAACAGCCGGGATCCCTAGCGCACGCAGCAGTATCGCGGCATGCGAATTCGAGGCCCCTTCCATTGCAACAACCCCAGCCAGCTTATCCCGCGGGATAGCCGCTAAGGTCGCAGCGGTTAACTCTCGAGTAAACAGCACCCGTACTTCTGGCCAATCAAATTGAGGTTGTTGATCATTGCTGAGGTAATAAAGCAGACGTTGTCCTAGCTCTCGAACGTCTTGTGCTCGCTCTTTTAGATAACTGTCGCTCATCTGTGCAAAACGAAGTGAATAGGCCTCGACCACCTGTCGCACCGCCCACTCTGCCTGAGCCCTACCAGCTATTTTCTTTTCCAAATCACGACGCAGCATGGGATCGTTGAGCAGATGACTAAACAAGTCAAATATCGCCAACGTCTCCTTTTTTAAATCATGATCAAAGCGCTTTCGTAAGCGACGAAATTCGTTGCTCGCTTGCTCCATTGCAACAAAAAGACGATCCATTTCTCGCTCAACATCTAAGCTGGATGTTGGTAATACTTGCTCAAGTTGGGGCTGATCGTCATCCCAATATCCGGTCGCAATTGCAACTCCGCTAGAAGAAGCAACACCACTTATTTGCAATGTCTCGTTTTTTTCGAGCCACACCCCTTGCGCTTTCGCATGCGCCAACGCCACAGCAAGCTGAGCGGCTAACGTAACCAGAAACGACTCTTCAGACTCATCAAACTGACGTTGTTCGCGCTGCTGAACGACCAGCACGCCCAAGACTTGGCGACGATGGATGATTGGTGTACCGAGAAAAGAGCGGAAGGACTCCTCGCCAATACCCGGGAGGGCTTTAAAGTGTTTGTGTTTTTTCGCATCAGCGACATTGATAGGCTCCGCACGTTGCCCCACGTAACCGACCAAGCCTTCACCAAACTTCAATGCAACATGACGATGACGCTTATTTAACCCCTGCGTGGCCATCAGGTGGTAGCATTGTCGTCGCTCGTCAGCAATATAGACTGAGCAGACTTCTGTTTTCATCGCTTTACAGGTCGACACCACTAAGGTATCCAATGCCATTGGCAAACTGGACGTACCTGCGACCTGCTCTACGATATCCCTCAGTTGCTGCAGCATTCCACTTTGCCCCTACCTAGTTAGCCTAACGCCGTTGCTTTCGGCGGCTTTTGCGTTCACGAAAGGGCATAGCAATGGCCGAAAACTCTTTTAGTGCTCGTCGGTACACGTCACGTTTAAATGACACCACTTGTCGTACCGGGTACCAATAACTTACCCAACGCCACCCATCAAATTCGGGGGTGCTACTACGTTGCATATTCACCTTTGATTCATCGCATTCCAAGCTGAGCAAAAACCACTTCTGCTTCTGCCCGATACAAACAGGTTTCGACTCCCACCTAACTAAACGTTTTGGTAGCTTATAGCGCAACCAATGGCGACTCGTTGCTATCACCTTAACGTCTTTTCGGGTTAAACCGACTTCCTCATACAATTCCCGGTACATCGCTTGCTCTGGGGTTTCTCCATCATCGATTCCCCCTTGCGGAAATTGCCACGAATGCTGTCCATATCGTCGAGCCCAGAACACTTGACCATGGCTGTTACATATTACAATCCCCACATTGGGACGGTAACCATCGCCATCTATCACTGGACGACCTCAATCAGTAAATTTTTAATGTGCTGATTTTTTCACAGAAAGGGGCTGTGGGTAAACCTCGATTATCATAATCTGCAGTTTTTTGTGCTCTACCCACCGGAATAAGGTGCGCATCGCTCACAATGTGGTCACATTAGACCTTAAATGAGACATGCCCCACATTTATTCACGCTTTCTGTGTATAACTGTGTGAAAAAAATAGTCTCTAGCAAAATCACGCACAAATAAACAACAATCCTTTGTGGTCTCGACTTTAGTCCAATATTTAAAAATAAAATTAAAAACAGAAACATAGGCAAATATATCTGTCATGATCCTGAATAAATATAAGGTCGATTTCCTCATTAAACAAGATCGCTCAAAGATCCATCACATTGTCTGCTATCCACATATTTTTGTAACAGACACTGGCTAGACACGACGACAACTGCTTGAAATAGCTACAAAGCACTGTATATAACCCCATAAGCCATAGGCAATAACAAAACAATCCCATTTACTGTGGATAACACTGTTAGCGAATACTTTACAGCCTGTTACTGAACAAAGATCCAGCAAAGATCTTTCCAGTTATCTCCACGCTGATCTTAATGGCAATTCACGCTACAATAACACGCGGATAAAAACAGTGAGATTGATGCATGAAAACCCCCTGCGCCCCAAATAGCACAGAAGAACTGCTTGAGCGTGCTTGGCAAATTGCCGGAATGACATTAGGGGAATTGGCACACCAAGCCAATATTCGCTGCCCAATTGACTTACGTCGTGACAAAGGCTGGGTGGGGCAACTGCTAGAGTGGCACTTAGGGGCCACTGCTGGCAGCCGTCCTGTGCCTGATTTTGAACACTTAGGCATTGAACTAAAAACCATTCCAATCAGTCACCAAGGTCGCCCATTAGAAACAACGTTTGTCTGCGTAGCCCCGCTTATTGGCTTACAAGGTATCGCGTGGGAACAGTCACATTTACGCCACAAGCTCGCACAGGTGTTGTGGATCCCAGTAGAGGGTGAGCGAGAGATCCCGGTTGCTGAGCGAACCGTTGGTAGCCCGCTACTTTGGCGCCCTTCTGAAGAGGAAGAACAACAACTACGCCGAGATTGGGAAGAGATCATCGATAAAATCGTTCTAGGCGAAGTCGAAACGATAACAGCAAGACACGGCGAAGTATTACAACTTCGCCCCAAAGCTGCCAATAGCAAAGCATTAACCGAAGCGTACGGAAAAAACGGCCAACCCATTAAAACCTTGCCTCGTGGCTTTTACCTTAAAACCCAATTTACCGCAGCCATTCTGGCTCGACATTTTATCTTGTAGTTCTTCGCGAGAAGAATCCCCGTCAGTAGCCAGTACACCGCTGCAACCATTGGGGATCAAAAAAGCACTAGGCAGGTATGCATCGCTCAGCTATAGTCGAATGTCTAACGATTAGCCAAGGAGGGTGAATGGAATATCGTAAACTTCCCAACTCGACACTCGATGTCAGCCGTATCTGCCTCGGCACCATGACTTTTGGGGCACAAAATAGTGAAGCTGAAGCACATCAACAATTGGATTTTGCCTTAGAGCGTGGGGTCAATTTTATTGATACGGCAGAAATGTATCCGGTACCTCCCAACCAAGAGAGCCAAGGTGATACAGAGCGGTTTATTGGCAGTTGGCTTAAAAAATCAGGACAACGCAATAAAGTTATTCTTGCCACCAAGGTTGCAGGGCCGCGCAACCTGCCCTACATTCGCGACAATATGGCACTGGATAGACGTAATATTCATCAGGCCGTAGAGGACAGCTTAGAGCGGTTACAAACCGACTATATTGATCTTTACCAAATCCATTGGCCGCAACGGCAGACCAATACCTTTGGTCAACTCAATTACCCTTATCCTGATGACAACAGTAGTATCACACTACTCGACACCTTAGAAGCGATTGCAGATCTGATTAGAGCAGGAAAGATTCGTTATTTTGGCCTCTCTAACGAAACTCCATGGGGAGTAATGTCGTATTTAAAACTGGCAGATAAGCATGCGCTACCTCGCCCTGTATCGATACAAAATCCCTATAATTTATTAAACCGTAGCTTCGAAGTCGGCCTATCCGAAGTCAGCCACCATGAAGGGGTTGAACTACTAGCCTACTCCCCACTCGCCTTTGGTGCACTCAGCGGTAAGTACCTCAACGGCGCAAGGCCAGCAGGGGCGCGATGCACATTATTCGAACGCTTTAGTCGTTACTTTAACCCTCTTGGATTGGCTGCGACTCAAGCCTATGTTGATATTGCCCATAAGCACGGTTTAGACCCTGCCAGCATGGCACTGGCTTTTGTTAATCAACGCCCTTTTGTTGCCAGTAACATCATTGGTGCCACCAATCTGGCGCAACTAGAGGCGAACATCAACAGTATTGATCTTCACCTCTCTGACGAGGTAATGGCGGATCTTCTCGAGGTTGGAGTCCAATACTCAAATCCATGCCCATAAGCTCAAGCTAACTGGATAACTAGACGCAGATAACTTATACAGATAACAAGCCAGCCCTCGCTGGTTTGTTTCTATTTGCGTGGATTAGGAACAAATTCCACATCGGCATCTAACACAGCAGGCAATATATAGTTTGCCACCAGATCATAGGGCGCAGCCATAATACGGGCAATCGTACTCGGTTTATGCCAACGCAAATTACGATGGTGTAGCCACTCTCCCGCCGTCAGTACAACTAACAAGTTTTGTTCAGGGAAAATAAAGATCATCTGATTACCATAGCCCTGTGACATCAATACCGGTATCCATTCGGAACGGGCCGTTAACTTTGTCCAGATGCTATCCGGTTTAACGCGAAAGTGTGGGTGGTACCAGTAGCGACTGTAGTTTAAGCCACTACTAATATTACGATAAGCTGGTAAGTAGCTGTCTTCTATCCACTGCTTCGGTACAATCTGCTCTCCCTGCCATTGACCTTGATTCAAATAGAGCTGGCCTAACTTGGCAAAATCACGTGACGTTAGGCTTAAACCCCAGTCATAGGCTGTCCCTCCCCCCTCACGTTGCAACCAATCATGCGCCGTAATTCCCAAAGGGCTAAAGAGATACTGCTCTGCAAATGCAGCGATGGGTTGTTGAGAGGCAGCTTCAATACTTTTTGCGGTTAGCTCCACCGCCGCGCCACTGTATTGAAAGCACTTTCCTGGCGAACAGGCCATATCACGAGAGAAAATATACTCTAATCGCTGCGCTTCTGTCACTTGAGAAAAATCATACCACGGATGTCCAGCCTCTAAGCGAGACGCGCCATTCTCTCCAGGCTTCCACTCATTAAAATCAATCCCTACTCCCATATTCAATGCATGGCGGAGAGTGATATCACGCTGCTCTCCCTGCATTAGGTGCTGCTCTTCGGGTAATAATTGGGTGATTGGGGTATCCAGCTCAGAAATAAAGCCTTGCTGCACTGCCGCTCCCGCTAGGATAGACATGACAGACTTAGTCGAAGAGAACAATAAGTTGGGTGTATCTATAGCAAAGTCAATTGCTTGATACTCTTCATAGCCAACCATCGCATCTGTATCGCTAAAATAACGCTCGTATATCAGGGTTTGATCCTTGATGACTAATACACTGTGCAGACGGTGTTGAGATGTCGATAGAAAAGAATCCATAGCCTGTAAAGGCACTGGATTAACAGCAACAGTTTGCGGCTCGCCGACAGCAAAATCAGCTCCCTGCTGCGAATTTATTTCAAGGCTAGCATCGCTTGCCGATACATAGCTAAAATAGCCAAAAAAGAGAGCAACAGAAAGACACAACCGCGTTAATAACATACATCACCTAGTAAAACCTAATTCATTAGCCACTTTCTTAACATTTATCTTTAAAATCAGAAAGTTAATCAAGGAGCAATTGCGAGAGGTACTACACACTTTTGCCCAGAAGAACGCCCCCTTTCAATTCGAAAGGGGGCTTACGTCACGTTATGCGACTAGTCCGTAACGTCCGGCGAAGATGGCGCATGGTGCGCTGGGCTTGTTTTCTTGTCGGTTGGCTATATTGCATACGCCCATCCGGTTCAATACCGATATCACGCAATAGATGTGAATTAAGTGACGGTAGATCTATTTGAATGCGCCGATGCATCTGACGCCATGCTTGCTGTTCACGATGAATATCAAGACGAATAAAAATAACAGCTAATTTCAGATAAATAGATTGAGACATGATGGTTCTCCTTAAGTAAGAGCAGTGCGGAGATCATCATTGGCAGTGGAGTAGGCAGAGCCGCAGATGAAATCCGCGGCTAAAAAGCAACGGAATCAGAAGGTCGCAAAGTCTCGTTTCACCAATGGTGAAACTGTGCCAGCGACACGAAAGACAATATGCACAAATAATGTGTTGAAATTGAACATGTATGCCTCCCTAAATCTGCGTAAATCCGTTGATAACTTCAGTCAATATATTAAAGAACAGTGCTAACATATCAAGCACTTAATGGCTAAATTTCCAACAAAACCATCTTCTTCTATTTACATGACTTATTCATGATAATTATGTTTTATATGGGCTGCTTTGCATTATTTTGCAGACATTTCCTCGTTTCCATCACTGTATGCACACCATTACCCCGTTATTTTATTTCTCGCCACTAACAAAAAGCGCCGCATTTAATTGCGGCGCTAACAGTATGTATTGTTGATGTAACCCGTTAAGCATCAGCCACAGCTGGTTGAGATTCAGAGACGACGAGCTCATTTTCGCTTTTCGCTACAATGGTATTCACCGCAGTATCCCCAACAACATTCGAACTGGTACAAAACATATCATTAATACGATCTACCGCTGCCACAATTGCTAACCCTTCAGCTGGCAAACCAAGTTGATGAATCAGCACTCCCACCATCACAACACCGCCTCCCGGAACACCACCAGCGCCGATAGACAGCAATAAAATCGTTAAGCCTAAGGTAAAATAGTCTGCACTATTAATAGGCGTGCCAAAGGCATTAGCCACAAAGATCGTCGCCAGCGCAATATAAATCGAGACACCTGACATATTCATGGTCGCCCCTAACGGCACGCCAAATCCTGCTACTGATTTGGAGACACCAATTTTATCCGTCAAGGTGCGCATGGTAACAGGAATGGTCGCATTAGAGCTCGCTGTCGACAGTGAGAATAGAACCTGCTCTCGGGTTTTACGCAAAAAGTCGGTCGGTTTCATTCCCGTGGCCAAACTTACCGCAATGGGGTAAAAGCAGAAGATCCAGAACACCAATACGCTGATCACCAATGCGACATAGCCCGCCACCGAAGCTAGCGTATTGGCATTGAGCGTCGCCCCTAGTTGGATCATTAAGGCAAAAACACCATAGGGTGCGAGGCTCATGACCAAGCCAACCAGCTTCATCATCACTTCATTGGTCATCTTAAATGTGCGTACCGCTGGCCCACCACGTTGATCTAGGGCTTGAATCGCTAAACCTGTAATGATCGCCATAAAAATAATCTGCAACATATCGCCGCTCGCGAATGCTTGCACTGGGTTACTCGGTACAATATTCACAATCAACGAAAAAATATCTGGCGTTTCGGTCGTGGTCAGTTGTACGTTTTCTGAGATTGATCCCGCGAGATTAGCACCAGCTCCCGGCTGAAAGATGGCGCCAAGAGTGAGCGCTGCTGTTATCGCAATTAGGGTATTAATAATGTAAAGCGCAAAAGTTTTACCCCCTAAGCGACCAAATGCAGAGACATCTTTGAGTTCAACAATACCGCAGACAATTGACACAAACACCAGCGGTACAACCAATAATTTAATCAATGAGACAAACATCCCACCAACCCCTTCAGCTAACCCCAGAAGATAGGTATCCATAAGGGCAATGCCACTAAACAGGTATTGAATTGCCGTTCCAAGAATGAGGCCGAGGAACAGGCCTGTAAAGATTTTTCCAGACAGGGATTTAGTCATAATTTCTCCATACGTTATGCTGCATCTCGTGAGCTTATTAACATCTATCACTACATTGGTGATGGATGGCGGCATTTTACATAAAAGAAACATTTAGAGAAGGGAATTATTTAATACTAACCTGAACGCAAAATTAGGCACACATATTAAAATGCACCCAAAATCATTAAAAACACAGCCAAATGCTCGTAAAAGACAGAAAAAACGGCAACCAGAAGCACGCAACCATCGCACTACAATGCTCAGCAACGTGAAGACGATCACTAACATTTTCATTACAACACTCTTTGTCATAACACGTGAAGTGCTTTCACCGTTTATTCCGAGCAAAAAAAACCACCCTCTCGGGTGGTTTCATGTAAACAGCTACATCGCTATCGAAACACTATCAATTGACTCAGCTTATTTAGCTTGTGGACGCATCGCTGGGAAAAGAATAACGTCACGGATGGTGTGCGTGTTGGTGAACAGCATCACCAAACGATCAATGCCGATACCCATACCCGCTGTTGGCGGTAGGCCGTGCTCAAGCGCGGTGATGTAGTCTGCATCGTAGTACATCGCCTCATCATCACCAGCATCTTTGGCATTTACTTGCGCTTTAAAGCGCTCGTCTTGATCTTGCGCGTCATTCAGCTCAGAGAAGCCGTTACCCACTTCACGACCACCGATGAAGAACTCAAAACGGTCAGTGATGAACGGGTTATCATCATTACGACGTGCCAGTGGAGAGATATCCGCAGGGTATTCAGTAATGAAGGTAGGCTGAAGTAGTTGAGGTTCCGCCGTTTCACCAAAGGCTTCTTCCAGCAATTGGCCACTGGTCATGAACTTCTCAACATGAACGCCTACTGACTTAGCAATTTGAGCCATATGCTCACGATCTTGCACTTTGTCGTACGTTAGCGCTTGGATATCTGCATGGTCTGGATTGTACTTTTTCAGTGCATCCAACATGCTGATACGCGGATATGGACCGGCAAAGCTAATCGTCTCTTCGCCGTATGGCATCTCAAAGCTGCCTAATACATCTTTCGCGATGCCAGATAGCATCTCTTCGGTAAGATCCATTAGATCGCGGTAATCCGCGTACGCCATATAGAATTCCATCATGGTGAACTCTGGGTTATGACGTGGTGATAGGCCTTCGTTACGGAAGTTACGGTTGATCTCGAACACGCGCTCAAAACCACCAACCACCAGACGCTTCAGGTAAAGCTCGGGAGCAACACGCAGGTACATGTCGATATCAAGCGCATTATGATGCGTGATAAACGGACGTGCTGTTGCCCCACCCGGGATCACATGCATCATCGGCGTTTCAACTTCCATGAAGTCTTTCTCGACCATATACTGGCGGATCGCACTCACCACTTTCGAGCGGATCTTAAACGCGCTGCGTGAGTCTTCATTTACGATCAAATCAACATAGCGTTGACGGTAACGTTGCTCTTGGTCAGTTAAACCGTGGAACTTCTCTGGCAAAGGACGCAGTGCTTTGGTTAGCAGTTCGTACTCTTCGAAGTTAACGTAAAGATCGCCTTTACCTGACTTATGCAGCGCACCTTTAACACCGATGATGTCACCGATATCAAGGCCGTTGTATTTTTCTTTCAGGACTTTCTGCACATCTTTTGCAGCATACGCTTGGATGCGGCCAGATACATCAGAGATTGACAAGAAAGGACCACGCTTCGCCATTACACGGCCAGCGATCGCAACAATGTTGTTTTCTTGCTCAAGTTCGTCTTTAGTCTTTTCACCGTAAGCGGCTTGGAGATCAGCTGCCAAATGTTCACGACGGAAGTCATTTGGGTGGCCATTAGCTTTACAGTTTTGGCGGATTTTATCTAACTTCGCGCGACGCTCTGCAATCAGCTTATTTTCGTCTTGTAACTGGTCGGTCATTGCTTACCCTTATGAATTACAGCCCAGACTTAAGGCTGGCTTCGATGAAACGATCTAAATCACCGTCTAAAACGGCTTGTGTATTGCGGTTTTCAACCCCAGTACGCAGGTCTTTAATGCGGGAATCATCCAGAACGTATGAACGGATCTGGCTGCCCCAACCAATATCAGATTTGGCATCTTCATTGGCTTGCTTCTCAGCATTTTGTTTTTGCATCTCAAGCTCAAACAGTTTTGCTTTCAACTGCTTCATCGCTTGATCTTTGTTTTTGTGCTGAGAACGGTCGTTCTGACACTGCACAACGGTATTGGTTGGCACGTGCGTAATACGTACCGCGGATTCCGTGGTGTTAACGTGCTGACCACCCGCGCCAGAAGCACGGTATACGTCAATACGTAAATCAGCTGGATTAATCTCAATGGATACGTTGTCATCCACCTCTGGGTAGATAAACGCCGATGCAAATGACGTATGGCGACGACCCCCTGAGTCAAACGGCGATTTACGCACAAGACGGTGAACCCCGGTCTCGGTGCGTAACCAGCCGTAAGCGTATTCACCAGAGATGCGCACGGTTGCTGATTTCAAGCCAGCGACATCACCTGCAGAGACTTCGATGACTTCAACTTTGAAGCCCTTCGATTCTGCCCAACGCAAGTACATACGCAGCATCATCGAGGTCCAGTCTTGCGCCTCTGTACCACCAGAGCCAGACTGAAGATCGATATAACAATCAGACGCGTCATATTCACCAGAGAACATACGGCGGAACTCGAGTTTCTCTAGTTTCGCTTCAAGATCTTGTAGCTCAGGTTCAATTTCATCGAATGTTTCTTGATCTTCCGCTTCAATCGCAAGTTCAAGTAGTCCTTCGACGTCATCAACACCAGCCACTAACACATCAATAGTCTCAACCACAGCTTCTAGCGAAGCACGCTCTTTACCTAGAGCTTGAGCGCGTTCTGGCTCATTCCATACATCTGGTTGCTCTAACTCTGCGTTAACTTCTTCGAGACGCTCTTTCTTCGCCTCATAGTCAAAGATACCCCCTAAGGACTTCTGTGCGCGAAAGCACGTCCTCAAGACGGTTTTTAATAGGATTAATTTCGAACATTGCCACTCATCACAGCCGAAATGGACACAATTGCGAGATTCTATCGAATTGTTGGCGGAATATACAGCGCTTAAGCAGAAGAAGAGGAAATTTTTCTTACACCATTTTGCACAAAGTTGCAGGTGAGAAATGAATAAAGCGTGATCTTCTCCACTAAAGAACACGCTTATTCGAATTAAATGGCGTCGAGGTGCTCCACCATTAGCTGAACACTGTAGTTACCCCTAAAAAGGTTTACATCTAAGCGATAGGCCAGCTTCACCTGATTCACAGAAGCATCCGGCCAACGACGTAGATCGACATTAAAGGCAATCGCATCCACCATCAGCCCTCCAACCACAGGCTCTAACATCAATTTTAAGTGTTTGCCGCCGACGAGGCGTTGCTGCAAAACCCTAAACTCACCATCAAACATCGGCTCGGGGAAGGCTTGCCCCCACGGTCCGCTCTGGCGTAACAACTCCGCCGTCTGCAGGTTGATATCGGCTGGCGCCAATTCACCATCACTTAACAGCACACCGCGCAGTGATGATTCATCCACCTCGGCCTGCACCACGCCTTCAAAGGCTGCTCGAAACGCATTCAGCTGATCGGCCGGAATAGTTAACCCTGCCGCCATGGCATGGCCACCGAATTTGAGGATCAACCCAGGATGACGTGTATCAATCTGATCAAGTACATCACGCATATGTAACCCAACAATTGAGCGGCACGACCCTTTAAGGGTATTGTCACCGCCATCAGCAAAGGCGATCACTGGACGGTGGTACTGATCTTTGATCCGTGAGGCCAAAATACCAATCACCCCTTGGTGCCAATCGTTTTGATGCAGCACAATACCGCATGGCAAATCATCCCCCAGCTGCAAGCGCTCACAAATCGCGACCGCTTCCTCCTTCATGCCCTGCTCTATCTCTTTGCGCGTCTGATTTAAGCCATCCAATTCCGAGGCGAGTTGACGGGCTAAATTGATCTCATCACATAACAGCAGTTCAACCCCGTGGCTCATATCTTCCAATCGCCCTGCGGCGTTGATGCGAGGCCCTAGTGCAAAACCCAAATCACCAGTAACCACACGACTCTGTTCCCGGTTAGCCACTTCGATAAGGGCTTGAATCCCCGGACGGCATTGACCGGCACGAATACGTTGTAGCCCTTGGAAGACGAGAATACGGTTATTTTTATCCAGTGGTACCACATCAGCAACGGTGCCCAGTGCGACCAAGTCAAGCAAGTTAGCCAGATTGGGTTCAGTGATCTTTTGCTCAGCAAACCAATTAATACGACGCAACTCCGCCCGCAATGCCAGCATCAAATAAAACGCGACACCAACACCACACAACGCCTTCGACGGAAAACCACATTCATGCAGATTAGGGTTGACGATCGCATCTGCCGCTGGCAAGACTTCACCCGGCAAGTGATGATCCGTGACCAATACAGCGATACCGCGATCCTTAGCAGCTTGCACGCCGGTGAGCGACGATACGCCATTATCTACGGTGATGATCAACTCTGCGCCACGATTTGCCACTTGCTCAACCACGTCAGGGCTGAGGCCATAGCCATCCTCAAATCGATTCGGCACTAAGTAGTCAACATGGTGAGCACCCAATTGGCGTAGAGCGATGACAGAGAGCGCTGAACTTGTCGCACCATCAGCGTCAAAGTCACCCACGATAACCATTTTGCGCTGCTGGCGAAGGGCATCGACCAACAGTGTCACCGCTTGTTCTATCCCCGCCAACTGAGTAAATGGCAGCAATCCACGCGCTCCGCGCTCTAAATCACTATCCCTTTCTATGCCACGGCTGGCATAAATACGACGCAATAAAGGGGGAATATGTGCTGAAAAGCCGGAAGTATCACCTTCTGGGCGACGCTGAATCTCTATCATGCTGTCCTAAAAAATGCCCGTGCATTAAAACGGGCATTTATCCTATTGAAATAAAAATCAAAATAACGCGGCCTAAAATAGGTTTACGACCCTTGCTCTAGACGCTGACTCAACATATCTGCAGGTTGATAACCCGGGATCATACTACCATCTTCCAATACAATCGCAGGTGTACCTCGAATCCCCATCTCTACCCCTAGTTGATAGTGACGGTTAACGATATCATTACATTCCGCAGAGCTTTGATTAAATTGACCAGATTTAGCTTGATCCATCGCTGCAACTTGATCATCCGCACACCAGATAGCGCTCATCTGTCCGTAGTTCCCTGCATTCAGGCCACCACGTGGAAAAGCTAAATAGCGGACGGTAATTCCCGCCTTATTATATGCCGCCATTTCATCATGCAGCTTGCGGCAGTAACCACAGCTCGTATCAGTAAACACGGTAACCACATGCTTCTCTTGTGGCGCTTTATAAACAATCATCTCATTGCTGAGTGTCGCCAAGCGTTCTTTGTTGATCTCAGCTAAGCGTTTTTCGGTGAGATTTACTGGCTCATCACCACTGAGATCAAACAGGTGACCAGCTAAGAATGTCTTACTATCTTCAGAAATATAATAAACACCACGGTTTGTCGTGATCTCTTTAACCCCATTCAATGGTGAGTCAGCCATTGCTGTCACTTCTAAGCCGAGTTTTGCCATTGCGCTTTGCACCGCATCTGGCGCGGATGTCGCACTCGCTAACGTAGAGACCACAGCCAGCATTAGCGCACTGGTTCGAAAAATATGCATGTTCATTCCTCTGAAAATTAAAACTCTAAGCAATATTACTAGACCAGAATAATGCCAGTTTGTTGCATTGTCGGATGTGACTAATAACAAACAGCCTTGTATGTTACTTAACTATCACCCCTTAAGCACGTGGGTGATGCTCACTATGTAGCTGTTTCAAACGCTCGGTCGCAACATGGGTATAGATTTGCGTCGTCGATAAGTCACTATGCCCCAATAACATTTGTACGACACGCAAATCCGCACCGTAATTTAATAAGTGCGTAGCAAAAGCATGCCGCAACACGTGAGGGGACAACTTCTCACTATCGATACCTGCTTCAGAGGCATAATGCTTAATTCGATACCAAAACGTCTGTCGTGTCATCTGCTTGGCACGACGGCTCGGAAACACCACATCGCCAGTCACTTGGCCCATTAACGCTGAACGGCCTTGTGCTAAAAATTGCTCCATCCAATAAATTGCATTTTCCCCCATCGGTACCAAGCGCTCTTTGCCCCCTTTACCGATAACCCTTACAACGCCTTGGCGCAGGCTGACATTCTCCATCGTCAAGCTCACCAGCTCTGTTACCCGCAACCCTGTCGCGTACAACAGCTCAATCATGGCACGATCTCGAAGGCCCAACGGCTCTTCAACCTTTGGGGCATTGAGTAGGTTTTCTATTTGTTCTTCTGTTAGGTCTTTGGGCAAACGGGTGGGAAGCTTCGGGCTCTCCAATAAGACACTGGGATCATCATTGCGCGCTTTCTCACGGTGCATATATTGAAACAAGCGCTTAATTGCAGAGGTCATTCGAGCACGCGTGGTCGCCACATACTCACTGCGCTCTAGCCAGCCTTGATAGTCAGTTAAATCCTTCGTTACGGCCGTAAAGATATTCTTATCTTGCATCGTTAAGTATTGCACCAACTTATTCAAATCATGTCGGTAAGAACTAATCGTATTGTCCGCTAAGCCACGTTCCATCCACATGGCGTCGAAAAAATCCTCTAACAACTGCTCTTGTTCACTCAAATTACGCCTCTGCTGCCTCAGCAAAATGGGTGATGACAAGCGATATAGGCCTGCACACCACTGTATTAAAAAACAGTATTAAGATACCCTAATTGTGGATGGAGAAAAGCATAAAAGCTAAGGTATAGTGTTAAAAATAGCGATTAAGGGAATATTTGGATGAAAGTCGGCCTATTTTATGGTTCCAGCACCTGCTATACCGAAATGGCAGCAGAGAAGATCCGCGCTCAACTTGGCACAGGTTTGGTCACACTACACAATGTAAAAACGGCTCCCTTAGTGCTAACCCAAGACTATGATCTGCTGATTTTTGGGATATCAACATGGGACTTTGGTGAACTTCAGGAAGATTGGGCAGCAGCGTGGTCGCAATTAGAGCAACTCGATCTAAGCAACAAAGCGATAGCCCTATTTGGTTTAGGCGATCAAGAAGGGTATGGCGAGTGGTTTTTAGATGCCATGGGGTTACTGCATGATGCCCTACTCGATTGCGAAGCGGATATCATCGGCTATTGGCCAACACAGGGATATCAATTTGAGGCATCGAAAGCGATCACCGCTGACAGCGATTTCTTCGTTGGCCTCGCGTTAGATGAAGATAGCCAATATGATCTTAGTGATGAGCGCATTGCTGTTTGGTGTGAGCAAATCATGCAAGAGTACAGTCAATTATAGCGTTATCGCAGCATAAAAAAGGCTTGCCAAGCGCAAGCCTTTTTAGCATCAATCGTATCACTGCTTCGCGTAAATCATTACGCCGCTTCTGGCTGTTTAACGGTTACTTTCTTAACGACCACTAGGTTGGCGATTATCGCCAGTGTGGTAGGTAGTACCCAAGCCATTCCCATAGCAAAACCCGGTAAGACTGAGAAGAGATCCATATTAAAGCCAAGTACTTTTGCCGCATCAATCAAGCTAAACAGTAGCGAAACCAACAAAACGCTACGGTATGCCAGTTCTGGCTGCTTGAAACGTTGGCTCAAGAAAGTCAGCGTGACCAAAGCAATTGCCACTGGATACAAGGCAAATAGCACAGGCACCGAAATAGCAATTAGCTGCTCTAAACCAACGTTTGCCACCACAGCACAAGTTATCGCCATGATCAATGCCCATGTTTTATATGACCAACGTGTCAGTGAGCTAAAGTAGTCAGCACATGCCCCGATCAAGCCAATTACCGTAGTCAAACACGCCAACATAACAATCGATGATAAAATGACCTGCCCAATTGGACCAAATAACGCATGCACATACACAGCAAGAATGGCACCACCATTAGTTGCCTCTGCTGCCAATGTTGAACTGGTTGCACCAAGATAGAACAGTGAGATATAAACAAACGCCAAGCCTGCCGCAGCAATAACACCAGCTAACATCAAGTATTTGCAAGTCGCTTTCTCATCGGTAATGCCTTTCTTGCGAATCACATCAACAATCAACATGCCAAACATCAACGCCGCAAAGGTATCCATGGTGTTGTAACCTTCAAGGAACCCTGTCGTAAAGGCATGGTTAATGTAGTCTCCTTGTGGGGCCACAATCGCGCTCTGCGGGTTGATGAAAACAGCCACAGCCAATAATGCCAATGCAATAAACAGCACTGGAGTCAAAAACTTACCGATCATGTCAATCAACTTGCCACGTGACCACGCAAATAGGAGAGCAATGGCAAAAAAGGCAATTGAGAACAAGGTTAACGTCGACTGTTCAGCTTCAGCCAAGAAAGGAACCACCCCCATTTGATAAGCGACCAAACCTGCACGCGGTGCGGCAAATGCTGGACCGATAATAATGAAAATCAGTACCGCCATTACCGTCGCAACAGACGTTGGTAAATAACGCGTTAACCCCTGCCAACCACCGCCAGCCACGGCAACCGCAATGATACCAATAAGAGGAAGGCCCACCGCAGTGACCAAGAAACCAGCCATGGCTGCGATATAATGCTCTCCAGCGAGCATGCCAGCTAAAGGGGGAAATATAATGTTGCCAGCACCTAAGAAAAACGCAAAGGTCATGAAACCTAATGCGAAGATATCAGTTACACTAAGGGACTTCTTCACCTGATTATCCTTACTACTATGTTCTGTTGTATTTGCTTATATTATTGATGGTCAGGTTGATCGAAGCCTAAAAAACGCCACATTAGCGACCAGTAAAATATTCATCTAATCAACGAGCCTGTAGCAGCATAATGAACAAGTAAGCGCGTTGTTGCAACAGACTAGGCAAAAACACCATTATCTTTTGATTTTTTAATCAAATTACAGTTGTTCAAACCAAAAATAGAGAGCAAATTAACACATTACCCCAACAGTAAAGCCCGTAGCAGTTTAATTGCTCAGTTCCATTGTTCATTACTGCGCGAAATGGCAGACTTTAATTTGGGAAAGCATCAAGAAGATTAACAGTATGTCAGCATTTCGTTTAAAACAGTTCACGATTGAGGATGCACAGTGTGGTATGCCTGTCAGTACTGATGGCATTTTACTCGGCGCTTGGAGTCAGCTGCCCAAGCAGGGCAAGATTGCCGACATTGGCACGGGAAGTGGCCTGCTAGCATTAATGGCAGCGCAACGCTCTACTCACTCAGAGATAACGGCTATCGAAATTGAGGCGAATGCCGCCGCCGCTGCACATAACAACTTCTTACGCAGTCCATGGGCAGACAGATTAACCCTTATACATACCGATGTCCGTGATTGGTTATCCCCAAAAAATCGTCATTCTATCGACGCTATTATCTGTAACCCGCCCTACTTCACGTCTGGTGAAACATCGCAATGTAATGCAAGGGCATTAGCACGCCATACTCAGCACTTTGATCATCATGCACTGTTAACGGTCATTCAGCAGTTATTAAACGTTGCAGGCTATGCCTCGCTTATCCTGCCAGAACAAGAAGGACGCCAATTAATTAACGCCGCCCAAGCGCTTGGGCTGCACTGCTCACGCTTATGCGAAGTTAACACCACAGCACGAAAACCGATCAGCCGCTTACTGATCGAACTCACTCCCACCCCGCAACACTGCGATCAACAGCAGCTAACTATCCATGCTAATAATGGCTATAGCGAAGCATTTATTGCTCTCACTTGGCCTTTTTATCTAAAAATGTCATCACCAAAGAGGCAAAATAACCAAGAGCAGTGATACTTAATCTGTCAGACAGGCTATTTACTGCTTGGATCGGGGATAATTCATAATCCCTACTGCACCTTGAGCGACTTAAGTATATAATCGCGCCCCTTATATACAGATAGTGACATTGTTGGTTAATCCGGAGATTAAACGTGGTAAGAACTTTTTCAGAACTGGAGCTGGATGTTGACCTGCTGTCAGCCATTGAAGGCAAAGGCTACACCCGCCCGACAGAAATCCAAGCCAATGCCATCCCAGCGGCAATGGATGGACGAGACATCTTAGCGTCAGCACCAACAGGGACCGGGAAAACCGCCGCTTTTGTGCTGCCAATGCTTCAGCACCTGATCGATTTTCCACGCCGGAAACCGGGTCCTGCTCGTGTATTAATTTTAACACCGACACGTGAACTAGCGATGCAGGTCGCTAATGAAGCACGAGAACTAGCTCAAAATACCGATCTTAAGATCTTCACCATTACCGGTGGTATCTCTTACGATGAGCACGCTGAAGTACTTGGTAAAACTCAGGATGTGGTGGTTGCCACTCCTGGACGTCTAATGGAATATATCGAAGCAGAACGCTTTGACTGCCGTGCCATTGAATGCTTAATTCTGGATGAAGCCGATCGTATGCTCGATATGGGCTTTGGCCCGATTGTCGATAGGCTCTCTTCTGAATGCCGTTGGCGTCGCCAAACGTTGCTATTCTCAGCAACGCTTGAAGGCAAAGGTGTCAACGGTTTTACTGAAGATCTCCTAAAAGAACCGGTTCGATTCGATGCTAACCCATCACGTCGTGAACGCAAAAAAATTCACCAGTGGTACTATCGCTGTGACCATATGGAGCACAAGCTACAACTGCTCGAGTATGTACTGCGCAATGAAGCAGAGCGTTGCATTATCTTTATTAAAACTCGTGAACGTCTTGCCGAGCTACGCGAAAAAATGGATGCCATGCAGATCCCTTGCTGTTGGCTACAAGGTGAAATGGCGCAAACCGCGCGTAATAACACCATTGAACGCTTCAAGTCAGGCAAGATAAACGTTATGCTCGCCACCGACGTTGCAGCGCGAGGCATTGATCTTCCTGATATTAGTCACGTCATCAACTTTGACCTTCCACGCACCGCTGATGTCTATCTTCACCGCATCGGTCGTACTGCCCGTGCTGGTAAAAAAGGTGCCGCGATCTCTTTGGTGGAAGCACACGATCAAGGAATGATGGAACGTATTGGCCGCTACATGAAAGAGCCAGTAAAAGAGCGCTTTGTTGAAGAGTTAAAACCTCAGCACAAGATGCCAGGCTTTGCTAAGAAGAAAAAGAAGAAGAAAAAGAGTCTACCCGGCGCGGCGAGAAAAGCGCAAAAAGGGGCTAGCCAAGCGGATAAGTAATCCCAATGAGCAAAGCATGAAAAGGGCGCCAATCGGCGCCCTTCGTTTATTCACTCACAACCCATCACGCATTAACTACGTAGCCCTGTACCCGTTGAGATCAAACGGTAAGCGACGCTGTATAACACTATCGTGAACCCTGCTAGCACGCTAAACGCCGTAACAATACCCACATCCGAAATACCCAAAAAACCGTATCTGAACGCATTGACCATATAGACAATCGGGTTAATCTTCGACACGCCTTGCCACAGTTCTGGCAGCAACGAAATAGAATAGAATACCCCACCAAGATAGGTCAGTGGCGTTAAGATAAATGTAGGAATAATACTAATATCATCAAACGTTCTCGCGAAAACCGCATTAATTAAGCCGCCCAACGAGAACACCACTGAGGTCATCAATACTGTCGAGAACACCACAAGCCAGTTTGAGACCACGAGATCAACAAACAGCAACGAGACCGCTGTAACGATAGCCCCCACGAGTAAGCCACGTACCACCCCGCCAGCAATGTAGCCCCAAATAATGATGTGATTTGGCACTGGTGCGACCAACAACTCTTCAATATTACGCTGGAATTTAGCACTAAAGAACGATGACGCAACGTTGGAGTAGGAGTTGGTAATCACCGACATCATGATCAAGCCTGGAACAATATACTCCATGTAGCTAAACCCACCCATTTCACCAATTCGACTACCAATTAGGTTTCCGAAAATAATAAAATAGAGAGTCATGGTAATCGCGGGTGGCACCAAGGTTTGCACCCAAATACGCATAAAACGATTGATCTCTTTATATACTAAGCTTTTGAAAGCAATATAAAATTGACTAGTCATATACTATTTTCCTTTGCTTTCTTGCACTAAAGAAACAAACAGCTCTTCTAATCGGTTGGCCTTATTGCGCATTGAATAGACAGTGAAGTCTTGCGCGGTTAACTGCATAAACACGGAGTTTAAGCCTGCTTCTTTGAGCACATCGACTTCAATGGTGTGATCATCGATCACGCGCATATCAACCCCTTGTAAGCTGGGCTGACGGCCATTTAAGTAAAGATCTAAAACAAAAGTCTCGACCTGCAACTTATTGAGCAACGCCTTCATTGATGTATTTTCGACAATCTCACCGCGATTGATAATACCAATGTTCCGACACAGCATCTCCGCTTCTTCCAGATAGTGCGTAGTCAGAATAATGGTGATCCCTTGCTGATTAATTTCACGCAAAAACTCCCACATCGACCGACGTAACTCAATATCCACCCCTGCGGTAGGTTCATCAAGGATCAATAGACGCGGCTCATGCATAAGTGCACGTGCAATCATTAAACGGCGCTTCATTCCGCCCGATAAATTACGGGCACGTTCTTTACGTTTGTCCCATAAATCGAGTTGAGACAAGTATTTATGCGCTCTTATTCGGGCTTCGTCACGAGGCACGCCATAGTATCCCACTTGGTTAATGACGATCTGCTCCACCGTTTCAAACTGATTAAAGTTAAACTCTTGCGGAACGAGCCCTATCTGCTGCTTTGCCGCGACGAGGTCAGTATCAATATCATAACCAAAGACTTTTACACTGCCTGAGGTTTTATTGACGAGCGAGCTAATAATGCCGATCGTCGTCGACTTTCCAGCGCCATTTGGCCCCAATAATGCGTAAAAGTCACCGTCTTCAACGCTTAGTGATAAATCTTTTAAGGCTTGGAATCCGCCACTGTATATTTTGTTTAGCGAGTTTATTTCAAGTGCTTTCATAACATTCACATTAAATTATGTAATTTTACAACAAATCCGATCTCTCATTGTTGCAAGTAATGTATAGTATCGGCAGGAATAGACAAGGGCACTATCATGGCAGAAATAAAACAACTCTTCGCAAATAACGTCGAGTGGGCCTCGACGATCAAGGACGAAAAGCCTGAATTTTTTACCCATTTAGCCAAGGCACAGCATCCTGAATACCTCTGGATAGGGTGCGCCGACAGCCGCGTTCCTGCGGAGCGCTTAATTGGACTAGATTCTGGCGAACTCTTTGTTCACCGTAACGTTGCCAACCAAGTTATTCATACCGACCTTAACTGTTTATCCGTAGTGCAATATGCGGTCGATGTTCTTAAAGTCAAGCATATCATTGTTTGTGGTCACTATGGTTGTGGTGGCGTTGCAGCCGCTATTGAGAACCCACAATTAGGTTTAATCAATAATTGGTTACTACATATTCGCGATCTCTACTTAAAGCACCGCTCCGATCTAGGCAAAATAGAGCGTAACCTTTGGGAAAACAAGTTGTGCGAAATCAATGTCGCTTCACAAGTATATAACCTCGCCAACTCTACCATTATGCAAACTGCGTGGGATCGCGGACAAAAGGTGAAAGTTCACGGCTGGATCTACGGGATTGATGACGGTGTACTGCGAGATCTCGGTGTAACCACAGATAGCCGAGAAAACGTTGAAATCAGTTTTCAATCAGCAATGAGCGAGATCCTGCCTAAATAGGCTATAAATCAACGTATCGGCATAGAAAAAATGCAGCACTCAGTGCTGCATTTTTATCGTTTGAACTCAATTAATCTTCGAGCGGTACAACTTTACCGATAAACGGCAAGTGTCTATATTTTTGTGCATAATCAATCCCAACACCGACGACAAATTCGTCAGGGATTTCAAATCCAACCCAGTTAACCTCAACATCCACTTCACGGCGCTCAGGCTTATCCAGCAAAGTACAGATACGAATTGAATTAGGCCCACGTAGTGATAGTAACTCTTTTACTTTATTCAGGGTATTACCAGTATCGATAATATCTTCGACTAGAAGTACATCTTTGCCTTCAATTTCATCATCTAAATCTTTGAGAATTCTAACATCTCTTGAACTTTCCATGCTGCTTCCATAGCTGGATGCGGTCATGAAATCCACTTCATGTGGAAGGTCAATTGCACGTGCCAAATCCGCCATGAAGACAAATGAACCACGCAATAACCCGATCATGACAAGATTATCTGAGTCTTTATAGCACTCGGTAATTTGTTTACCCAACTCTTGTACCCGTGCCTGAACATCCTGCTCAGAAATCAATACATCAACTTTATGCTTCATTATTGCCTCCGTGGGCGCAGTTGCATATACTGCCATTGGTCTTTTCTATAATGCCGCAATTATATCACATTTATAGTGTAATGAGGCAGTTGTCTCATAGAAGGCCGCGTGGCATGTCTCATCAATTATGCTTACTCAACGAAGTGCTTAATAAATAGGATGAGAATAAATATATAGATAATTATAATTTATGTGCTTTTTAGGCTAGGGATTGCAAATCATGGAAACTATTACAAAAAAAACTCGCACACGCTTATCCCCCGAGAAGAGAAAACATCAACTATTGGATTTTGCCTTAGATGTTTTCGCTCGGCGGGGAATCGGTCGCGCTGGACACGCTGATATCGCAGATATGGCAAACGTTTCAGTGGCTACCGTTTTTAACTACTTCCCAACAAGAGAAGAGCTAGTAATCCAAGTATTGGCTCAGGTTGAGCAGCGTTTTGACGATATCTTAACGCTCTGCTTTCAACAGACCGAACTCTCTACCAGAGAAAAGGTGAGTTTACTGATGCACCGTCTGATCGAGGCGGTGTTAGATGAGAAAGAATGGTTAAAAGTCTGGTTCGAATGGAGCACTTCTGTGCGTGAAGACATTTGGCCTCGCTATGTCTCGGGGAATCATAGAACCCTAGAGACATTAAGCAAAGCGCTGGACAATGCCAGAGAAACAGGCGAAGCACCAACCATCAATGCTGAAGATACAGCACGATTGCTGCATGGCGTCTGTTACGTACTTTACCTCGAAGCGAACACTAACCCTGATCATGAACGATTGGTAGCTCAAGCTGAACGCTACCTCGCCATACTGTGGCCAGAGCAAGTATAACTAGCGTTCACTAAACAAAAAGAAACGGCGGCCCTATTGAGACCGCCGTTTTTTATTTGGTGGTAATCCGCCATTTTATGTCGCAGCAAAAACGACCGGTGCATGAGCGGCAACGCTAACATCCACTCGTTGCCCTTCAAACAGCGCTTGATTCGATTGCGCCATCAAACTGATCCCTTGATAGTCGACGACAAAGCGACAGTTATCCCCCATAAAGAGCACATCTATCACTTTGCCATTGCCTTGTTCTGACGGTGATAACAGAATATTCTGTGGTCGCAATAGCCATTCTGCTTCGCCAGCATGGCAAGGTAAACTTGCGCTATTCAAGCTAAATTCACCCAGCGGCGTCTGCATCGTCTTTTCGCTACCAACCGTGACTGGAACATACGATCCAACCCCTAAAAACTCAGCCACAAAACGGCTCGCTGGACGATTGTATAGCGCTTCGGCAGTGCCATACTGCTCAATAACGCCATTATTCATTACCGCCATTTTATCCGCAAATGCAAAGGCCTCTTCACGGCTATGCGTAACAAAGATCGCCGTGACACCTTGCGCTTTAAAAATGCGTCGAATCTCTTTGATTAGTGCATGTCGCACCTGAGCATCAATATTTGAAAACGGTTCATCTAACAAGATTAGATCAGGCTCACTGGCTAGTGCCCTAGCAATCGCCACGCGTTGCTGCTGCCCACCCGAAAGCTGATGAGGGTAGCGTGCAGCCAATCCATCTAAACGCACCAATTTCAGCATTTGATCCACTTTGGCTGAGACCTGGTCTCGCGTCCACCCCTTCAGACCAAAAGCAATATTTTGTGCCACTGTCAGGTGGGGGAACAATGCGTAATCTTGAAAGATCATCCCAATATTACGTTTTTCTGGCGGAGTTAGCGTTACATCGCGTCCTTTAATTGCCACATTTCCCGTATCTAACGCCAATAAGCCAGCCATCGACTTCAATAACGTCGTTTTACCGCAACCACTCGCCCCAAGTAGACAGACAATTTCATTGTCATGCACGCGCAAATCCAAATCTTGTAGCACCGCTTGTCCTTGGTAGCTACAACCTAACTTTTCTATGACCAATGCACTGTCGCTCATCACTTCTGCTCCAATGAACGGTTAATTAAAATAAGAGGAATTAGCCCCACCAATACCAATAAAATTGCTGGTAACGCTGCACGTTCTAACTGCTCATCTGAAGCAAAGTTAAACACATAGGTTGCCAATGTCTCAAAATTAAATGGGCGCAAAAGCAGTGCCGCGTTCAGCTCTTTCATCGACTCGATAAACACCAATAAAGCGGCAATTAACGTGCCTCTGCGTACCAAAGGGAAATGTACCCGCACTAACATTCGTCGTGCATTACAACCCATAGTACGTGCCGCCATATCTAACGATGGCGGAATTTTACTTAAGCTACTTTCAACACTGCCGATAGCAACAGCGCTAAAGCGCACCACAAACGCAGAAATCATGGCAAAGGTGGTGCCTGACAAAAGTAGTCCAGGACGCCCCCACCCCATATCCCGCGCTAGGCTATTAATTGAGAAATCAGCAGCAACCAGCACGATCATGACACCAATGGCCAAAACGGTGCCGGGGACAGCGTACCCCATCGCGGCGATTCTTACCGGAATCACCGAGGTAGGCGTAGCCACCAAACGACGTTGGAAGTTAACTAACACTGCAATTCCAGTCGCGATAGTGGCGGTCCACGCAGAAACATACAAACTATTGAAGCTATATTGACGAAATTCAGCCGTCCAGCTCTGCTCAAAGTAGAGCCAAGCATAATGTAGTAATTGCAATAGCGGGAGTAAAAAAGCCGCCGCAAACAGAGTCCAGCACCAGATAACAGCAGCATACATTTTCCAACCTTGTAGCTGGTAACGTTCGCTCTCTGATGTTGCGTTCTGATTAAAAAGTTGCAGCTTACGCCGACTGAATCGCTCGGCCGATAACAACAAAAATATAACTAACAGCATTAACGCCGACAACTTAGCCGCCGCCGTGATGCTCGAATAGCCTAACCAAGTATCATAGACCGCCGTAGTCAATGTTGGTACGGAGAAATAACTCATGGTCCCAAAATCGCCAATGGTCTCCATGGCCACCAACGATAAAGCAACAACAATAGCGGGACGCGCCATTGGCAGGGATAAACGCCAAAAACTCCGCAATGGAGAGCACTTCAGAATACGTGCCGAGTGTAGCAGCGATGCACTCTGCTCCATAAATGCACTGCGTGCTAACAAATAGACATAGGGAAATAATACCAGTGCCAGAACCAAGGAGGCACCGCCAATACTGCGGATATCTGGAAAGTAGTAGTCATGCATTGATTGCCAACCAAACCAGTCTCGCAACCAAATCTGTACGGGCCCGGCAAAGTCAAACCAGTCTGTATACACATAAGCGACAATGTAGCTCGGCATCGCCATCGGCAAGACTAACGCCCACTGTAAAATACTTGCGCCAGGGATGCGGCACATCGCCATAAGCCAAGCACTCGGCAAGCCAAAAAGCAGAGCGAGTGTCAACGTAAGCGATACAACACTGAACGTGTTCCATAGATAACTGCCCATCACCGTATTGAGAAGATGACTAAAAACATCATCTGTATCACCGAGTGCCGTTTTTATGATCGCTAAGATCGGCAAAACCAGCAGCAGAGCAAAGGCCCAGCTACTGGCTTTCCATAAAAAGTTTTTTTCTTGCATCGCCTATCTACAACTAGGACTGTACTTTGTTTGGGGAGCATGCTCCCCACTGCCAATTACAGATCAAATCTTACTTCATCAAGCAGCTTCATTGCTGCACTGTGGTTTTCAGCAATCACTTCTAGCGGTAACGTATCTGCAGCAAACTCGCCCCAAGAAGCGACCAGCTCTGAACGTGGCACACCAAGTTTCGCCGGGTACTCAAAGTTAACTTCAGCATACATCTGCTGCGCTCTGTCTCCGGTCAAAAACTCCATCAATTTCAACGCATTTTCTTCGTTAGGCGCATATTTGGCCATACTCATACCGCTGACATTAATGTGCGTACCTTTGCTGTTTTGTCCAGGGAAGTTAATGTGCACCGCATCTGCCCATGCTTTTTGTTCTTGATCATTAACCATCGCACCTAAGTAATAACTATTACCAAGTGCCAAATCGCATAGCCCTTCTGATACCGCTCTTACCTGAGCACGATCATTTCCTTGAGGACGTCGAGCCAAGTTTGCTTTTAACCCTTCAAGCCAAGCTTTTGCTTCTTCTTCACCATAATGTGCAATCACTGATGATACCAAAGAGACATTATAAGGATGCTTACCACTTCTAGTACAGATTTTTCCCTGCCATTCTGGTTTGGCTAAATCCATGTAGTCGAAATCATCCCCTAGACGACCAATACGATCACGTGAAGAGTAGACACTACGCGTACGCAATGTCAGTGCAAACCACTCGTTTTCACTATCACGATACTGTTCAGGGATGTTGCTACTAATCACTTCACTTTCTACCGCCTGAACGACATTTTTGTCTTTTAATTCAACCAAACGGCTAATATCTGTGGTTAGAATGATGTCTGCAGGGCTGAACTCGCCTTCTTGCAGCAGTCGTTCTGTTAAACCTTTATCAGAAAACATCACATTAACTTTGATGCCAGTTTCTTCAGTAAAGGCGTCAAACATAGGCTGCACCAAAAATGGTTGACGATAAGAATAGACATTTACATCCTCGGCCATCGCAACGGATGTACCGCTAATTGCCAATAATGCAGATACAGCTAGTAACTTTTTCATTTGCACCCCATCAAGTAAATCTAAATGATAATGTTTCTCAATTGTTTTATCGATTATACCCAGCCTTTTTTAAATTACAATCACCCAAAACAAAAAGAGCGCCTCCTCACAGAGACGCTCTATTAAAGCAACAGTGACTACCTGTTGATTACTTTACCGAAACAAATTCTGGGTACGACTCAACACCACAGTCATGCATATCCATCCCTGCCAGCTCTTCATCTTCGGTCACTCGGATACCCATGGTAGCTTTCAGTATGCCCCATACCACTAGGCTAGCAACAAATACCCAAGCAAAAATCACCAATGCGCCCAGTAACTGTGCACCAAAAGACGTATCGGCATTACTAAATGGCACCACCATCAAGCCAAAGAAACCACACACACCGTGCACAGAGATAGCGCCCACTGGATCATCAATTTTAATTTTGTCTAATCCAATGATACTAAACACCACCAGCACACCAGCAATACCGCCAACAATCAGTGATGCGACAGGACTTGGTGACAAAGGATCCGCGGTTATTGCAACCAAACCAGCCAGTGCACCATTAAGAATCATGGTTAAATCCGCTTTGCCCCATGTGGTTTTACACACTAACAGTGCAGTAATTGCACCAGCCGCAGCGGCTGCATTGGTATTTAAGAAAACTTGCCCAACAGCAGTGGCGTTCTCAAAGTCTGAAACCATCAACTGTGAGCCACCGTTGAAGCCAAACCAGCCTAACCACAATATAAAGGTACCCAAGGTTGCAAGCGGCATGTTTGAGCCAGGAATCGGGTAGATTGTACCGTTCTTACCATATTTACCTTTACGTGCGCCAAGCAATAAAACACCAGCCAGAGCTGCTGCCGCGCCGGCTAAGTGAACAATGCCTGAGCCTGCAAAATCGCTAAATCCAGCTTCTGCAAGGAAACCGCCACCCCATGTCCAATAACCTTCAATCGGATAGATAAACATGGTTAAGACAACCGCAAAGACAAGGAATGCCCACAGCTTCATACGCTCTGCCACGGCACCAGACACCACAGACATTGCCGTAGCTACAAACACAACTTGGAAGAAAAAGTCAGATTCAAGCGAATGATCAGCCCCTTCTGCTTGGCTGCCAATCAACAGTCCAATAGAAGGTAACCAACCACCTTCGCCATTATCGACATACATGATGTTATAACCGACAAGTAGATAAGTCGTACACGCGATGGCGTATAAGCAAAAGTTTTTTGTCAGTATCTCCGTTGTGTTCTTAGATCGCACCAAGCCCGCTTCTAACATCGAGAAGCCTGCTGCCATCCACATTACCAATGCACCAGAGATCAAGAAAAAAAACGTATCTAGTGCATAACGCAATTCTGTTACCGTTAGTGTTAACTCTTCCATGTTTTACTCCTTACAAGGCTTCTGCATCTGTTTCGCCAGTACGGATTCGTACTGCTTGCTCTAGGTCGTACACAAATATTTTTCCGTCACCAATTTTTCCGGTTTGTGCAGCCTTGCTAATCGCATCAACAATGCCATCTACGGTATCAGCATGCGTCGCAATCTCTAATTTAACTTTCGGCAAGAAGTCGACTTGGTACTCGGCCCCACGGTATAACTCGGTATGACCTTTTTGACGCCCAAATCCCTTAACTTCAGATACCGTCATTCCATCGACGCCCACATCAGAGAGCGCTTCTCTGACATCATCAAGCTTGAACGGCTTTATTATCGCTGTGATTATTTTCATTCTATGCTCCTGACAAATATGCTGTGCTCAGGTGTACAGATACAAAGTGCGTGCCAACTTAATAAAACCTTTATAATTAATGCGTTATTGGCATGTTGCGTATATTGCTAGATCGGTATGCACAAATGTTGTGCGGTAAATGTTAAAAATGAGTGCAACAAAACACATACATTTACAACTCACCTTAAGGTAACGAGCGCAGAAGTCGCCGGAAAATGAAGGGAAACTGATAAGAATTAAACAGAAGGAGAAAACAGAAGGTGTCCCTTCTGTTGATCTAAATTAACGAGGGTCAAAAAACACGATCCAATCGCGCAACATCATTAGCAGGTCTTCTAAACCACAACTCGCGGTCATTTCATCATCGTAATAGTCCAAATCTTGCTGTTGATGTGATTCATCAAGTGGCGCATCCTCTTGTAGCAAACTATTGGCGACGATAGTGACCTCGCCATTTTGCAACAATAGGCTGTAATGTTTACCAAGGTGTCGCCACTCTTTCTGGCTAATGCCCTTCTCTAAACAGTCCTCTATAAGAGACTCTATTGCGGCACGCTGCACCCCGAACTCTTCAAGCAACCAACGTCCTACTACTTCATGCCCCATTGAAAAACTAGCATTATAGCTACCATCAAGGGTATTCTTTTTAAACTCGTACTCCATTGGCCCGTCTCTCTTTACGACTACTGTGTCGAAACTGCTGTTGTATCGAAAGTCGCTTATTGTCAGGAAACTAGAACAAAATGCAACTGACCCATGCCATCGCACGTCAAATAGTGGCAAGAGAGATGAAAATTATCCATTTCTCCGTCAATGCCATGGGTGAAAATGGCCAACAAATGCTAATGATCGCTGAGATGAGAATAGAACAAGCTGCACTAATGGCACAAGTTCAGTAAGCAAAGCTCAGGTCGACATTTAGTGTCTACCGATCCGCGCAACCCACAGCATCACGCCAAACAGAAAAAGGGTAAGCGCTAAATACGCTTACCCTTTCTTGTTGTCACAACTTTCTTATTCTCACGATTAGCTTGGTAACTAAACCGCTTCTTGAATTATCACATCTGCAGCTTTCTTGGTGTACTGATCCATACGATGGAAGTTCAGATAACGGTATGTATCTGCTGCCGTTGCATCGATCTGCTGGGCATACTCAAGGTATTCCGCTTTCGACGGTATACGGCCCAAAATAGCCCCCACTGCCGCAAGTTCTGCGGATGAGAGATAAACATTGGCTCCGGTTCCCAAACGGTTCGGGAAGTTACGGGTCGACGTTGACATCACTGTGGCCCCATCGGCAACCCGCGCTTGGTTACCCATACAGAGTGAACAACCTGGGGTTTCAATTCTGACCCCTGCACGACCAAAAATGCCATAGTAACCCTCTTCGGTAAGCTGATCTTTATCCATCTTCGTTGGCGGTGCGATCCACATCCGCGTATTCAATTGACCACCAAATTTATCCAGTAGCTTACCAGCCGCTCTAAAGTGGCCAATATTGGTCATACACGAACCAATAAAGACCTCATTAATCTCGGTGCCCTGCACCTCTGACAAGGTACGCGCATCATCTGGATCGTTCGGCGCACACAGAATAGGCTCGTCAATCTCAGCCAGATCGATCTCAATTACGTGCGCATATTCAGCATCTGTATCGGCTTCCATTAGACTTGGTTCAGCCAACCACGCTTCCATCGCATTAATACGACGCTCAATCGTGCGGCGATCGCCATAGCCTTCTGCCAACATCCATTTCAGCATCACCACATTGGATTGCAGATATTCCGCGACAGACTCTTGTGACAATTTCACCGTGCAACCTGCGGCACTGCGTTCTGCTGAAGCATCGGACAGTTCGAAGGCTTGTTCGACAGTAAGGTGCTCGACCCCTTCAATCTCTAATACACGACCGGAGAATTCGTTAATTTTGCCAGCTTTCTCAACCGTCAATAGCCCCTGTTTAATGCCAAAATACGGAATGGCATGTACCAAATCACGTAGTGTGATCCCCGGTTTCATTTCGCCTTTAAAGCGAACTAAAATCGATTCTGGCATATCGAGTGGCATCACACCAGTTGCAGCGGCAAATGCAACCAAACCTGAACCAGCAGGGAAAGAGATCCCCAACGGGAAACGGGTATGCGAGTCACCGCCAGTCCCGACCGTGTCAGGCAGTAGCATACGGTTTAACCAAGAGTGGATGACACCATCACCAGGACGCAGCGCAACCCCGCCACGATTCATAATAAAATCAGGTAGCGTATGGTGGGTATTTACATCAACCGGTTTAGGGTATGCCGAGGTATGACAGAATGACTGCATGGTCAGTTCAGCAGAAAAGCCCAGGCAGGCCAAGTCTTTAAGTTCGTCGCGGGTCATTGGCCCAGTGGTATCTTGCGAACCAACCGTGGTCATCATAGGTTCACAATAAGTGCCAGGGCGAATGCCTTCAACACCGCACGCTTTTCCTACCATTTTTTGTGCCAGAGTATAGCCTTTGCCAGTGTCTGCCACAGGTTGAGGCCGGCGGAATACATCAGAAGCCGGTAAGCCCAGCGCCTGACGGGCACGATCGGTTAAGCCACGGCCGATAATAAGAGGAATACGGCCACCAGCACGTACTTCATCAATCAATACATCGGTTTTTAGTGAAAAAGTCGAAACAACCTCATCCGTAGCATGACGACAAACTTGACCCTTGTACGGGTAAACATCGATCACGTCACCCATGTTCAGTGCGCTAACATCCAGTTCAATTGGCAGGGCGCCAGCATCTTCCATGGTATTAAAAAAGATTGGCGCAATCTTGCCGCCTAACACATAACCACCAGCACGTTTGTTTGGCACATTGGGAATATCATCTCCCATAAACCACAACACCGAGTTGGTCGCTGATTTACGCGATGAGCCAGTGCCCACGACGTCGCCGACATAAACGAGTTGATGTCCTTTCTCTTTCAATGCTTCAATTTGAGAAACAGGACCGACAGCGCCAGGATCTTGAGGTTCAATGCCTTCCCGCACATTCTTTAACATGGCTAACGCATGCAGTGGGATATCGGGGCGTGACCATGCATCTGGGGCTGGAGACAAATCATCGGTATTTGTCTCGCCCGTTACTTTGAAGACCGTTAAGGTGATCTTCTCAGCCAACTCAGGCTTAGAAAGGAACCACTCAGCATCAGCCCATGATTGCATCACCTGCTGCGCAGCAGCATTACCCGCTTTAGCTTTTTCTTCAACATCATAAAAAGCATCAAACATTAATAATGTATGTGAGAGAGCCTTCACTGCAACCGGAGCCAGTTCAGGCTGTTCCAGTAACGAAATCAAAGGCTCTATATTATAGCCACCCTGCATTGTACCCAGCAGTTCAGCCGCTTTTGCTGGGCTGATCAACGGTGACTCGGCTTCGCCAGTCGTGAGGGCGGCAAGAAAACCCGCTTTGACATACGCTGCCTCATCAACCCCTGGCGGTATACGATTTTCGAATAGATCCAATATCACCGCTTCTTCGCCTGCTGGCGGGGATTTCAACAGTTCAATGAGACCTGAAACTTGCTCAGCATCAAGCGGTTTGGGGACAATCCCTTGGGCAGCACGCTCTGCGACGTGTAGACGGTAGGCTTCAAGCACGACGTTTTCCTCTCGTTGCGGTTCTGCTCTAATAGCAGAACATCCTTGGAAAGTTATGGTTCGGGCTGTGTTAACCCAGCATCTGAACTAATTGATTAACAACCCAAACCATACCGTGCTCAAAGAATAGCATCATTAACGAAAAGTTAAAATATCACCCCTTTCGTCAACACTCTCTCTTTAGTCTAATGCCATTGGCAAGCACAGCTAATAGCGGTTACCAACCATCAAATAAAAAGAGTCATAGCCCTGCTCGGTGAGTCCATAACCCAGCATCACCGGGCCAAACGGAGTTTTAATGCCGGTATATAGATTGGCGGCATTATATATACTGGCATCTGCTCGATTTAATTCAGTGCCATTCCATACCCCACCACGTTCAACGCCACCACCGATAAATATCGGTGCGGTAAACAGACCAAAGTCATTGGCAGCCAACAAATAACGATAATTTAAAGCCGCGAACACTTTGTTACTGCCCAATAAAGAGCCCTTGGGAATCCCAGACAAATGCATAAAGCCACCCAGTTCAAAGGGCTCCAATGGCAATCCAAGCAAAGCCGACTTCTTGCCCCACTCCCCTACTAGGCCAACGGTATGGCGCCGATACGCATGGAAAATTTGCAGGTTAACCTCTTGACCAAGATGGCTATCACTCACGCTCTCTCCATTCATCTTTGCGCTATTATTTGCCAATGTGGCCAGGTAGTTAAAACTGATTCCGCGCGTCGGTAATAGGTGGTCATCTCGCGTATCATAGTCAACATCTAGGTAGAGGCTCTGACTGTGCTGCTCACGAACACCCTGTTCATTCTGTCCGGGAATATACACTTCGCCGTCAATCACTCGAACCCCGCTACGAACCGTAAACCAAGGCTGCAAAGCATAGCCCAGCGAAGCATCAGCGCTAAGACTTTCAAAGCGTGCACTAAAAAAGCGTTCCGTATCCGGTAGCGATGGTGTGTCCGTCGGTAGAGATGCATTACGTTTCGTCACGTTATATTCTCCCTCTAGCTGCAAAAACAAAGGCAGCTCAGTATCAAAGGGGGAGTAGAAAACAGAACGAATACCTTTACTGGTGCCAAGTTCAAACTCATTTCGCCACTCCGCACCGTGGGCACTGAGTCCGGTCAAGTTAATCGCCATTCCCATCGATAAGTCGGTATCTGCAGTAAAGTTATCTTCTACCGCAAAACGAAAATCAATATAGTTAGGTCCCCAACTTTTTTCACGCACGATCACCTTTAATATCTGCTGTTCATCCTGTTGATAGAGGTGATAATCCACCCGTTCAAAGCGATCCATAGCATACAAGTGCTGAATGCCGGTTTCTAAAGCTTGAAAATCAACAGGCCAATTCGGCCTTAATCGCAACTGCTTCAACACGGCATTATCCGAAAGGTACGAATCGTTATCTAACTCAAAACGATCGACAACAATCGGTTTAAGACTGCGCAACTCATTACGGCGTTGGCGCATCATTTGACGGTGAGTTTGATACTGCTGCGCTGAGACAGAAAATGACGATAAGGCTTCACGGCGGGATTGCGCGGCGGTATAACCTAACCCGTATGCCTCGGACATCGCTGCAAAGTTGGTAATCCCGATATGTTGGGTTTGTGGTCGAATAAGTACATCTTGGCGCGATAGTAGCGACTGCTGCAATTGCGTATTATTTTGCACCACATAGTTGGTGACTTGATCCATCATGGCTAAATAGCTACTAAGATCATCCGCCTCACTGAAATCGTTACTAATATCAACGGCGATAACAATATCCGCGCCCATCTTTTTTACCACAGCGATCGGGAGATTATTAACCAGCCCCCCATCCGCGAGTAATTGACCACCAATCTCAACGGGTGCCAGCATGCCTTGAATCGCCATACTGGCCTGCATGCTGCGAGCTAAAGAGCCAGAGGCCAAAACAACGGGCTCCAGTGTCGCCATATCGGTGGCGACAGCACGGTAAGGAATCGCCAGTTGATCAAAATGATCGAAGTCAGGAAGATAGCCGACTGTCAGCCGAAGTAAGTGCGCCATGGTTTGACCTTGAATCACGCCCTTCGGCATTTGAAAGCGTCCATCATCGAAGCCGAGATTAAAACCAACCTGATAGCGGTCTTCGTTGTGTTTGTGAACGCTATATCGCGTAGAGCGACTGGCCTTATCTTTAAATCCTTCTTGCCAGTGAACATTTTGAAAGAGAAGGTCAATCTCATCGGCTGACATACCTGTTGCGTACAGACCGCCAATATAGGCTCCCATACTGGCTCCGACAATGTAATCCACCGGCACATTCAACTCTTCCAGCGCCTTAAGTACACCAATATGCGCAGCCCCTTTGGCGCCTCCTCCACCCAGCACGACACCGACTTGTGGACGCACAACGTGCCCATTCGCCCATACAGCAGTACTACTTAGCAATAAGCTTAAGCATAAAACAATTCGCAGCATGAATACCAACTAACAAAACAGCGTTCAAAATGAGCGCGTATTTTACTCAGTTTGGAAAAGAATAACATGCTAAATTCAGCCGAGAAAAAAGGCGCTGTTACCAGCGCCACAACACAGCAAGGCTTAAAGGTCTAGGAACTACCTTTTCTTCTTCGCTTTTTGGTTTGGAAGATCCGTAATCGTGCCTTCAAACACTTCCGCCGCCAAGCCAACCGACTCATGCAAGGTCGGGTGAGCGTGAATCGTCAAAGCAATATCTTCGGCATCACAACCCATCTCGATCGCAAGACCAATCTCACCCAACAATTCCCCGCCATTGGTGCCAACAATCGCGCCACCAATCACACGGTGTGTATCTTTATCAAAAATCAGCTTGGTCAAACCATCGGCGCAGTCTGATGCGATAGCACGACCAGATGCCGCCCAAGGGAAAGAAGCAGTTTCATAATTGATACCTTCCTCTTTCGCCTCTTTCTCAGTTTTACCCACCCAAGCCACTTCTGGCTCGGTATAAGCAATCGATGGAATAACTTTAGGGTCAAAATAGTGCTTCTTGCCAGCAATCACTTCTGCGGCAACATGCCCTTCATGCACCCCTTTGTGTGCCAACATAGGTTGACCAACAATATCGCCGATTGCAAAAATATGCGGTATGTTAGTACGCATCTGTTTATCGACATTGATAAAACCGCGCTCATCCACTTCGATACCCGCATTTTCCGCGTCAATCAGCTTACCATTTGGCACACGACCAATAGCGACCAGCACCGCATCATAGCGCTCTGCTTCTGCTGGGGCTTTTTTACCTTCCATTGAGACATAGATACCATCGTCTTTTGCTTCAACAGCGGTGACTTTGGTTTCTAGCATTAAGTTAAATTTATTCTTAATCCGCTTGGTGTAGACTTTAACAATGTCTTTATCTGCCGCCGGAATAACTTGATCAAACATCTCAACCACATCAATTTGCGAACCGAGTGAATGATAAACCGTACCCATTTCAAGGCCGATGATGCCGCCGCCCATGATCAATAACTTGCCCGGCACTTCGTTTAGCTCAAGCGCATCGGTCGAATCCCAAATCCGTGGGTCTTCATGCGGAATAAATGGCAACTTAATTGGTCGCGATCCCGCAGCAATAATGGCATTATCAAAAGTGACTGTCGCTGACTCTTCACCTTCCACCACGATGGTATTTGACCCTGTAAATTTACCATAGCCATTCACGACGGTGACTTTTCGCATTTTCGCCATACCGCCCAAGCCACCTGTCAGCTGGCTGATCACTTTTTCTTTCCACAAACGAATTTTATCAATGTCCGTTTGCGGTTCACCAAACACAATTCCGTGTTCCGCCAGCGCTTTAGCTTCTTCAATTACTTTTGCGACATGTAATAGCGCTTTTGAAGGAATACACCCAACATTCAAACAGACCCCACCAAGGGTGTCGTAACGTTCGATAAGAACCGTATCCAAACCTAAATCTGCACAACGAAATGCTGCTGAATAGCCAGCAGGTCCTGCACCAAGTACCACGACTTGGGCTTTAATCTCTTTGCTCATCTTGACCTCGTTTAGTCTTTTATCCCTGACAGGCTGCGTAAGATTTCCAAACACTCTCAGTTTACCGAGATGTTAACAGCTTGAAAAATCTATTTCATCTAGCCTGTGAGCTGGTCAGCAAATCCGTTGCTTCTGCACTGTTCTGTGCAGTGAATAACAACGGATCCTGTCTTTTACAGTATTAAGCGACGTATATCTGACAGCACACCGTTTAAGTAACTGACAAATCGCGCCCCTTCGGCCCCATCAATAACGCGATGATCATAAGAGAGTGATAACGGCAGCATTAAGCGCGGCTCAAACTCTTTACCATTCCAAACCGGCTTCATTTCCGATTTGGAAACACCAAGAATACCCACCTCTGGCGCGTTAACAATTGGAGTAAATGCCGTTCCCCCTAGGCCACCGAGGCTAGAGATCGTAAAGCAACCGCCCTGCATATCCGCCGCCGTTAGCTTGCCCGCTCGTGCTTTTTTAGAGACGACCATCAGCTCCTCAGATAACTCATGGATACCTTTTTTATTCACGTCTTTAAACACTGGCACCACCAGCCCGTTTGGCGTGTCGACTGCAATACCGACATTAATATACTTTTTCAATATCAAGCTTTCGCCATCTTCTGATAGCGATGAATTAAAGCTAGGGAAGGCCTCCAACGCTTTTGCCACCCCTTTCATGATGAAGACTAACGGAGTGATCTTCATACCTGAGTCTTTTTTCGCTTCCAGTGCGTTCTGCTCTTTGCGGAACGCTTCTAGCTCGGTAATATCAGCATTGTCCCACTGAGTAACATGCGGGATCATCACCCAGTTGCGGTGCAGGTTGGCACCCGAGATTTTCTTAATCCGCGATAACGGTTTAACTTCTGTCTCACCAAACTTACTGAAATCCACTTTCGGCCAAGGCAATAGTCCCAGTGCTGAGCCATCACCTTTACCCGATGCCGCGCCCGACTCAAGTCGCTTAAGTGCTTCTTTTACATAACTCTGCACATCTTCTTTCAGTATGCGGCTCTTACGTCCAGTACCTTTGACTTTGGCAAGGTTCACCCCAAACTCGCGTGCCAAGCGACGAACAACGGGTGAGGCATGCGCGTATTCATTGTTTTCGGCAAAATTCTCAGCAGACGCTTTTCCTGCCGATGTCGTGACACTCGGTGCTGCGGCAGCCGGTACAGCCGTTGGCGTTGGCGCGGAGGCCACAGTCGCTGCTGTCTCTTGCGTTTCAAACAGCATGATCAACGAGCCAGTCGACACTTTGTCGCCTGCTGCGACCTTGAGCTCTTTCACCACCCCAGCAAAGGGTGCTGGTACCTCCATGGAGGCTTTATCCCCTTCGACGGTGATCAGTGATTGCTCTTCTGCAACGCTATCACCGACCGCCACCATAATGTCGGTCACTTCAACTTCATCACCGCCAATGTCTGGCACTGCGACCTCTTTAACTACCGCCACAGCAGATGTTACAGGCGCAACGTCAGCGCTCGATGCAGTGACAGGCGCAGTGCCAGCACTGCCTGTTTCAAAGATCATAATCAAAGATCCGGTAGAGACTTTATCGCCCGCCGCCACTTTGATCTCTTTTAAGCGACCAGCAAACGGGGCAGGGACTTCCATCGATGCTTTATCGCCTTCAACGGTTAGCAACGACTGTTCTTCTTCAATGCTATCGCCGATCGCCACCATGATCTCTGTCACTTCAACTTCATCATCACCAATATCCGGCACGACCACTTGTTGCAATTCGGTAGCAGCTGCAGGCGCACTAGCAACACTCACTTGGGTAACGGGTGCCTCGATAGCTGGCGCTGCACCAAGAGGTTCAAAAATCATGATCAACGTCCCAGTGGAGACGCTGTCTCCCTCAGCCACTTTAATCTCTTTTACCACGCCGGCTTGAGAGGCAGGCACTTCCATCGACGCCTTATCGCCTTCAACCGTGATCAACGACTGCTCTTCTTCGACTTGATCACCGACGCTGACAAGGATTTCGGTGACTTCAACCTCATCGGCACCGATATCTGGAACATTAATTTCAATAGTCATGTGCATCATCCCTTATGCGTATAGTGGGTTTAGTTTGCCCGCATCAATGCCAAATTTGTCAATTGCCTCTGCAATCGCCGCCTTCTCTATCTTGCCCTGCTTTGCCAACTCAGTTAGCGCTGCCACCACGACATAGGCAGCATTCACCTCAAAGTGGCGCCTCAGATTATCGCGGCTGTCAGAACGGCCAAAGCCATCTGTCCCTAATACTTTAAACGACGATGTCGGTAAGAAGGCGCGAACCTGCTCGGCATAATTCTTCATGTAATCGGTCGCGGCAATCGTCGGCTCACTGCCTAGCACGGTCGCCACATACGGCACTTTCGGTTCCGCTTCTGGGTGTAACATATTAAAGCGCTCAACATCCTGACCGTCACGGGTCAACTCATTAAACGATGTCACCGAGAAGACATCAGATGCGATGCCGTAATCATCACTGAGAATCTGCGCCGCTTTACGTACTTCATTCATGATGGTGCCGGAGCTCAATAACTGCACCTTGCCGTTAGCACCCGCATAACTCTCCAGTTGATAGATCCCCTTACGGATCCCCTCTTCTGCCCCTTGTGGCATTGCCGGCATTGCATAGTTTTCATTCATCAAGGTCAGATAGTAGAAAACATTTTCTTGCTCGCCATACATACGACGAATACCGTCTTGCATGATCACCGCCACTTCATAAGCAAACGTCGGATCATAAGAGATACAGTTCGGAATCGTGTTCGCCATAACATGGCTATGGCCGTCTTCATGCTGCAACCCTTCGCCGTTAAGGGTCGTTCGTCCAGCGGTTGCGCCCAGTAAGAAACCGCGCGCCTGTTGATCGCCGGCCATCCACGCCATATCTCCAACGCGCTGGAAGCCAAACATGGAATAGTAGATATAGAAAGGGATCATCGGGAGATCATTGGTGCTGTAGGAGGTTGCCGCTGCCACCCAAGATGACATCGCACCCAACTCATTGATCCCTTCTTGCAATACCTGACCCGATGTCGCTTCTTTATAGTATGAAACGATATCGCGATCCTGCGGGGTATAGTTCTGCCCGTGTGGGTTGTAAATACCTATCTGGCGGAACAAGCCCTCCATACCAAACGTTCGCGCTTCATCAGCAATAATCGGTACAATATTGGCGCCGATATTTTTGTTCTTCAGCAAGGTATTCAAGGCACGCACATACGCCATGGTGGTTGAGATATCGCGTTTCTGCTCTTCAAGCAGAGCGCCAAACTCATCCAGTTGCGGCGGGATAAACTCACCGGTAAATGCCGGTAACCGTTGCGGTGTATACCCCAGCAACGATTTGCGTCGTGCATGCAAGTACTCATACTCCGCGCTACCCGGCTCTAAGGTCAGGTAAGGCAAATTCACTAGGTCTGAGTCGAGGACTAAATCTTGTAATCCAAGACGATCCCGCAAGTGCTCGACATGGGTCATGTCCATCTTTTTCACCTGATGGGCAATATTCTTGCCTTCTGCGGCTTCGCCCATGCCGTAGCCTTTGACCGTTTTTGCCAGTATTACTGTCGGCTTACCCGCTGTTTGTTGCGCGTTCTTAAAGGCGGCGTACACTTTGGATGACTCGTGCCCGCCCCGCTTCAGTGCAAAGATCTCAGCATCGGTCATATCAGCAACTAACGCCGCTGTCTCTGGGTACTTACCAAAGAAATGTTCGCGCACATAAGCGCCATCTTTCGACTTGAAGGTTTGATAGTCACCATCGACAGTTTCATTCATTAACTGCAGTAGCTTGCCGGTGGTATCTTTGGCTAACAGGGTATCCCAGCCATTACCCCACACCACTTTGACCACGTTCCAGCCTGCCCCTTTAAACAGACCTTCCAGCTCCTGAATAATTTTGCCGTTGCCCATCACCGGCCCATCGAGGCGCTGCAAGTTACAGTTAATTAAGAAGCAGAGGTTATCGAGCTTTTCTCGTGCGGCAAAAGAGATCGCACCGCGCGATTCCGGCTCATCCATTTCACCGTCGCCCAAGAAGGCATACACACGCTGTGCCGAGGTATCTTTCATTCCTCGACCATGTAGATATTTTAGAAAACGCGCCTGATAGATAGCAGAGATTGGCCCTAAGCCCATTGAAACCGTTGGAAACTGCCAAAACTCCGGCATCAGTTTCGGGTGCGGGTATGAGGATAAGCCTTTTCCGTCGACTTCCTGACGAAAGTTATCCAGCTGTGCAGCGCTAAGACGCCCTTCGACAAAGGCGCGAGCATAGATACCCGGCGCGATATGGCCTTGGTAGTAGACTAAGTCACCACCATCGACCTCATTCGGGGCACGGAAAAAATGGTTAAAGCACACCTCATAGAACGCCGCTGAAGACTGAAAAGAGGCCATATGCCCACCCAGCTCCAAATTCTTTTTTGAGGCACGCAATACGATCATGATCGCATTCCAGCGAATAATAGAGCGAATACGACGCTCTAAGGTGACATCGCCTGGGTAGACTGGTTCTTGAGTCACCGGAATGGTATTGACATAGTTCGTGGTGATCCCAGTTGGCATATCCACCCCATCAAGGCGGGCTTTATCTAGTACCTGCTCGAGAAGATACTGAGCGCGTTCTACGCCCTCTTCGCGAACAACCGACTCTAAGGCTTCAAGCCACTCCTGAGTCTCTACGACATCTACGTCATTGTTCATGATTTATCCTTTTGTTATTTGACTTTACAAACACATCATAAAAAGCAGTCAGATCAGCGTTATGCATTTAATCTGAGCTCGCCATGCGCTGTTGAGAGCGACGTAAAGAGCGCTCTAAACGGCCCTCTTCTTTCGTTGACTCCAACATCGTTTCCTCAATATAGGTTAAGTGCAACTGAGCTGCATCACGCGCCGCAGTGGGCTGACGAGACAAGATCGCCGCGACAATGTCCGCCCGGTGCCGACGGATCTTCTCCATCGTTCCTTGATGACGATAAAGCAGTTCTAAATTCTGAATTATATTGTTTGCCAATAAGCCGCTGAGGCTACGCACGATATGTAACAACACCAGATTGTGCGCGGCTTCCGCCACCGCGACCAAGTATTGCGTCACCGCACTAGCTTCTTGCTGAAGATCTCCGCGTTGCTGAGCTTCGCTAATAGTGTGATGGCAGTCTTTAATGCGTTGAAAGTCGGCATCATTCCCACGCAGGGCGGCAAAATAGGATGCAAGCCCCTCTAAGGCATAACGGGCCTCAATAATATCGAACTGGGTGTCTGGGTGTTGAGAGAGCAGTTGGAGCAGCGAATCAGAAAAATCTTGTCCAATCGCCTCAGAAACAAACGTACCACCACCTTGACGGCGTAGTAGCAGCTTTTTCGCTTCCAAGCGTTGAATCGCTTCACGTACCGATGGGCGGGAAACCCCAAACTGCTTGGCCAGTTCACGCTCTGGTGGTAACTGCTCTCCAGCGGCCAATGTTCCTTCCAAAATCAAACGCTCAAGCGCCTGCTCTATCGCATCGGAGAGCTTAGGCTGGCGAATGGGTCGATACGTCATTGCTATTATTTTTCCTGTCCTTGGTTTCAATAATATTACTTACCTGTCAATTGGTATGACCAATTTTTGATTTAAAACAAATTTAACAAAGTTTTTTTATTTCGTCCAGATTAAGTTGATGTAAATCATGGAACCTAGACTATCGTAACAAATACTTAATCCTTAGCTTTCACAATGGCAACCAACAAAACGAGAAATGACGACATCAGCATGCCGTAAAGCAGAGAAATGAATAAACCAATAAAAGACAAAGAATATGGCAAGAAGATAAACAGAGAAGAAGAGGAGGAAGAGACAGAAATAGCGAGCCAATCTAAAATTAACTCACAGCCCGAAAGTAACGCAGCCAGTCAAAACAGAGCCCAGGATCGCTCTTACGGCCCGGGGCAATAAACTGATGTCCGGTGAGGCGATCGCAAGTAATGCTAGGATAGGCCGCCATTAGCGCATGGGTCACCGTGGTTAATGTCGCATATTGTGCCTCGCTAAAGGGCAAGTAATCACACCCTTCCAGTTCAATGCCAATTGAAAAGTCATTGCACTTATCGCGCCCAGCAAATTGCGACACGCCAGCGTGCCACGCACGTTGATCAAACGGTACAAACTGCACCACCTCGCCGTCGCGGCGAATCAAGAGATGGGCAGAAACCCGCATTTGGTAGATATCGGCGAAATAGGGATGGGCGCTTGGGTCAAGCTGGCCGGTAAACAATTGCTCAATATACGGGCCGCCAAACTCGCCCGGTGGCAAACTAATATTGTGCAATACCAGTAATGAGATCTCTTCACCGGCTGGCCTTGGATCAAAAAAAGGTGATGGGACGTGGGAGGCACTATCTAGCCAATGGGCGGTTATGATCATCAAAGGGTCCAACTCGGCAGCAATGAATCAAAACTACAGTACCACTTAGCACCGTTATGGTGTCAAGCCATTCTGCGCCAAAAATATGGGTCACGGATTTCACTTTTCCTACACAGGTTGCTGAAAAAGTTTGCAGCTGCGCGTATCATAGGCGCAGAGCGAAAATTTAAACTGGATCCCACCATGAGCAGACAAACAAAACATGACAGCCAACGTCGACTGGCTTATCTAAAACAGCAACTTCCTCTCGAAATAACCCGCAGTGTCGCCGACACCTTACGCGAAGATCTGGGTGGCGAGATCAATACCGATTTAGATATTACCGCCAACTTAATTCCTGCCGACGCCCAAGGTGAAGCGACCATAATTACCCGCGAGCACGGTGTATTTTGTGGCGTGCAGTGGGCAGAAGAGGTATTTAAACAACTTGGCAGTGTGACGCACATTGAGTGGCACGTACAAGATGGCGATAAAGTCGTCCCTAATCAAACCCTGTGCACCCTAAAAGGCCCGGCGCGTAACTTGTTAACCGGCGAGCGCAACGCGATGAACTTTATCCAAACCCTATCGGGTTGTGCCACTGTGGTGGCGGAGTATGCCGACCAACTTCAAGGGACTCACGCCAAACTGCTTGATACCCGTAAAACCGTCCCGGGTCTGCGTAGTGCGCTAAAATATGCCGTGGCGTGTGGTGGTGGCTTTAATCACCGTATCGGTGTGTTTGACGCTTATCTTATTAAAGAGAACCACATTATTGCCTGCGGCGGTATAGCGCAAGCCGTAGAAAAAGCCAAAGCATTAACCCCAAATACCCCAGTCGAAGTTGAAACCGAATCGCTGGCTGAGTTGCAACAAGCCATTGAAGCTGGCGCTGATATCGTCATGCTCGACAACTTTACTACCGAGATGATGCGTGAAGCCGTGGCACTTAACCAAGGGCGAGTGGAACTTGAAGTCTCAGGCAATGTAACCCTAGATACCATTCGCGGTTATGCCCAAACCGGCATTGACTACATTTCTGTCGGCGCGCTCACCAAGCACATCAAAGCGATGGATCTTTCCATGCGGTTTAAATAGCCCTATTTGGATAAGCTTATTTGAATAGCCATCTTTGAATAGCCTTGTTCGAATAAGCTTGTTTGAAATTGCCGTTTAAATACGCGTCATTAATAAACATTTCACCTCTATTTTTAATGTGGCGGTGCGCCCTAAGCGTACCGCCCAAACACCGCCCGCATTAACACTTATCACGCTAGGTTATTTAACCCCGCCGCGACAAATCGAGGCCAGCAAGGGCTTTTGGCCAAAAACGTATAGTTTTTCACCAATTCATGACCACATCCAATAACAGCGCTCAATATCTGCGTTTTTTTTATACCTGCCAAAAAATGTGATCACCGTTCCAGCCCTCTCCACACCTAGGATTGGTAATAATTCACGCTATAAAAATAACTGATTTTTCACTCACAAAAAAAGCATGAAGTGACATCGGTAAGCCAGTGTAACAGACTGCAAGTAAACACGTTTTGCCGTTAATTGCCCCGAAAACCCCTCCCTTAGCAGATGAGTCGATTGCCGTCGCGACGTATGCTGGCTTCACCCTCACAGCAGAGGTGAAAAAAACAAGATTATGGAGTGGAATATGAAAAAGATGCAAAAACCGTTACGCAATAAAAAACAGCAGGGTTTTACCCTAATTGAACTTCTCATTGTTGTTGCCATTATTGGTGCCCTAACTGCTATCGCTATTCCAGCATATGGCAACTTTACCAAAAAATCTGAAGCCAATGCAGCGGTATCAACTGTGCGCTCGCTATTAACTAACATCGATCTATTCATTCAAGAAAACGAAGCTTTTCCGGCTGAGACTAACTTTTCTGATATCGGCGCTGCCACCGACATGAGCTCAATGGGCACCCTTGCCCTTGCTCCCAGTGGCGTCAATGGAACTGTCGTGCTAAGTATTAACAATGGTGAAATGGCAATTGACGGTACAGCTGTCACCTTTACTCGCTCAGCTACTGGTTGGGCATGTACGCACACAACAGGTGTAACCCTAAAGAGTTGTGGTTAAGTTGCCTAAAGCATGAACTTTTCTTTGCTGAATATTCTTGCTCAGGATCAGCTACTTAATCCTGAGCAAGAACAAGCGGTATTAGCACAGCTACAGCAGGAAGGCACTTCGGTGCCTTCCGCTGTCGTTGCATTGGGGCTATTTAGTGGCGCCGAGCTGGCGCAGCAACTGGAGCGCATCTTTGCCATCGCAGTGGCAGATCTGCACCAGTATGATTACGCCAAATGTTGCCAAGAGCTCAATTTGCGCGAGCTAGTGCTGCAACACCGCATGCTGCCGCTGGCAGTCACCGATTTTACCCTTACCCTGGGCATTTCTGATCCAACCCAAGTCGAAGGGCCGGATCAATTCCGTTTTGCCACTGGTCGCCAAATCGAAACCGTGCTGCTCGATGTCAAACAGCTCGAAGGGGCAATTCGGCGTCTGTATGGCAGCGATGTTGGCGATAATGATCAGCACCAACACAACATCAGTGATGCTGAGCTTGACTCACTGGTTGATATTGGCGATGGCGAAATAGAGCTGGTCGATGATATCAGCCTAGATACCGCCCCGGTTACCCGCTACATCAACCAAGTATTACTTGATGCGGTGCGTAAAGGCGCCTCTGATGTCCACTTTGAACCGTACGAAAAAGAGTACCGCATCCGTTTTCGCTGCGATGGCATGCTGTTTGTGCAAGCCAATCCGCCTAGCCATTTGTCGCGCCGCCTCTCCACGCGACTTAAGGTGATGTCGAAACTCAATATTGCCGAGCGGCGCAAACCACAAGATGGACGGATCAAGTTAAAACTTGGCCCCAGTATTACTGTTGATCTACGCGTTTCGACCCTGCCAACCTTATGGGGCGAAAAAATTGTCTTGCGTCTGCTCGACAGCTCGAGTGCCAATCTGGATATCAATATCCTCGGTTATAACGAGCAGCAAAAGCAGCTCTATCTCGATGCCCTTAAACAGCCGCAAGGGATGATTCTGGTCACGGGCCCCACCGGCAGCGGTAAAACCGTCTCACTCTATACTGGCTTAAGCATCCTTAACACCGCAGAGCGCAATATCTCCACCGCAGAAGATCCGGTCGAGATCAATCTACCCGGCATCAATCAGGTCCATATCAACCCAAGCTCGGGGTTGGAATTCTCTGACGCTTTACGTGCTTTCCTACGCCAAGATCCCGATGTGGTCATGGTCGGTGAGATACGCGATCTCGAAACCGGCAGCATTGCCATTAAGGCGGCGCAAACTGGCCACCTCGTGCTGTCCACCTTGCACACCAATTCGGCGGCAGAGACCATTACCCGCTTAAAGAACATGGGCATCGCCAGCTATAACCTCGCCTCGTCACTCAGCTTGATCATCGCCCAGCGCTTGGCTCGGCGCCTTTGTCAGCACTGCAAGCAGCCGCATACACTGCGCGATGAGGTGCGTGAGCACTTTGGTATTGCCGCAGAGATGACCATCTATCAAGCCGCGCCTAACGGCTGTGATGAATGCAATGGTGGCTACACTGGCCGAGTGGGCATTTATGAAGTGATGCCGTTCAGCCACGAATTAGGGGTCGCCATTAATAAAGATGCCACCAGTCGCCAACTCGAAATGCTGGCGCAAAAACAGGGCATGTTATCGCTACGCGAAGCAGGCATAGAGAAACTGGCACAAGGCATTACCAGCTTGAGCGAACTGCAGCGGGTATTGCAACTCGATTAAGCTCAAGCAGTTAACTAAGCCCGTAAACTCAGTTGTTAACTTAACCATTTTAACTCAGCTATTTAGCTCAACCATTTAACTCAGCATACAAGCGCCACCCACAGAGCAATGAAACACCCTGTTGGCGCAACTCGACCGAACACATGGAGTTGATATGTTCAAAGCAGCCACTTTACCCACTACCGATTTCAGTGCTAGCAATAAGCTCAAGCATTATGCTTGGCGCGGCTTTAACGCCAGCGGCAAAAAAGTCCGCGGCGTAATGATGGGCTACGTCGAGAGCGATGTGCGCGATAAGTTAGCGCAACAAAAAATCCAAATAAAGAAAATTAAGCCCACCAGCCCCTCATTTTTTAGCCAGCTGGGCAACAAGATGAAAGGCAGTGATATCACCGCCTTCACCCGCCAAATGGCCACCATGCTCCACTCTGGCGTGCCCATTGTGCTGGCACTAAAGTTGATCGCCGATAGCCACAAAAAAGCCGAAATGCGTGCCGCCATTGCGCAAGTTTCAAAACAGGTTGAAGCGGGTACGCCCCTATCCAAAGCCTTTGCGTCCGCCTCGACCATGTTCGATAACTTCTACTGCGATCTGCTCGCCACTGGCGAAGAGACCGGACATCTACCGGAAGTATTCTCGCGGCTGGCGATGTACCGCGAAAAGAGTGAAGCACTGCGTAAGAAAGTGATTAAAGCGATGATCTATCCTTCGATTGTCACTTCTGTTGCCATTGTGGTCACCATAGGCATGTTGCTATTTGTTATTCCTCAATTCAGCCAAATATTTAAGACCTTCAATGCTGAATTACCTTGGTTTACGCAGAAAATTATTCAACTGTCAGAACTCTTGCAAGCATTTGGGTTACAAATCGCCGGTTTACTGCTGGCAGCAATCATTGCTTATAAGACAGCCATGAAACGCAACGCGCGCTTTCGCCTTGCAGTGCATCGCCTTGGTTTAAAAGTGCCCATTTTTGGCGATATTTTTCTTAAAGCGGCAGTGGCCAAATTTGCCCGCACCTTAGCCACCACCTTCAGTGCCGGTATTCCACTCTTGAGCGGGCTAGAATCTGCGGCAACCACCACCACCAACTTACATATCAAACAAGCGGTAAACAGTGCTCACCAGCAGACGTCTGCCGGGATGCCCATGTATCTCGCTCTGCGCCAAACCGATGTATTTCCCGAACTGATGTTACAGATGGTGATGATCGGCGAGGAGTCCGGCTCGCTCGATGACATGCTAAATAAAAACGCCACGCTGTATGAAGATGATGTCGATAACGTGGTGGATAACCTGGGCAAGATCATTGAGCCTTTCATTATTGTGATCCTTGGGACTCTAATCGGTGGTTTACTGGTTGCCATGTATCTACCAATATTTGATCTCGTTAACGTCATTAGTTAACAACTGATGCGATGGGCTAGCGCCCATTGCATATTTCTTATGTCACTCAATGAATAACACAAGACTAAGTCGCACATTCCATTCTAAAATAACCCCAACTTAACCGATTGAGACCAACATGGATCTGTTTATCTATTACCCTTGGCTGTATCCAGCCTGCGCGGCCGTTTTAGGCCTGATCATTGGCAGTTTTCTAAACGTGGTGATCTATCGCCTGCCAGTCATGATGGAGCAGCAGTGGCAGCAAGAGTGTCATGCATGCTTTCCTGAACATATGCCTGCCCCAGATGCGCGGCAGATCAGCCTCAGCCGCCCAGCATCGACGTGTCCGCATTGTCAAACAGCGATTGCCTTCTATGACAATATTCCCGTGCTGAGCTGGCTGCTGCTAAAAGGGCGTTGCCGCCACTGCCAAAGTCAAATTTCTGTGCGCTACCCGTTAATTGAGCTGCTCAGCGGCTTAATGGCCATGAGCGTTGCCCTGATGCTGCCGCCATCAGCGTGGAGCTATGCGGTGATCGGCTTTACCTTTACCTTAATCGCCCTTACCTTTATCGACGCCGATACCCAACTCCTCCCCGATCAACTCACATTGCCACTGATGTGGGCTGGCATTACCTGCGCCCTGCTGGGTTGGGGGCCACTCTCACTGCAAGACGCCGTAGTTGGTGCTATCGCTGGCTACCTCTGCCTATGGAGTGTCTACTGGTGCTTTAAACTGCTAACCGGCAAAGAAGGTATGGGCTATGGTGATTTCAAATTGCTGGCTGCGCTGGGGGCGTGGCTTGGCTGGCACAATTTACCCATGGTGGTCTTGTGCGCGTCGTTGCTCGGGGCTATCTTTGGTATTATCCAGCTCAAATTAGCCGGCGAGGATCATCACACTCCCTTCGCGTTTGGCCCTTATCTTGCGCTGGCAGGCTGGATCGCGATGTTGTGGGGAGGCCCGATCATGAACTGGTATCTCACCTCAATACTAGGAATATAAGATCATCACTATGAAAAGCTTTGTTGTGGCCCTTACTGGTGGCATTGGCAGCGGTAAAACCACGGTTGCCAACCTGTTTCACGCCCTTGACGTCCCTCTCATCGATGCCGATATTATTGCCCGTCAAGTGGTTGAACCTGGCAGTGAAGGCTTAGCGGCAATTGTGGCCCACTTTGGTTCTGACATCTTATTGACAGACGGTCAGCTTAACCGTGCCAAACTGAGACAGTGCATTTTTTCAGACCAACAGCAAAAAGCGTGGTTGAATAACTTATTACACCCATTAATTCGCCGCACGATGCAGCAGCGCATTGATAACTGCACCGCGCCCTACTGCCTACTGGTGGTACCCTTGTTGGTAGAAAATGGCTTACAGATCATGGCCGATCGTGTACTGGTGGTTGATGTGAGCGAAGAGACCCAAATCGCTCGCACCGTACAACGGGATAGTGTCGATATGACACAAGTCAAACAGATCCTTGCCAGCCAAGCCAGTCGTGCTGAACGACTCGCTGTGGCTGATGATGTGATTAACAATGACGATCAGCCACTCACATTGGAACAGCAAGTGGCAAAATTACATCAACGTTACCTAGATTTTGCAATGCAACGCAGATGACAGTTGCCACTTTTTCCGACAAACTATCCTTATATGGCAACGGATTGGACAGGGCTATGCTTACACAACAACCATCACCTCATGTGCTTCCTGCTTTTGTTCGCTACGAGCACCCGCTTAATGAACGTGTTCGCACTTATTTGCGTTTCGAAGCCCTATTTAGACAACTGCAGCATAGTTATCAACTGAAGGAGCGACAGCACGATCATCTGTTCTTTTCGGCACTCTTTGACATACTTGAGCTATTGGACCAAATCCAGCTCAAGGCAGAGCTGATCAAAGATCTCGATAAGCAGCGGCAGAAGCTACAACAATGGCTCAATGTCGACAATGTTGATCAAACCACTCTGTTGGCACTGTTAGATGATCTTGAGCATCGCCATCATCACCTACTATCAGCGCCTCGCTTGGGGCAAACGCTACGTGAAGATCGCTTTTTAAGTGGGTTGCGTCAACGCTTCAGTATACCTGGCGGTACCTGCTGTTTTGACCTGCCAACGCTTCAACATTGGCGTCACCTTAGTGCAGAGCGGCGTCAACAAGATATCACCCGATGGATGGCACCGCTGAATGTCATCTCACACGCCTTATCGCTGTGGCTACGTCTTATTCGCGACTCGGCACAAGTCGCTCCGCAAGTGGCGCGTCAAGGCTTCTATCAATCTGAGGCCGCTCAGGCAGAATTATTACGTCTGCAAATTTGCCCTCAGTATGGGGTTTATCCTATGATATCGGGCCTGCGCAGCCGATTTTCCATTCGCTTTCTCCCCTTTGACGAGGGAAGCGTGGTTGCGGAGAGTATTGAATTTTCACTTGCCCGCTGTTAATTGGAGCCACCCTGTGAGTAAACCTATCACCACTGTCGCCTGTCCAACCTGTAAAACCGCTGTCGCTTGGACAGAACAGAGCCCATATCGCCCTTTTTGTTCTAAGCGTTGCCAATTGATTGACTTAGGTGAGTGGGCAGATGAAGAGAAGAAAATTCCCGGCGCGCCCGATATGTCTGACGGCGACGGATGGAGCGAAGACGAATACTGATCCCTTCGTCAACCAATGAGGAGAAAGACGGCAATGGCCGCTTTCCCTTTTTTATCGTGTTTTAAGCATATCTAACACGGAAGTATTCGCGGCAGGAAAGGCATAACTATCTAGTGCTTGAATATCGACCCACAACCCCGGCTGTCCCTCTTTTCCGTATGGCTGTCCTTCAAAATCGGTGACAAGAAAAAAATCGAACGCCAGTTGCTTATCCGGATAATCATGTTGTAGCGACGTAAACGGGTTCATACTGGTCACGGTAATGCCAACTTCTTCATGCAATTCACGCACCACCGCTTGCTCCACCGTTTCACCCAACTCGACTTGCCCGCCAGCAAACTCCCAAAATCCACCTTGATGCTGTGTCGCCGCCCGTTGGGTAATAAATACCTGCTCACCATTTCTCGACAGAATAATCCCTACAGCAATGTGTTTACGCTTTTTCATTCTTTCCCCAACTCAAAACCTCTATCTACAGCGTACGGTTTTTCTAGATAAAATCAACAGCATAAAAAACGGCACCTTTCGGTGCCGTCTTATCAGTGCTAATCAAATCAAACTAATCAGTTAATCTGCCCGTGGCACTGTTTGTATTTCTTACCGCTACCGCACGGACAAGGCTCATTTCGACCCACTTTGCGCTCTGTGCGCTGCACAGTGCCTTGTGGTTCCGCCGAGTCTTCATCACCAAGTTGGTTATCAGCACTCGCATGCTGAGCTTGCTGACGACGTGCCGCCTCTTCTGCCAAGCGACGACGCTCAGCTTCCATGCGCTCTACTTCTTCTTGCTGCTGAACACGAACCTTAGAAAGGATCATCACCACATCAGATTTCAGGTTATCCAGCATCTCTTCAAACAGGGCAAATGACTCGCGCTTGTATTCCTGTTTCGGGTTTTTCTGTGCATAACCACGCAAGTGAATACCTTGACGCAAATGGTCCATTGCAGCCAAGTGCTCTTTCCACAAGGTATCGAGGTTTTGTAGCATCACGGTCTTTTCAAAGTTGCGCATAACACTCGCACCTACGACCGCCTCTTTCTCAACATAAACAGATTCTGCATGCTGACAAATACGCTCCCGCAGTGCTTCTTCGTACAGTTTGTCTTCGCTATCCAACCATTGTTGAATCGGCAACTCCATGGCAAAGTCAGCTTTGAGGCGTGTTTCTAGACCTTCAATATCCCACATCTCTTCCAGTGATTGTGGTGGGATGTACTGATCGATAACCGCAGTGATCACATCATCACGGTTACTGGTGATCATGTCGCTGATATCGTCGGACTTCATCAGCTCATCACGCAACTCATACACCACTTTACGTTGATCATTGGCAACATCATCGAATTCAAGCAGTTGCTTACGAATGTCAAAGTTGCGGCCTTCCACTTTACGCTGCGCGTTCTCAATCGCTTTTGTCACCCATGGGTGCTCAATAGCTTCGCCTTCTTCCATGCCCAGTTTTTTCATCATGCCAGAAACACGATCTGAAGCGAAAATACGCATTAAGCCATCTTCCATCGACAGATAGAAACGCGATGAACCTGCATCCCCCTGACGACCAGAACGACCACGTAGCTGGTTATCAATACGACGCGATTCATGACGCTCAGTACCGATGATGTGCAGACCACCGGCCTCTAGCACTGCATCGTGATCTTTTTGCCACTGCGCTTTCATGTCTGCAATCTGCGCGTCACTTGGGTTGTTAAGCTTCTCAATGCGTGCTTGCAGATTACCACCCAAGACGATATCCGTACCACGGCCGGCCATGTTGGTCGCAATCGTTACGGCACTTGATTCACCCGCCTGGGCAACAATCTCTGCTTCTTTCTCGTGGAATTTAGCATTCAATACTTGGTGCTTAATGCCTGCCTGTTTCAGCGCTCGCGACAGCAACTCGGATTTTTCAATCGACACTGTACCCACTAGCGATGGCTGACCTTTCGCAACGCGATCTTTAATGTCTTCAATAATGGCATTAAATTTTTCGCGTTCAGTCATATAAACCAAGTCGCCCATGTCATCACGCACCATAGGGCGGTTGGTTGGGATAACCACGGTATCCAAACCATAAATAGATTGGAACTCAAATGCTTCGGTATCAGCAGTCCCTGTCATGCCTGACAGTTTTTCATACAAACGGAAATAGTTCTGGAAGGTGATAGAAGCCAGCGTTTGGTTCTCGTTCTGGATCTTCACCCCTTCTTTCGCTTCTACAGCCTGATGTAGACCTTCCGACCAACGACGGCCAGGCATAGTACGTCCAGTGTGCTCATCGACGATAACCACTTCGTTATCTTGCACGATGTAGTCGACATCACGCTCAAACAATACATGGGCACGTAGGGCAGCATTAACGTGATGAAGCAGGCTGATGTTGTTTGGCGAGTAAAGGGTATCTCCCTCTTCCATTAAGCCATTGCTGATCAGTAGTTCTTCGACAAATTCTTGCCCATTCTCAGTGAGGTACGTCTGCTTGGCTTTCTCATCAACCGTATAGTGACCATCACCACGGTACTCTTCACTGTCTTCTTGCTCTTGCTGAACAAGGTTAGGAATCAGGGTGTTGATTTTGATGTATAGCTCAGAGCTATCTTCTGCAGGACCAGAAATAATCAACGGTGTACGCGCTTCATCGATTAAGATCGAATCCACTTCATCGACAACAGCGAAGAAGCGCTCACGCATCACACGATCTTCAGCGCGGAATGCCATGTTATCGCGTAGGTAATCAAAACCAAATTCATTGTTGGTGCCGTAAAGAATGTCAGCCTGATAGGCTTCTTTTTTCTCTTGCGGATTCATACCTGGGATATTGAACGCCACGGTCATGCCGAGGAATTCAAATAAGGCACGGTTGGTCTCTGCGTCACGCTTCGCCAAGTAGTCGTTGACGGTAACGATATGCACGCCTTTTCCAGTCAGGGCATTCAAATAAGCTGCCAGCGTTGCAGTTAGAGTTTTACCTTCACCAGTACGCATTTCAGCAATTTTACAGTCATTTAGCACCATGCCACCAATAAGCTGCACATCAAAATGACGCATGCCATTAATACGCTTTGAGGCTTCACGTACGGTTGCAAATGCTTCTGGCAGTAACGTATCAAGCGCTTCGCCTTGTTCTATACGCTCACGAAACTCAACGGTTTTAGCGCGTAAGGCTTCATCTTGTAAAGATTCAAATTGAGGTTCTAGTTTATTGATTTGATCAACAATTTTACGCAGCTTTCGTAGGGTACGGTCATTACGGCTGCCGACGACTTTGGTCAGAAGTTTGGATAACATGGGAGTGCTGTATCTCTTTTGTTTTCACGTGGCTTGGCCACTATGCTAAAAATTCTCGCCCGCTTCCTCTCTGCACAATAAAAACACTTTGCTTGGCAGAGGGTGGCAATTATCGCTGATATACTCATCAGCTGGCCATTATACGTGCTTACTCGGCTTAGGGGATAAATGGGGGCAACACCTTACAAATTCAATAGCTCAGAGATAGTTTTATCTATTTGACACTATTTAAGACTAAAAGATGTGTGATGCCACCACTCTTCCACGCTGAATACGCTTATAATAAGGAAAAATCCACACGCGTCACATGCTAAACTGCGGTTGTTTGCTATAGATCAGCCTTTCAACCCCAGATTGTTTAAAATAAGGACTTATGCGAGATCATCGCCCCAAAAGCGCAGACAGCTTATTAGACAGCGGAAAGCTGACAAATATAACTCAGCGTGCAGTATTACTCGAGCAGCTTGGCAAAAAAGTGCAAGCCTGCCTGAGCCCCGCGCTGGCTGAGCAAGTACGTATCGCGAATTATCGCCAAAGCATTCTCGTCTTAGAGGTGGCAACACCAGCTTGGGCGCAACGGCTTAATTTCGAGCGTTATGCGTTGATGTCCGAGCTTCGTCGCCATGATCTTCCCCAACTCAGCTCAATCGAAGTAAAAGTCAATCCCACCTTGGCGCAACAGCCTCATCGCCGCAATAACAGTGATAAGCCAGATATTGAGCAGGTTCCGATCAGTGAGACAGCAGCAGAATATCTTTCCGCGATTGCTGAGCATGCGCCAGATGGCATTAAGATGCGACTAAAACGGTTAGCAGCGATGGGGAAAAAGAAACCGTAACCAAAACGGAGAAATCAACACATTATACATGGGCCAAAAACGACAAAAGCGAGACATTCGCCTCGCTTTTCAGTGTAAACTTGCTTGATGCTACCGCTATTCACTCACCGCTACGCTAGGACCATACCTGGCTGCGCTAAGCTGACAGGAACATTTTCATGTTCGAATGTTACCAGCTCATAGGCTTCTTGATCAGCTAAAACGGCACGTAGCAGTTGATTATTCAGCGCATGCCCTGATTTATACGCACGAACTTCACCAACAATGTTATGTCCACACATGTAAAGGTCGCCGATCGCATCCAATACTTTGTGTTTAACCAACTCATTATCGTAACGTAAACCGTCTTCGTTCAAGATACGGTACTCGTCCAACACAATGGCGTTGTCAAAGCTGCCACCCAGGCACTTATTTTGCGACTGAAGAAACTCAATGTCTCGCATAAAGCCAAACGTACGAGCACGACTGATTTCTTGCGCAAATGCTTGGCTAGAGAAATCCATCACAAAGTTTTGCTGATCCGACTCGATGGCTGGATGATCAAAATCGATAGCAAAGTTTAATCTGAAACCATTATGTGGACGCAGCTCTGCCCATTTGTCACCATCTTCAACGCGAACAGTTTTTTTAATACGCAAGAATTGCTTTGGTGCATTCAAGGTATCAATACCAGCAGATTGTAACAAATAGATAAATGGGCTCGCACTGCCATCCATAATCGGAATTTCAGGCGCATCAACTTCAATGATAATGTTGTCAATACCCATACCTGCTAACGCGGCATTCAGATGCTCAACCGTAGAGATACGTACACCCTGCTCATTAACCAGTGCCGTACACAGCATGGTATCGCGTACAGAGTGTGCATCAACTGGAAAATCAACGATCGGTTCAAGATCCACTCGACGATAAATCACGCCAGTGTTCGCCGCCGCAGGACGTAAGGTCAAAGTGACTTTACGTCCAGAGTGCAAACCCACTCCAGTCGTTTTCACAATGCTTTTTAACGTGCGTTGTCGAATCATGTCTAAACCCCAATCTCTAAATTCACAGTCGATAAAACGGCCAAATCCCACCCAAATAATGGGTGAGACCGACACATCATACCAGTATTGTGGTTAATATCCAAGCTATCAGTTAATCCGCTTGCTTACGCAAGAACGCAGGAATATCCAAATAGTCATGCTCTGATTCTGCTTTAGGCACAGCCTTTGAGGCTGTTGCACCTGAAGCTTGATGAGTGACTGCGCCTTGAGTCACTGACGCTTGAGGCTTAACAACTTGCTCTACTGGTTGTGTTACCACATCGACAGAAGCAACTTCAACTTTTGCCGCAACAGGTGCTGCTGTCGTCGGTTTAGTTGCCCCTTTTACCAGAGTAATATCCGGCTTCTTCTCGTTACCAATACCTGTTGCTACAACGGTAACGCGCAACTCGTCAGACATGTCAGGATCAAGCGACGTACCAATCACTACAGTGGCATTATCAGAAGCAAACGCCTTCACGGTATTACCAACGGTCTCAAACTCGTCCAAACGCATATCAAAGCCAGCAGTAATGTTAACTAAAACACCACGAGCACCAGCAAGGTCGATATCTTCTAGCAGAGGTGAAGATATTGCCATCTCCGCGGCTTCTTCTGCTCGATCATCGCCAGTCGCGACACCGCTGCCCATCATGGCATGACCCATTTCAGACATCACGGTACGTACATCGGCAAAGTCGACATTGATATGGCCTGGGCGTGTAATTAGTTCAGCAATACCTTGAACCGCATTTCTCAGAACGTCATTCGCTTTGGCAAATGCATCGAGTAATGTAATACCACGACCTAAGACTTTCAGTAGCTTTTCATTGGGAATCGTAATTAGCGAGTCAACATGCTTAGATAACTCTTCAATTCCCTTTTCAGCAAACGCCATGCGTTTCTTGCCTTCAAAGCTAAACGGCTTAGTCACCACAGCCACTGTTAGTATGCCGAGCTCTTTTGCCACTTCAGCAATAACAGGTGCCGCACCGGTCCCCGTGCCCCCGCCCATTCCGGCCGCAATAAAGACCATATCGGCACCCTCAAGCTGAGCTTTAATGGCTTCACGATCTTCCATCGCTGAATCGCGCCCTACTTGAGGGTTCGCACCAGCTCCCAATCCCTTAGTGATATCACCACCAATCTGAATTGTTGAGCTTACATTGGTCTTTTTAAGTGCTTGAGCATCCGTGTTAACGCTAATAAAATCAACGCCTTCGATTGATTCACGCACCATGTGTTCAACAGCGTTTCCGCCACCACCGCCAACGCCAATGACTTTAATTACCGCTTCGTCTGACATATCCATCATCGGTTCAAACATGTGTTCTCTCCGTTTATCCTGTTCGCATCAGGTTTTAAAATTCTTTCTTTAGCCAATTAGTAACACGCTTCCACACTGGTACCACTACCGAGGTGCGGGGTTCAACATCCAACGCATCATATAATTGACTTTCCTTACCGTAGTGCAGTAATCCCACTGCCGTAGCGTAACTCGGGGATTTCACATATTCCGTCAGCCCATTAAGACCAATTGGTTGACCTAAACGGACTTGATTACGGAATACGCGTTCGGCACTTTCGACCAAACCATCAATTTGTGCAGCGCCTCCAGTTAACACCACGCCTGCCGCTAAGTGATGTTTATGACCAGCACTGCGCATTTGTTCTTCTACTGCGACAAGCTTTTGTTTAACTAATCCCAGCAGTTCACTGTATCTCGGCTCTATAACTTCAGCCAGTGTTTGACTCTGTAAACTACGGGAAGGGCGCCCACCAACACTGGGAACATCCACTTTCGCATCTTTACTGACCAACTCACTCAGTGCGCACCCAAATTTTACTTTTATCTCTTCGGCATTACTCGGCGGGGTGCCAAAAGCGTACGCAATATCGCTGGTGACAGCATTACCGGCATAAGGTATCACCTCTGCATGACGCAGTGCCCCTCCGCTCCATACCGCCATATCCATGGTACCACCACCAATATCAACGACACACACACCAAGCTCTTTTTCGTCATCAGTTAGCACTGCATAACTCGATGCCAACCCCGAAAAAATAAGTTGATCAACATGTAAACCACATCGCTCAACCGCTTTTTCAATGTTTCTTGCCATGTCTTTGTGGCAAGTTATCATATGTACACTCGCCTGCATTCTCACACCAGACAAGCCTACCGGATTTTTAATGCCTTCTTGATAATCAATCGCAAAATCTTGAGGTATAATATGCAATGTGCGCAGCTCATCACTCAACTTTACTGATTTTGCGGTGTGAATCACACTCTCGACATCCTCTTGCGTCACTTCTTTATCAGAAATGGGCACCATCCCCTTTTCAGACAAGCAGTTAATATGCTTACCGGACAAGGATAAAAATACCGATGCTATCTGACAGTCTGCGATCAATTCCGCTTTTTCAATCGCACGTTGTACCGACTTTTCGACAGACTCAAGGTCATTGACGCCGCCTTTGTCCATTCCTCGTGACGGGCTATCACCATGGCCTATGATATTGATAGTGTCGTCGGGCAACACTTCTCCAACCAATGCTGTGACCTTTGAAGTGCCAATATCTAACCCAACAATTAATTGCTTATCCGTTGACTTGGTCATGCTGTCTCTTATTATTGTTGCTGTTGTGGCGTCCAGCCCACCGCTGCTCCGGTGTCATAGCGCAAGTCCACATACTCTATCCCTTTATCACTGTTTAACAATTCAGGATAAAGCGTTAAAAATCGTTCAATGCGCTCCATGATTGAGCGCCGTCCAAGCTCAAGTCGAATACCATTCTCTAACTCTATTCGCCATGATCTACGCGAATTTAGTGCCACATCGGTAACTATTAGCCCATAAGGTTCAAGTCGCTGCTGTACCGCTTTCCATTGCTCCATCACTGTATGGCTACTGCCTTCCGGCCCCGCCAACATCACTAAGCTATCTAATGCATCAGAGCGAGCAACAAAAACTTCACCATAATGATTGAGCAGTGCATCACCATGCCAGCGTGCTAATGGCTTATGTTCGACTAAATAGATTTTTAATGTATCGGGCCACTGTTTACGTACAGCTGCACTGGATACCCAAGGAAGTGCTTCTATCGCGGTTTGAATCTCCGTGACATCCTGAGTCATAAAACTGCCCAGATCACCTACCTGTAATATCGCCTCACGAACATCGTCCGTTGCCAAGTAGGTTAGCTCTCCCTGTACAATAAGATTAGCTAACGGTAGCCGATTTGCATCAGTCATCCACTGAATAACCGCGGCAATCAACCCACCAATAAGCACTACAACCAGCGCAAAAAAACTCAATGAGCCATAATGTTGCCAATTTACAGGGCCTTCTGGTGTTCTTGCTATCTCTGTCATGCACTCCGCTTCACATGTTTACGTGGCAGAGCCGCCAAAAGTGGACCGATTATACCGACCGAATTGACGCTCTCCAACTATTGTAATGCTATTCCACCAATTTAGTGCAAACAAACTAACGTTTTTTGTTGATTTAATCTTCACATTTCACAAATTTGATAGTGTCATAAGCTCAATCACTTACACTTCCTTCTGTTGCATATTTGTGATGTTCAATTCTAAATCCGTTAATTCACGGGCAACTTTACCAATATCTCCGGCGCCTTGCGTCAGAACTAAATCATTATCTTGAATAATATTGGCCAGTGTTGCAGGTAAGTTCGCTCTATCTGCAACAAAGATTGGATCTATCTTGCCACGATTACGAATGGTACGGCACAATGCACGTCCATCCGCACCAGGAATTGGATCCTCGCCTGCCGCGTAAACATCTAACATTAGCAGCACGTCAACTTTATCAAGGACATTAGCAAAGTCATCATAGAGATCACGAGTCCTGCTATAGCGATGTGGTTGGAATACCATAACTAAACGCTTATCTGGCCAACCCGCACGTGCGGCCGCGATGGTAACATCAACTTCACTCGGATGATGGCCGTAATCATCAACCAACATGACTTGACCATTGCCACTCGCAAACTCACCCATGCAGTCAAAGCGACGACCTGTTCCGCCAAAAATCGCCAATGCACGCAAAATGGCATTATCATCAACCTCTTCTTCTGTCGCCACCGCAATCGCTGCTGCTGCATTCAGAGCATTATGTCGACCTGGTACATTTAACGTAATATTCAGCGTCGGCTTATCACGTCGCTCGACAGAAAAGTGTCCTTGGTGGCCTTCCTGACGATAGTGGCTAATCCGTACATCAGCATCTGCTGAGAAGCCATAAGTGACGACTTGGCGTGCAATTTGTGGAATCAACTCTCTAACCACAGGATCATCAATACATACCACTGCTAGACCATAAAACGGCAAATTATGCAGAAAATCTATAAATGTTTGTTTCAAAACATTAAAATCCCCACCATATGTGTCCATATGATCCGCTTCGATATTGGTGACGATGCTAACCATTGGTTGCAAATGCAAAAACGATGCATCACTTTCATCAGCTTCCGCAATCAAATAGCGACTAGAGCCTAAACGAGCATTAGTCCCTGCGCTCTTAACCAAACCACCGTTAACAAATGTTGGATCCAATCCCGCTTCGGAGTAGATCTGCGTAACCATCGCAGTAGTGGTCGTCTTGCCGTGTGTGCCAGCTACCGCTATCCCGTGACGGTAACGCATCAGCTCTGCCAGCATTTCAGCACGGCGAACAACCGGAATTCGCATTTCACGGGCAGCCACTAACTCAGGGTTAGTCTGATCAATCGCTGTCGATACCACGACAACACTCGCACCTTGAATATTGCTCGGTTGATGACCAATAAAAACCTGCGCCCCTTTACTCTCTAAACGGGCGGTGACCGGATTGGCCGCAATATCAGATCCACTGATCTGATACCCTTCGTTAATCAATACTTCAGCAATACCACTCATGCCGGCGCCACCAATACCCACAAAGTGGATCCGCTTTACCCGACGCATCTCTGGCACCATGGTTCTAATTTTTGCTAATTGTTGATTATCGAGGTTGCCCATTACATTTCTCTCATTATTTTGCTAGCGATGATATTACATCTGCGACCTGACGGTCAGCATCGATGATCGCCATATTTCGTGCTCGATTTGCCATCTTCAGCAAACGGTCACGGTTTAATAGTGTTAACTGCTCAGCCAGTTTTTCTACTGTCAGTTCTGGTTGTTCAATCATTACCGCTGCGCCCGCATCGACTAAATAGTCTGCATTCAATGCTTGCTGGCGGTCTTTATGCATAAAGGGCACAAATACGGCGCCCAATCCGGCAGCTGCCAATTCAGAGACAGTCAACGCGCCTGAACGACAAACGACCACGTCAGCCCACGCGTAAGCCTCTGCAACATCATCAATAAACTCGGTTACGGTTACGTCACAGCCTGCCTCTTGATAGGCTTGCTCTACACTCGACTGATTTCCGCTGCCAGCCTGATGGCGAACGACAACATTGTTGCCTAGCAACGCCGCAGATTGAGGTACGATTTGGTTTAGAATACGTGCACCTTGACTGCCGCCCATAACTAATACACGTAATGCTCCGTCACGCTGTGCAAAGCGTTGGTTCGGTTCTGGCAGAGCGACCACATCTTGTCGAACTGGATTGCCGACCACAGGGCTCGCTGGAAATGCGCCAGGAAATGCTTGCAAAACGGCTTTGGCAAATTTTGCTAACCATTGATTGGTTAACCCTGCCACCGCATTTTGTTCATGTAAAATGACCGGGACACCTGATAGCCACGCCGCGACCCCGCCCGGGCCACTGACATACCCGCCCATGCCCAACACAGCATCCGGTTGAAATCTGTCGATATGCTTTTTGGCCTGCCAAATAGCACCCAAGATTTGAAATGGTGCCCCAATCAAGCGTCTAATACCTTGACCTCGTAACCCTTTCACACGAATAAAATCAATCTCTATTCCATGTTTAGGCACCAATTGTGCTTCCATTCTGTCTGCCGTACCTAGCCAGCGGATCTCCCAACCTTGCTCTTTAAGATAAGTCGCGACGGCTAACCCAGGAAAGACATGCCCACCGGTTCCACCAGCCATTACTAAGAGGCGTTTACTCTTTTTCTCTGTCATTTTTGTCACTACTGTCTTTGTGCAACTTATCCATTGCAGCAATACGCTGCTCATGATCAATTCGCAACAGCAGTGCGACCGCTGTTGCCATTACAAATAAACTGGAGCCACCGTAGCTGATCAGTGGCAACGTTAAGCCTTTGGTGGGCAGCAAGCCGGATGCAGCGCCGACATTGACTAACGTTTGAAATGCAAACAAAAATGCAAGACCGATAGCAATATAACCACCGAAGAGCAGCCCACTCTCCATGCTACGACGACCAATCACTAACGCTTTATAAACGAGAGCAAAGAGCAAAAACAAAACAAAACAGACCCCAACCAAACCAAGCTCTTCTGCCAAAACAGAAAACACAAAGTCGGTATGCGCTTCGGGCAAGTACTCAAGTTTTTGAATCGAATTTCCTAGTCCCTGCCCCAACCAGTCGCCACGACCAAATGCCATCAACGATTGTGTTAGCTGATAACCACTTCCATATGGATCACTCCACGGATCCATAAAAGAAACCAGACGTTGCATGCGATAAGGGGCAGCAACAATCATCCCCCCCACAGCCAGCCCTGCCGCCATTAGCAGCATGATAAACTGCCACAGTTTAGCGCCGGCCATAAACAACATGCCAATGGTGATCACCAGCATCACAACAAAAGAGCCAAAGTCGGGCTGCACCAATAATAGCGCGCCCATAATGGCTAACACTGCCATCGGCTTAAAAAAACCACTGTAAAAATTATTACGCACCGCTTCATGTCGGCGAACGAGATAGCCGGCTAAAAAGACCAGCAGCGAGAGTTTGGCCAACTCAGCAGGCTGTAAGTTAAACAGCCCCAACGGGATCCAGCGCGTCGCGCCGTTCACAGAACGCCCAACAAGTAGCACTACAACCAATAAGATTAGTGAGATCAACAATAACGGGGCGCTAAATTGTTGCCAACGAGCGAGCGGGATCTGCACTATCACTGAGCCGATAATCAGCGCCCCCAATAAAAAGACCCCATGTCGGATAGCAAAGTAGAGCGGTTGGCCAGTTAAGCGGCTAGCGACAGGCTCAGACGCCGAGGTCACCATGACAATTCCGACAATCATTAAAGAGAAAATTAACCACAGTAGCTGGCGATCATACCAACACGGCGTAGCTGGCTCTCGAAACCAGCGTTGTCCTTTTGCTGTGACCATCGCGAGTGACTCCATCATGCCGATACAGTTTTCCCACTATAGTGCTTTGCCAACTGGGTAAAGTGTTCGCCACGCAACATAAAGTTACCAAACTGATCGAGACTGGCGCAGGCTGGTGACAGTAAGACCATATCCCCGTGTTGAACACGAGAACTCAGCAAAGCCATTGCTTCATCCATTGTCTCGGTTTGCACACTATTTGCGGTTAAAGGCATGAAAGCATCCGCATCGCGCCCATAGCAATAGAGGGTGACATCAAGCCTACCAAGAATCGGAGCTAAAGCAGAAAAATCAGCACCTTTACCATCGCCACCGACGAGCAAATGTAGATGGCCGTCCAACACTAAGCCATCCAACGCTGCTTGGGTACTCGCCATATTGGTTGCTTTTGAGTCGTTAACCCAACGAACCCCATTCCCTGCCGCAACCAGCTGACAGCGATGTGGCAAGCCGCCATAATGGCGCATCGCACGGACAGCGCCAGCACGAGAAAAACCGACTGCATCGGCCAGCGCTAACGCAGCTAAACAGTTAGCGACGTTGTGTCGTCCCACCAGAGCCACCTCAGAGCAAGCAAGTACTGGCTTACCGTGTGCCATCAACCATTCGCACCCATCCTGCATTGAAACTGAGTATTGGCTCAGCTCAAAGCCAAACGTACGTATAGGAAGTAGCGGGTTGCTTGGCCATGTGGCTGACTCCTTTTGGTTTACAACGGCCAATGCTGCATGCTTAAAAATGCGCTGTTTCGCATTCGCATACGCATCAAAATCAGCGTAACGATCCATATGATCTTCGCTCAAATTTAAATACGCTGCCGCAGTCAACGCAAGGGTCGAGGTGGTTTCTAACTGAAAACTCGACAACTCCAAGATATAAACATCATGCCCCTGCACCAAGAGATCCAGAGCTGGTGTGCCGATATTACCCCCCACACCCACACTCACTCCAGATGCTTTGCCCATCTCACCCAGCAAACTGGTCACTGTACTCTTTCCGTTTGAGCCAGTAATGCCCACCACAGGCTTATCACATGCCCAAGCAAAGAGTTCAATATCACCCACAATCGGGATGCCAGCTTGCGCAGCCTGTTGCAACTCTGGCGTTGCTAAAGCGATGCCTGGACTTGCAACGATAAGATCAGCAGCCAAGAGCCACTCCATCTGCCAACTTCCGCTACAAAGCTCTACCCCGTGCGGTAATTGCTCAACGCCAGGAGGCTGCGCTCGTGTATCAATGATCCGAATATCTAGCGTCTTTTCTCTACGCAAAAGATGACGAATAACAGAGAGCCCGGTGATACCGAGCCCAATAACAACAACCCTGTCGATCGCAGTCCATTTATTCATTAACGTACCTTCAACGTTGCCAGCGCGATCAGTACCAGCATCAAGGTAATAATCCAAAAACGGACAATAACACGCGGCTCTGGCCAGCCTTTTAGTTCATAATGGTGATGAATTGGCGCCATACGGAAAATCCGTTGACCACGCAGTTTATAAGAACCAACCTGCAAGATAACGGAGACGGTTTCCATCACGAAAACCCCACCCATGATCACCAACAGTAACTCTTGTCGAACTAACACTGCAATCGTTCCGAGTGCACCACCAAGCGCAAGTGAACCCACATCACCCATAAAGACTTGAGCTGGGTAGGTGTTAAACCACAAAAAGCCTAATCCGGCACCCACAATCGCGGTACAGACAACGACCAATTCACTCGCATCACGCAAGTAAGGGATATGTAGGTAGTTAGCAAAATTTACGTTACCCGTCGCCCAAGCAACAAACGCCATACCACCCGCGACCATAACCGTCGGCATGATCGCCAAGCCATCAAGGCCATCAGTCAAGTTAACGGCATTGCTGGTACCAACAATAACAAAATAGGTAAAGACAATATAAAACAAGCCCAGCTGCGGCATGATATCTTTAAAGAACGGCACCACCAGTTGTGTTGCCACCGTATCCTGCCCGTGCCAATAAAGTGCAAACGCCACGACGAGCGCAATCACTGACTGCCAAAAGTACTTCCAACGCGCAACGAGACCATCGGTATTCTTACGCACCACTTTGCGATAATCATCAACAAAGCCGACAGCGCCATAACCAAGCAGTACGGTTAATACCGCCCAAACATACGGATTGGATAAATCGGCCCACAACAACACGGTAATGGTAATGGCGGCCAATATCATCACCCCGCCCATCGTTGGGGTGCCACGCTTACTAAAGTGAGATTCAGGCCCGTCATGACGCACGACTTGGCCTATCTGTAACATCTGTAAACGTGCAATTAAGCGTGGGCCCATCCACAATGACATTATCAATGCGGTCAATATGCTGACAATCGCTCGAAAAGTCAGGTATTCAAATAGGCGGAAAAACGGTACATACTGCTCTAACAGCCCCGCTAACCAAAAAATCATTGCACAGTCTCCTGCAACGCAGCGACGACTTCTTCCATCTGTGAACTACGGCCACCTTTGACCAACACAGTGACAGATTGAGTCGACATTGACGCTAGCTTGTCTTTTAAAAAATGAATCAAGTGTTGCTTATGCTCAAAATGGTGTCCTCCGGTCGCTGAACTTATCGCTCGGCTCTCCACACCATAAGTGAGAATCATATCAAAATGCTTTTCAGCCGCGTATTCTGCAACATTTTGATGCAAATGGGCACTCTCATTACCGAGTTCTTTCATATCACCGAGCACAAGTACACGCTGCCCTTGATAATTTGCCAATAAATCGATCGCTGCTTTAACTGCGGCGACGCTGGCATTATAGGTATCATCAATAACCGTTAAGGTATCGGTCAAACGCTCAGCATGTACACGTCCTTTAACGTCACTTTTTACCATTAATCCAGCACGGATCTCTGACAAACTTGCCCCTGCCTGTTGCGCCAACGCAGCGGCTGCCAATGCATTCGCGATATTATGTTGACCCGGAATAGACAACTGAACGGCAATAACACCTTGCGGAGAATGCAAATTAAACGAAGGGATCGCCGCTTCATCCATCGATATACCCGTCGCGTAATAATCCGCTTGCGTATCATTCACAGAAAAGGTGAGAACACGATGCGTCGCCAAGCCTTTCTGCCAACACGTTAAGTCATGGCTGTCTCGGTTAACAATGGCAATGCCATCCGCGGTCAAACCGTGAAATATTTCGCCTTTCGCCTTCGCTACGCCTTGCATAGAACCGAAGCCCTCAAGATGCGCTTCGGCTAAATTGTTGATCAACGCCACCTGTGGCTTAACTAAGCGTGTTGTATAGTCAATCTCACCGAGATGATTAGCTCCCAGCTCGATCACGGCATATTTATGTTGCGGCGTTAAGCGTAGTAACGTTAACGGGACACCAATATCATTATTAAAGTTCCCGGCCGTGGCCAGCACATTGGCTTGTTCGGAAAGAATTGAGGCAGTCATCTCTTTTACCGTGGTTTTCCCGCAGCTTCCCGTCAACGCTAACGTAAAGGGAGCTAACTCGGTACGTAACCAAGCGCCCAGTTGCCCTAGTGCAAGGCGGGTATCTTTCACCACCAGCTGCGCAATGGGGTACGGCATTTCACGTTCAACTAGAACAGCACTGGCTCCGGCTTGTTGCGCATTTTCGATAAAATCATGTGCATCAAAGCGTTCACCTTTTAATGCCACAAATAAGCAACCTGATGCCAGTTGGCGTGTATCGGTTGAAACAGCGTCAATGGTACAGTCTTGCCCAATTAGCTCTGCTCCAAGGGCTTCACTCAATGTACGTAAAGAGACCGCTATCATGCTGTTCCCCCCAAGATCGTCGCGGCAGTTTCACGATCTGAATAATGAATGGTTTTATCTGCCAGTACCTGATAATCCTCATGTCCCTTTCCGGCGACCAAAACAATATCATCAGCACTGGCTTGAGTGACAGCGAACTGTATGGCGGCATGGCGATCATGACGAACCATTACCGCATCAGGCTCATTAACACCGGTCAGCATATCGGCAACAATCGCCTTAGGATCCTCACTGCGCGGATTATCATCGGTCAAGATAACCTTATCGGCATGCTTTTCCGCTACCGCAGCCATCATTGAACGCTTACCCTTATCACGGTCACCGCCGCAGCCAAAGATACACCAAAGCGTCCCCTGACAATGAACACGTAATGCCTGTAACGCTTTTTCAAGTGCGTCTGGAGTATGAGCGTAGTCGACCACTAGCATAGGTTTGTCAGGCTGATGAAAAACTTCCATTCGGCCAATCACCGCACATAGCTTTGGTGCTGTCGCAAGTAGCCCTTGCAACGAATAGCCTTGCGCTAACATTGTTGCCATCGCGAGTAATAGGTTGCTGACATTAAATGCCCCGACTAACGGTGCTTGGATACGCCCTTGCCCCCAACTGCTATCAATCTCTACCTGCATCCCCGCAGTAGTCAATTCAACATGAGTTGCAACAAGATAAGTATGCCCTTCGACGTATGTCGATTCAGGGGTAGCTGATACCGCAATCGCATCTGGCAGCTGCGCCAACCACGCGTTCCCCACAGGATCGTCAACATTAATCACTTTGTTATGGGTTTTATGTTCGGTAAATAGCGTCTGTTTTGCGGCCGCGTACCCAGCCATATCACCATGATAATCCAAATGGTCGCGGCTAAGGTTAGTAAAGACCCCCACCTGGAACTCTACCGCTTTAACCCGATGCTGAACCAACCCATGCGATGAGACTTCAAGTGCCACTGTTGAGGCCCCTTGCTGCTGCATTTTAGCCAACCAAGCTTGAATATCGACGGCACTGCCAGTGGTATTGGCTGCCGCAGTAAATTGTCCCAGCAATCCGTTACCGGTCGTTCCCATCACGCCACAGCAATCCCCCATCAAGGTGATCCATTGCGCGATAAGTTGGCTTATCGTAGTTTTCCCATTGGTCCCTGTAATACCAATGACTTGAGGTGGTGTCTGATGACAAAAGTAGAAGCGCTGCGCTATCGCCGATAACGCCTCGTTAAGCTTAAAAAAGCGAATAACTGGCATTTCGCCGATCCACTCCACCTTTCCGTGCTGTTCGGCTTCAGCTACATGGGATAATACGGCACTCGCCCCGGCCTGTTGCGCGGCGGCAATAAACTGATTGCCATCACACTGATGCCCGATCACAGCAATAAACATATCGCCTGATTTAACTTCACGGCTATCAATTTGCAGTTGTTGTATCTCGATCGACGCCAAACGGGAATCGCATGGTTCAAACCAAGGAAGCAACAAGGCTTCAATATTGGGCTTATTAGCTCTCGGCATGGGTACGGCCTTGTATTGTTACGATATTCATGTCACTACCCCCAGCATCTGGCGGTATATTCAAAATCTGTAATGCGCTACGCATGACTTCGGAGAAAATTGGTGCTGCCACTTGACCACCGTAGTATTGATCGCCTTGCGGCTCATTGACGACCACCACCAGTGCTAATCGAGGTTGGCTAATGGGGGCTAACCCCGCAGTTAAGCCGACGTATTCGTCCCCGTATCCGCCGCTGACCGCTTTTACTGAAGTCCCGGTTTTGGCACCTACACGATAGCCCGATACCGCAGCACGCGTCGCGCTTCCTCCCTGCTGGGTGACACTTTCCAACATATTGAGTAGCTTACGGGTGTTTTCTTCACTGGCGACACGAACGCCGGGCGAGTCTTGCTCTAGCTTAATCACGGAAAGAGGGCGCGCGATACCAAGCCCACCGAGTGTGGTATAGGCACGAACTAACTGAATTGGCGTGACCGATAAGCCGTAACCAAATGAAATAGTGGCGCGTTCAAAGTCAGACCAACGATTTCGGTAAGGGAAAATGCCTTGGCTTTCGCCGATCAAGCTGATGCCGGAACTCTCTCCGAGCCCAACACTGGCATAAAAAGCCAATAGCTCTTGAATTGGCATCGCCAATGACAACTTACTAACGCCGATATTGCTCGATTTTTGCAATATTTTTTGTAAGTTAGCTTCACCCGCTTTAGAGACATCGCGCACTCGGCTACCACCAATTTGCATAATGCCATTCCCCGTATCAATCACCGTGTCTTCATTAGCGACTCCGTTCTCCATTGCCGCTAATACGACAAAGGGCTTTACGCTCGAACCCGGCTCCATCGCATCGGTAATCGTGCGATTTCGCATACGGTAGCTCTGCCATTCAGTTCGATTGTTCGGGTTATAAGATGGACTGTTAACCATGGCTAAGACTTCACCGGTGGTCACATCTGTCATAATGATTGAGACCGAGGTGGCTTGATAATCCACCACCGCCTGTTTGGCGGCTCGATAGGCGACCGCCTGAATACGTTGATCAATACTGAGCTGTAACGGTTTGCCTTGTTCGCGCTCCCTGACCGAGATGTTTTCAACCACCCGACCATAACGATCTTTGCGCACGGTGCGCGCGCCAGGCTCTCCCGACAGCCAGCCGTCATAGGTGCTCTCTATTCCCTCAAGCCCACGGCCGTCAATGCCGGTCACACCAATTAGCTGAGAACTGACTTCGCCAGCGGGGTAATAACGACGGGATTCATCTCTTAGGCCAATGCCCGGCAAATTAAGCCCTTCAACGTAGGCAGCCATGGCAGGACTGACCTGACGCTGTAAATAAACAAAGCGTCTTGATGGGTTGGCAGTAATGCGGGTTAATAACGTGTCATGCTTTAGCGCTAAGACATCCGCGAGTGCATGCCAACGTTCCACATCGCCTAAGCCACGCTCAGCGATAACTTTGGGGTCAGCCCATACCGCTCGAACAGGAACGCTAACGGCCAGTTGCTCATTATTGCGGTCAGAAATGATACCACGTGAAGAGGGCAGGGCTTTAACCCGTAAAGAGCGTAGATCACCTTCTTGGCGCAAGCGACCTGGCTCTAATACTTGAATATAAGCAGCGCGTCCAACCAGAATGGCAAAGGCAGCAAACATACCAAAACAAACAAGGTAGTAGCGCCAACGAATAAACGCTGATGATGGAGAGCGCGATGGAACATTTTTCTGATTCATTAATATACGATCACTTCCTGATCTGTCGCGGGACGCTGCATCAACAATCGATCCTCTGCCAACTCTTCGACTCGACTATGTTCCGTTAATGCACTTTCTTCTAATAGCTGATTACGCCATTCGATATCAAGCGCATCCTGCTGCAGCAGTAGTTGCTCTCTCAATGAAATCAACTCACGTGTATTATGCGTCACTAAAACGACCGCAAGCGCGCTAAGTAAAATCAGAACAGACAAAAATAGCGGCATTCGTCCAACATTCAGCAGATCAGAAAGAATATGCCGAGCCAAGTTGAAGTTCTGATCTTTTTCCATTAGTCGAGCTTCTCTGCGATACGTAGCACTGAACTTCGCGAACGAGCATTGTGGCTAATTTCTGTTTTTGATGGCTTAATCGCTTTACCGATCGGCTTCATCGACGCACTACCTAACGCTTTGATCTGCGCTTCAGTCAGCGGCAGTCCACGTGGCACTTCAGGCCCTTTACTTTGTTTGCGAATAAAGCGTTTCACCATACGATCTTCGAGCGAATGGAAGCTAATAACGGATAAGCGGCCTTGAGGCGCTAATACAGACAGCGCACCGTTTAAGGCAATATCAATCTCTTCCAGCTCACTATTGATGTAGATACGGAAAGCTTGAAATGCGCGTGTTGCTGGGTGTTTATGTTTGTCTTTAAACGGCACAGCATTGTCAATTAACTTCGCCAACTGCAAGGTTCGGGTCAGCGGTGGTAGCTCTTCATTTTCGCGATGCTCAACAATGGCGCGAGCTATACGTTTACCAAAGCGATCTTCACCAAACTCTTTAATCACCCAAGCGATGTCTTCTTCGTCAGCCGTCAGTAACCAATCTGACACGGAAACGCCGGAGGTTGGATCCATACGCATATCTAAAGGCCCATCACGCATGAAACTAAAACCACGTTCAGCATCATCAAGCTGGGGGGATGAAACACCTAAATCCAACAAAACGCCATCAATTTTCCCATCTAACCCACGCTCAGTGACATAGGTCGCGACACCAGAAAATGGACCATGAACGATCTCAAACCGTGGATCGTCAATCGTTGCAGCTTCTGCAATGGCCTGTGGATCGCGATCAATCGCAATCAAACGTCCCTGCTCACCGAGTTTAGATAAAATATGGCGGCTATGCCCACCACGACCAAATGTGCCATCAACATAGATGCCATCTGGTTTAATCGCGAGTCCATCGACAGACTCATGGAGTAATACAGAAATGTGTGCAGGGTTATCTGACATAATCTTCTTAACTTATAATGAAAAATCACTCAAACGGCTGGATAAAGACAGATCCGTTTGAACGGCAATATCTTGGGTAATTTGTTGCTGCCATCGTGCTTGGTGCCAAATTTCAAACTTATTGAGTTGGCCAACAAGAACATTTTTTGTATCCAGTTCAGCATATTCACGCAGTGCTGGAGCTATCAGTATCCGACCTTGACCATCAAGCTGACATTCACTGGCGTGGCCTAAAATCAAGCGCTGTAAACGACGTTCAGCATCATTTAAGCTAGAAAGCTGGGCTAAGCGACGCTCAACTTGCTCCCACTTGTTCATGGGATAGAGCAGCAAACAAGGAAAATGATGATCAATCGTACAAACAAACTGACCCTCGCAAGAACGAAACAACATCTCACGATAGCGTTTAGGGATGGCGAGCCGCCCTTTACCATCCATAGAGACGACGTTAGCGCCTCGAAGCATCATCTTTGCTGACCTTTCTCGACACGAATCACCACTTTTCCCCACAAAAAACCACTCTAAAGTTTACGTTTGCCCCTATGCTTTAGCAAGCCAAGAGCCGTAATTATGCGGAATACTCCCGGTTAGATTATCCCGAACAATGCCAACTTATTGAACTCAAAATGGTTTGGTATGACAGAAAACTAACAAAAAAAGGGGCAATGCCAATGCATTGCCCCTATCAATGAGGTGAGTAGCTCGATAAGCCGGGTTCTGTACCGCTATTGCGGTGGTAATCATTCGTCTAGGCCTACAATCGCTCGCAGGCTCAAGCAACCTACCCGTTCCCAACGTGGGCCACGCCATACGGGAACCTATTTGGTCTTGCTCCGGGTGGAGTTTACCGTGCCACGAACTATTACTAGCCGCGCGGTGCGCTCTTACCGCACCCTTTCACCCTTACCTGTGCCTCGAAAGGCCATCGGCGGTATACTCTCTGTTGCACTGGTCGTGGGCTTGCGCCCCCCAGACGTTATCTGGCACCCTGCCCTGTGGAGCCCGGACTTTCCTCCCCTTCGTCAGTCTCCCAAAGGACATCAACGAAGCAGCGATTACCTAAGCTACTCAGGCGGCGGATAATACAGGAGACAACAGTCAGTGTCTAGAGGTGAAAGTGAAACAGCTCGATAAGCTTCGCTGTTGACTTAATCTAGTGCCTCAAGCCCCCACTTATACAGTGCATTTTTCTTTACACCATGGATCTCGGCCGCCAGTGCTGCCGCTTTTTTCAACGGCAGTTCTTTGGCCAAGATCGCCGTTGTGCGCGTTGCCTCTGCTGGCAATGCTTCTTTCTCAACGCGATGCCCAGCGACCAAGACTACCATCTCGCCGCGAATACGATTACTGTCTTCGCCAAGCCACTCGATAAGCTCTCCCAATGGTGCACCATGAATGGTTTCAAACGTTTTTGTTAACTCACGCGCCAATACCACTTGACGTTGAGGGCCAAAAACTTCTTGCATATCAGCAAGAGAGTCTAAAATACGATGAGGGGACTCATAAAAAATCAAGGTTCTAGCATCGCTCAGCAAGGCATCGAACACATCTCGACGCCCTTTACTTTTCGGGGGTAAGAATCCCTCAAAGCTAAACCGATCCGAAGGGAGCCCTGATGCACTAAGGGCGGTAATGACAGCACAAGGCCCCGGTAAAGGAACAACTTTAACACCAGCCTGACGACAACGGTTTACAAGATGGTATCCTGGGTCGCTTATAAGCGGTGTGCCTGCATCTGACACCAGTGCAATAGACTGGCCCTGTTGCATTTGAGTGATAAGGGCATCCGCTTTTTGCTGTTCATTATGATCATGCAATGCAAAAGTTCGGGTAGTAATACCAAAATGGGATAGCAATCGGCCAGTATGGCGGGTGTCCTCGGCAGCAATAACATCAACTGCCTTCAAGACATCAAGGGCTCGTTGCGTAATATCACCTAAATTACCGATAGGAGTGGGAACAATAAAGAGTGTTGCGTCAGATTCCACACTACTATTTTTATCAGTCATTTGTCTAAGATCTCTTCAGCCAGTAAGATAGAGAGTAATTTGATACGGTCGAAAAAATACAATGCTCAAGTTTACTCATAAGCGTAAAAGTGTAACACGTCTTATCGTCCCTGTGACATTTGCCGTTGTGCTTACAGCCTGTAGCTCGTCACCGAAGCTACCCACTAGCGTTGACATTGCAACGCCAGCCACACTCACTGCTGAGCAATACCTCATTTATGCTGATAGCAGCGAGGGAAGTCTTGCGGTCGATTGGCAATTGCTAGCATTAAAAGCATTGATCCGTGACGGCATGCTCCCGCAAGCTGATATGCAGTTAGCGCGCATTGCGGTGATGCAGCTAAATCCAAAGCAAACCGCTGAATGGCAGATGGCGAAAGCCAATCTTCGTTACCAACAAGGGGAAACTCAAGAAGCATTAGAGAGCTTGAACTTTCAGCCATGGTGGCAACTTGAGTCCAAACAGTATCGACGTTATTTCCAGCTGCGAACTCAACTAAGCAGTGAGTTGGAAGAGCCAATTGTCGCTGTGCGATCTCGTATCGAGCTAGACAAATACCTCGACCCAGTTCAACAAAAAGCCAATTGGCAATCGGTATGGACGACGTTAACGCAAATCGATAACGAAACGTTAATGGCAACCCCTCTCGCTGACGATGAAACGGTGCTGCGTGGTTGGATCCAGTTACGCCTGCTCGAAGAACGTTACGCACATCGTCCACTGGTTTTTCAAGAGCAACTCAATAGTTGGAAAGCACAAAACCGCTTTCACCCAGCGATTGAATTTATGCCTGAACAGCTAATGATGATAGCGGATATGGAAGTACAGCAAGCCAGCCATATTGCACTGTTATTGCCGCTAAATGGGCGCTTTTCACGTCAAGCTGAGGCGGTACGCAACGGTTTCTTTGCGGCCATGCTTGAAAATGAAAATCGCGATCCAGAGTTGGAAGTCACGGTATATGACACCACGGCACAACCGATGGCCTCGCTGGTCGAGCAATTAGCACAAGATGGCATTGACTATGTCGTCGGCCCACTGATTAAAGAGACAATCAGCGACTTCCAACGCCTTAATGTCGAAAACTTACCTATACTGGCGCTCAATATACCAGACTTGCTACCAGAAGATGATGCGAGCTGCTACTTCACCCTTTCGCCTGAAAACGAAGCACAGCAAGCAGCCCTGCATCTTTTTGATCGTGGCTACCAATACCCTCTAATTTTGGGGCCACAGAGTGATTTTGGTCAACGCGTGAGTGATGCGTTTAATCAGCAATGGCATCAATTAAGCAATCATGATGCTGACTCGCAGTATTATCGCGAGCGGAAAGAGCTACAACAAAAAATTAACGCCGTATTTGGCTTGAAAGAGAGTCAAGAGCGTATCGATCAAATGGAGCAATTACTGGCTCTGCCACTCGAAGCAGAACAGCGCAGTCGCCGTGACATTGACGCGGTGTATATGGTGGCGACGCAAGCAGAGTTAACCCTGCTTAAGCCCTTCATCGAAGTAGCCATTAATCCAGGCACGAGATCTCCAGCGCTATTTACCAGCTCGCGTAGCAACGCTATCGACAGCACAGCTGACGAAAGGCTGGATCTGCAAGGCTTAGAGTTTAGCGACATTCCACTGCTCATTTCTGACCCGGATCAGTTCCAGCCCCGCATTGAAACGATGTGGCCTGACACTAACGCAAATACCATACGCCTAATCGCGCTCGGAATGGATGCCTACTTGTTAACCGAAGAGTTACCTCAAATGCAAGTTATCGATAATCACCAAGCCCACGGCCAAACTGGCGTATTGAGCATTGATGAGAATTGTATGATTACTAGAGAAATTGAGTGGGCTCAAATCAACGGCGATAGCATTGAGTTTGTTCAGCAGTAGGCAAAAGGGACAAACCTACGAAGCCCGTGCTGAAGCTTACCTTCAACAACACGGGCTAATACCTGTCCAGCGCAACTTTCAGGTGCGTGGTGGAGAGATTGACCTTATTATGCGAGAGCAAGCAAAATGGGTCTTCATTGAAGTAAAGTACCGTCAATCGGAAACCTACGGTTCAGGGCTAGACGCGATTGATTGGCGTAAAATACAGCGAATTAAACGAACTGCACTTTATTGGTTGCATAAGAACAAGATCAATAGTGAAATGGTGCCCATTCGCTTCGATGTGGTGTATATCACCAATCACCAGATAGAATGGCTAAAAAATATAGTTCAGGATAGGTAGTATGCTCGACAGCATTAAAGAAAGTTTTACCGAAAGTATTCAAACTCAAATCGCCGCCGCGGAGGCGATCCCTGAGTCCATCGCCCTTGCCTCTCAGGTTATAGTGCAAAGTCTATTAAATGGAAATAAAGTACTCTGCTGTGGTAATGGAGGTTCGGCAGCCAACGCACAACAATTTTCTGCCTGCTTGCTCAACCGCTTCGAAACTGAGCGCCCTAGCCTGCCAGCTCTCGCTCTTACCGCCGATAGCACCACCCTTACTGCCGTTGCCAATGACTACCATTATGACGAGATTTTCTCGAAACAAGTAAGAGCATTTGGTCAAGCTGGAGATATTTTACTCGCCATTTCAACCAGTGGTAACAGTAAAGATATTACTAAAGCGATGGAAGCAGCTGTAACTCGAGATATGACCATTATTGCCCTGACAGGAAAAGACGGTGGTGAGATGGCTGGATTACTTGGCGAGCAAGACGTCGAAATCAGGATCCCTTCGCAACGCACCGCGCGTATCCAAGAGGTACACTTATTCACTCTTCACACTATCTGTGATCTTATTGATCAGGTTCTATTTACCTCACACCATGATTAAAATAGCCCAACACCTCATCGTTGCATTATTGATCCTCCTAACCGCGGGTTGCAGCACGCAGCGCGGTTTATCCTCGCAATGGAAGGATAAACAAATCGAAATGAACGTCGCCGGCCTTGTTAATAAGCCACCTTATCAAAATGCACTACGTGTCAGCGTTATTGCTTATAATGGTGAAGTGCTTTTAGCCGGACAAACCAACGATACTTCACTTAAACGCCAATTTATTGATGATGTACGTGCAATGAGTGATGTCGAGCGCGTTTATGATCAGCTACGCATCGGATCCTTAGCGGATATCAACAGTGTCTCACGCGATACTTGGATCACCGGACGTCTTAAAACCGCTTTGCTTGCTGACAGTAGTATTAATAACGGCACCATTAAATTAATGACCGAAGCGCAAGAGGTCTTCTTAATGGGGACATTACCAAAGACGCAGATCTCACTAGCAACGAACAAAGCAAGAGAGATTGATGGCGTTAAAGAAGTATTTACGATTATCTACCCAGAGTAGTGTCGGCATGAGTAGATAATGATCTCAAGTATCAAACCACTCGCAAAAAAAAGCAGCGCTTCTAGCGCTGCTTTTTCTACTTTATCACCCGCAGAGACGGACGACCTTTCGGTCGTGGTGGTTCTGGCGTTGGATCTTCATCCCCGTCATCCACCACTGCCAACTCTGGTTGAACCTCTGTGATTAATTCGTCATCGATGCCTATATCTGCAGCATCTTCTTCATGAATCGCGTAGGCTGCCTCTGGCTCAAACAGAGTACCTGCGCCGTTTTCCCTTGCATACAAGGCAATCGCCGCATACATAGGAACAACAACAGAGTGTGGACGTCCACTGAAACGAGCATTAAAGCTAATCGCTTCATTACTCAATTCAAGGTTACCCACCGCACGAGGTGCAATATTCAGTACAATTTGCCCGTCTTGGACAAACTCAACAGGCACTCGCACGCCAGTTAACGTCGCATCTACCACCAAATGCGGTGTAAGATCATTTTCAACCAACCAATCATAATACGCGCGCAGTAAGTACGGGCGCTGAGGGGTTAGCTTGCTAATATCCATTACTGACCAGCCAAGCGCATTTCACGTTCTGCTTCAGTCAGTGAAGCAAGGAAAGAATCACGTTCAAAAACACGTGTCATATAGTTTTTCACTTCCTTCGCGCCAGCACCAATTAGCTCTACACCCAATACAGGTAAGCGCCATAGTAAAGGAGCTAGGTAGCAATCAACTAAGCTAAATTCTTCACTCATAAAGTATGAGTATTCAGCAAATACCGGTGCCAGTGCAAGCAGCTCTTCACGCAACTGACGGCGGGCGCGGTCAGCTTCATCAGCACTGCCTTTTTCAATTTTTTCAGCTAGCGAATACCAGTTACGCTCAATGCGATACATCATCAGACGGCTATTACCGCGCGCGACAGGATATACCGGCATTAATGGTGGATGAGGAAAACGCTCATCCAAATATTCCATAATAATGCTCGCCTGGTACAACGCCAATTCACGATCAACCAGAGTCGGCACTGAGTTATATGGGTTTAGCTCAACCAGATCCTCAGGCAGGTTGTTAGGATCAACCAACTCGATTTCTACGCTAACACCTTTTTCAGCAAGAACGATACGCGTCTGATGACTGTACATATCAGAAGCATCAGAATACAACGTCATTACTGAACGTTTATTGGCAGCAACAGCCATTAACCCCTCCAGAACATCTAACAAAGACTTAAAAAGCAATGGGGGCAAACGCCCCCATTGCCGAGATACGATACTAACCCACTAGAATAAACGATTAATGCACATCACGCCAATATTCTTTCTTCAACAGCAAGGTGATGATAAAGAAAAGCACCAAAAAGCCCATGACCCAATAACCTAAACGTTGTCGCTCTATCTTTACGGGTTCCGCCGAATATTCGAGAAAGTTGACCAAATCACGCACCGCAATATCAAACTCAGTCGCGCTCAACTCACCGCGCCCATCCGTTTCTATGCCGGCATACTCCTTAATCATTTCCCCATCAACCAACCGCTCTTCATAAATACGGTAAGGCGTTCCCTGTAGCTCTTCTAGGGCATGCGGCATACCAACACTGGGGAAGACGGTATTATTCACCCCAAATGGACGGCTGGGGTCGACATAAAACGAACGCAGATAGGTGTAAACCCAATCAGTGCCCCGCACCCGTGAGACCATCGTTAAATCTGGTGCCGGGTTACCAAACCATTTTTTTGCGTCGTTATCAGCCATGGCGTTCTCCATTAGATCGCCGATCTTGGCTTGGGCATCAAAAATCAAATTCTGCTTCATTAGATCGGCAGGTATACCGAGATCTTCCGCTACACGTCCATAGCGTTGGTACTGTGTGGAGTGGCAGCCGAAACAGTAGTTCATAAAGAGCATAGCCCCACTCTGCAACGATGCTTTATCACGTAAATCATTGTTGGCCGAATCAAGGTGAACATTTCCACCTCCTGCTGCCAGAACAAAACCAGGCAACAAGGCAAACATGACTAAAATCCATTTCTTCATTTGAATGTCACCCTCTCTGGTAAAGGTCGCGTCGCTTCGTTCTTACTGTAAAAGAACAGCAAAACAAAAAACATAAAATAACCGAGGCTAAAAATGCGCGCTAATAACGTGTAAGTCGCTGTTGCAGGTAATGTTCCCAAAACACCCAGAGCAATAAAGCACACGGTAAATTGGGCAATATTAACCAAATGGACCTTACTTCGATAACGATATGAACGAACCCGGCAGCGATCTAGCCATGGCAGCAAGAACAGCACCACTATCGACGCCCCCATGGCGACAACACCCAGTAGTTTGTCCGGTACCGCACGTAAAATGGCATAGAACGGAGTGAAGTACCAAACCGGGGCAATATGGTCTGGGGTTTTTAATGGGTTCGCCGCTTCAAAGTTTGGTGGTTCGAGGAAGTAGCCCCCCATCTCTGGGTTAAAAAAGATCACATAACAGAATAGGAAGAAGAACACGGCGATCCCAACCATATCCTTGACGGTGCCATACGGATGAAATGGAATAGAATCTATAATGTCGTACTTGTTGCTGTAATAACTATGGAATTTAAACTGGGTTTTGTAGTCCTGCCCTTTCGACCCTTTCGGCAACTTGGTTTCAATCCCATCAGGGTTATTCGAACCCACTTCATGTAACGCTAAAATATGCAGAACAACCAGCAATAACAATACGATCGGCAATGCGATGACATGTAACGCAAAGAAACGATTTAGGGTTGCGCCTGAAATAACATAATCACCACGAATCCATAGCGTAAGATCATCGCCAATCACTGGAATGGCACCAAATAAGGAGATGATCACCTGCGCTCCCCAATAGGACATCTGCCCCCATGGTAGCAGGTAGCCCATAAACGCTTCTGCCATCAAAACAAGGAAGATCAACATACCAAACAGCCACAGTAATTCACGCGGCTTTTGATACGATCCATAAATCAAGCCACGAAACATATGCAAGTAGACCACGACAAAGAAAGCCGAAGCGCCAGTTGAATGCATATAGCGTAGCAACCAGCCATACTCAACATCACGCATAATGTATTCAACAGAAGCAAAAGCTCCCTCGCCAGAGGGCACGTAGTTCATCGTTAGCCAAATACCAGTAATTAGCTGGTTAACCAGAACAAGCATGGCTAATGAGCCAAATAGGTACCAAAAGTTAAAGTTTTTCGGCATCGGATATTCAGATAAGTGCTTACGGTAAGCATTCATCATAGGTAAACGCTTTTCTATCCATTCCATAAAGGCGATCATGATGCGCTCTCCTCATCAACACCGACCAAAATGGTCTGAGCATTTACATAAGTATGGGGGGGGACGACTAAGTTAAGTGGGGCTGGTACCCCTTGAAATACCCGTCCGGCCATATCAAATTTTGAACCATGGCAAGGACAAAAAAAGCCAGATGCGACCCCTTCAACCTGTTCGCCAAAACTACTGGGCAAATAAGTCGGCGAACAACCTAAATGGGTACAAATTCCAACCGCAACGAAAATTTCCGGTCGTAATGAGCGATACGTATTTTTCGCATACTCTGGTTGTTGTGGCTCGATAGAATCAGGGTCGCGTAGCTGACCATTAAGTTGTGCCAATTCATCGACTAGTGCTTGATTACGACGCACAACCCATACAGGCTTACCACGCCACTCAGCACGAATGATCTGACCCTCTTCAATTTTACTGATATCTATTTCAACTGGCGCTCCTGCTGCCTTCGCCTTGGCACTAGGGTTCCATGACTTAATGAAGGGGACAGCGACGGCAGCTGCTCCCACTCCCCCAACGACAGCAGTTGATGCCGTCAGAAAGCGGCGACGGCCGAGGTTTACTGGCGCATTGCTCATCCAATTATACTCCCTTGCGCTCCCCGCATGACGGCGGTGAATCCATTGCATCCTTGGAGCGACAACTAACAGTAAATGACTTTATGATTAGGCTTTGATTGATATTTTACCACCCATTTCCTAACTAAATCATAAAGAAAAGCACACTTTTTGACAAGATAAAGCTACTTTTTTGTAACATTTGTGACTTCAGTAAAGCTTTTTCCGAAACACAATAAAATGAGGAAATAGACAAAATAAACGAGGCGGAAAGAGAGAAGGAGGAGCGTAGATAAAAAAAACCCAGCCATCGGGCTGGGTTTTTTGATGCCATTTCGCGTAAGCGAATATTCCAATAAGGAAATATTAACGCTTAGAGAATTGTGGACGACGACGTGCTTTACGTAGACCCACTTTCTTACGCTCAACTTTACGAGCATCACGTGTCACGTAGCCAGCTGCACGTAGTACAGGACGTAGAGACTCATCGTACTCCATAAGAGCGCGAGTGATACCGTGACGGATAGCACCAGATTGACCAGTGATACCACCACCTTTAACAGTGATGTATAGGTCTAGTTTTTCGATCATGTCAACTAGCTCTAGTGGCTGACGAACAACCATGCGAGCAGTTTCACGACCAAAGTACTCTTCCAGGCTACGCTGGTTGATTACGATATTGCCAGAACCCGGTTTGATAAAAACACGAGCTGCTGAGCTTTTGCGACGGCCAGTGCCGTAGTATTGATCTGCCATTGTCATAATTCCCAATTAGATGTCTAGTACTTGCGGCTGTTGTGCCGCGTGGTTGTGCTCAGTACCCGCGTAAACTTTTAGTTTACGGTACATTGCACGGCCTAGAGGACCTTTAGGAAGCATGCCTTTAACAGCAGTTTCGATAACCATTTCTGGCTTCTTATCGATAAGCTTCTCGAAGCTGATTGACTTAAGACCACCAATAAAGCCAGTGTGGCGGTGGTACATTTTGTCACTCTTCTTAGCACCAGTTACAGTTACTTTTTCAGCGTTGATAACTACGATGTAGTCACCAGTATCAACGTGAGGAGTATATTCTGGCTTGTGCTTGCCACGTAGGCGAGATGCGATTTCTGTCGCTAGACGACCAAGAGTTTTACCTTCTGCGTCAACAACATACCAGTCACGTTTTACAGTTTCTGGTTTAGCAACGAAAGTTTTCATGCTAATAATTACCCGATTTAAATAGTTTCACTTCAAGGAGCAGAATGCTCCCACTGTCTTAGAGCCTAGCGCACCCCTTCGAGTGTTAGGAACTCCCGGCAAAAAGCCGTACAGGTTTGTGGGTCGCAAAATTATAGAGAAGTGTGGGGAAAAAATCACCTTGTTTTTCAAAAAAAGTGGGGATTTTTGTTTAAACAGCAAAACTCTCCGTTTAACTTCCCTTCCTTAATGCCGTTTTATCGCCATGACTTCAACAAAATGTGCATTACGCAGGTAAGTGAGGACGAGAAAGGTAAGCGTGACTCTGCATTTCAATGAGCCGTGAACAACAACGTTCAAACTCAAAAGATAAACGCTTTCCCGTATAAAGCTGTGTCATCGGCACTTGTGCCGATATAATTAATTTTACATTACGCTCATAAAATTCGTCCACTAAGGCAATAAAGCGCCGAGCAGCATCGTTCATCTCGTCCCCCATCTGCGCGACATTACACAACAGTACAGTATGATAAATTCGCGCAATCTCCATATAATCAATTTGGCTTCGCGCGGTAACACAGAGAACGGCAAACTCAAATTGGACAACTCCATCACATTCGCTAAGTGTCAATAATTCACGATCATTAATCATAATCGCTGCCTGCTCTGTCCATGGCTTGACCCGCAACTGCGCAAAGTAGTGCGTCATATTTGCGCTTGCAGCCTCATCTAATGGTGCATGATAAATCTCAGCCTGCTCTAAAGTGCGTAAGCGATAGTCGATTCCACCATCCAAGTGCAGTACGTCACAATGCTGTTCTAATAAAGCAATGGCAGGCAAAAAGCGTGCGCGTTGTAGCCCATTGCGATAAAGATCATGTGGTGGAATGTTTGAGGTCGCCACTAAGCAGACACCACGCCGAAACAGTGCATCAAACAGCGTTCCCAATAGCATCGCATCGGTAATATCAGACACAAAAAACTCATCAAAACAGAGAATGTCTGTTTCGTGCGCTAGTTTGTCGGCAACCAGTAACAGCGGGTCACTCTGACCATCTAACAGCCCCAGCTCATGATGGACACGGTGCATAAAACGATGAAAATGGACGCGCATTTTGCGTGATGTGGGAAGGCACTCATAAAAAAGATCCATCAAATAGGTCTTGCCTCTGCCCACGCCGCCCCACAAATAGAGGCCTTGCTCTGGGGCTTTATCCACTGTTTTTTGTGGTTGCCAACGCTGCCACCATGAACGTTTATTGTCTACCCTTACTGATGCTTTTGCGGTTATCAAGCGCTGATAAAGGCCTTCTAAGCATTCAACCGCCGCTGCCTGCGCTGCATCAGCATTAAATCCATCTTGCTGTAGATCTTGTTGGTAACGTTTTCGTGGTGTCATTCCATACTCCAAGTCACATCCTTATGCCATCGAGTGTACCATGCGCGATATATAGCATGTATAGTGAGCCTAGACGTTAGTTTTTCCCCTTGTCAAAGGAGTGTTTATGACAATGACCCATGCAATCATCTATTTTATCGTCGGTACTGTTGTGGGGGCACTATTCACCCGCATGCTGACTCAGAAAAGTAAACAACAAAAAGATCTCCAAAAAGATCTAGATAAATCACGCTATGAGCTAGAGCAATACCGCCAAGAGCTAACTGACCACTTTGCTCAAAGTTCAGCGCTGATGGACAACATTGCGAAAGATTACAGCAAGCTGTATCAGCACATGGCAAAAACATCGGCAGAGATGATGCCAAACTTACCCAGCCAAGATAACCCATTTGCGGCTCGCATTACCCAACTGACTCCGGTTTCTGACGAAGCCGCAGAGAAGCCAGAAGAGGTAAATGATGGCATCGCTGAGAGCCCAAAGGCTAATGATGCGACCGCACCAAAAGATTATTCCAATGAGGCAACCGGCTTGCTCAGTGGCGATAGCTCTATTCATATTAATTCCGCAGAGACCAAAGCCAGTTAATGCCATTTTGTTAACTAACTATTGAAATTGTTGGAACTAAACTCCAGTACATAAGTCATACAATCACTTGTGATACTGGAGTTGATTTATGAAAAAAACACCGTTGTTTGCAATTAGTGCTTTTGTGCTAGCTCTCTCTAGCGCAGTGAGTACAAGTCTTCCTGCCCAAGCGGCACTTCCTATGGCTGTTAACGGCCAAGAACTTCCTAGCTTAGCCCCAATGCTACAAACCGTCACCCCAGCAGTGGTGAGTATTTCGGTTGAGGGAAAGCAGGTTTCACGACAGCGAATTCCTGAATCTTTCCGTTTCTTTTTTGGTGATGATGTCCCTGCTGAACAGGTTCGTGAACGGCCGTTTCGAGGGCTCGGTTCTGGTGTCATTATTGACGCTAAACAAGGCTACATCGTCACTAACCACCATGTTATTAATGGGGCGGATACCATTCGCGTCCAACTGCACGACGGGCGTGAATTTGATGCCGATCTGATCGGCAGTGACGGCATGTCCGATATCGCGCTACTGAAAATAGATAAGCCGCAACAGCTAACCGAGATTAAGATTGCCAACTCCGACTCACTCCAGGTTGGCGATTTTGCCGTTGCCATCGGCAACCCTTTTGGCTTGGGACAAACGGTAACGTCTGGCATTATCTCTGCGCTTGGACGTAGCGGATTAAATATCGAGAATTTTGAAAACTTCATTCAAACAGATGCTGCCATTAACAGCGGCAACTCAGGTGGCGCACTAGTTAATCTTAACGGCGAGCTTATTGGGATTAATACTGCAATCCTTGGCCCAAATGGCGGCAATATTGGGATTGGTTTTGCGATTCCATCAAACATGGCATCAAACTTGGTTGAACAGATCCTTGAGTTTGGCGAAGTCCGTCGCGGGATGCTCGGCGTTCAAGGTGGGGAGCTAACCTCTGAGCTAGCAGAAGCTTTTGGTTATGAAACTAACCATGGTGCCTTTGTCAGCCAAGTGGTTCCAGACTCAGCCGCTGAACAAGCAGGCATTGAAGCTGGTGATATCATCATTTCCGTTGATGGTAAAAAGATCCGCAGCTTTAGCGAACTCAGAGCAAAAATTGCCACGCTTGGTGCCGGTAAAACGGTCTCACTGGGTATCTTACGTGATGGCGAATCCCTCGACTTAACTGCCGAACTACAAGAGTCTTCTCAGTCGCGCCTTTCTGCCGACAGTCTACATAAAGCACTAGCTGGTGCTGAACTTACCAACACTGATGGCGGCGTAAAAGTAGAGTCGGTACGTGAAGACTCTCCGGCTGCTCGCGCTGGTCTACTCGCAAACGATGTCATTATTGGTGTTAATCGCCAGCGAGTCCGCAATCTGGGTGAGCTACGCAAGGTATTAGAAAATAGCAGTGGTGCTATCGCCCTAAATATACAACGAAATAATACTAACCTGTATTTAATGCTGCGTTAGTTTTTGCCACGCTCCATAAACGCCACCCTTGGGTGGCGTTCGTGTTTATGTGCACTCTTTTACTACTTTTCATATAAGGAGAGTGCTATTCTCACTTCTTTAGTTCGTGATTTACGGGGAGAAAAATGATTCGTTTTCTTGGGCGCTCGATTATGCTCGGTATCTTAACCGCTGCTGTTCTACTACTGGTCATGCCTGAGTTAAGAAACGCATCCCCTAACTTTACTCTGCCTATCGCCTCGGAAGAAGAACTTCCCCCAGCATTCTCTTTTAACCATGCCGTCCGTCTCGCTTCACCTGCCGTGGTCAATATTTATAGCCGCAGATATGGCAACAATAATCGCTTGCTGCTAAGCACTGAAGGTTTAGGCTCTGGCGTCATTATGAGCGACAAAGGGTTTATTGTGACCAACAACCATGTCGTTGAACAAGCAGATCAAGTGGTTGTCGCGCTGCAAGATGGACGAATTTTTACCGCTCAGCTACTTGGTAAAGATCGCCGCACTGATCTTGCCGTATTAAAAATCCAAGCTGACAACTTACCGGTTATTCCACTTAACGACGAGTATGAGCCTGCGGTTGGCGATGTTGTACTGGCAATTGGTAATCCATATAACCTCGGACAGACCACCACCTACGGCATCATTTCGGCCACTGGTCGATCAGGATTGAGTGCCTTTGGTCGACAAGATTTTCTCCAAACCGATGCCGCCATCAATAACGGTAACTCGGGGGGCGCATTAGTCAATACACGCGGTGAACTTGTCGGCATTAATACCGCCTCATTCCAGCAAGCCTACGATGTGGATACATATGGTATCTCGTTCGCTATCCCATATAAACTTGCCGCCAAGATTATGCAAAAACTCATCGCTGACGGGCGCGTGATCCGTGGCTATATTGGGATTGATGGACGTGATGTCACCCCAGCAATGAGCCATTTAGTTGACGCGGACGATATCACGGGGATCATCGTATTGGGCATGGATCCTAACGGCCCTGCATTTCACGCAGGTTTAAAGGTCCAAGACATCTTACTCGAAATTGATAACAAACCCGTGATGGGTAAACGTAACGTGCTTGATATGGTAACAGAGTTGCGCCCGGGAACAACGGTGCCAATGAAAGTGCTACGTGACGGTGAGATGATAACATTAGAGATCACTATCGCTCAGGTTCCGCATGACGATGAATAACTCTAACGCTATTAGCGCCAAAAGACCGGCATAAAAAAAGGCTTGCCATTGGCAAGCCTTTTTTTATTGCGTCCTTCAGTCACGAAAGCGCTCAATCTTCATTCCAAGACCACGAAGCTTATCTTCGATATGCTCATAGCCACGGTCAATATGGTAGATACGATCAACAATGGTTTCACCCTGAGCAATATTACCCGCGATAACCAATGAGGCAGATGCGCGCAAATCAGTGGCCATCACTTGTGCACCACTCAACCCTTGAGTATCACCACAAATGACTGTATTGCCTTCGATTTCAGCATGAGCGCCCATGCGGATCAACTCAGGAATATGCATGAAGCGATTTTCAAAGATCGTTTCCGTAATGATCCCTGTTCCTTTCGCAACCAGGTTTAGCAAAGAGAATTGCGCTTGCATGTCTGTTGGGAAGCCCGGGTGAGGTGCCGTACGGATGTTTACCGCTTTCAGCTCTCGCCCTTCCATGTCGATCGAGATCCAATCATCACCCGTCTCTACATTTGCGCCGGCTTCTTCCAATTTCGCTAATGCCGCTTCAAGCAGGTGTGGGTCAGTATTACGACACGTCACATTTCCACCAGAAATCGCCGCTGCCACCAAAAAGGTGCCCGTTTCAATCCGGTCAGCAACAACGCTATGGTATCCACCACCAAGACGCTCAACCCCTTCGATAACGATAGTGTCGGTACCTGCACCGCTAATTTTCGCGCCCAAGGTATTTAAGAACGCTGCGGTATCGACAATTTCCGGCTCCTTGGCCGCATTCTCAATCACCGTTTTGCCTTCAGCCAGCGTTGCGGCACACATAATGGTAACCGTTGCACCTACACTGACCTTGTCCATGACGATGTGCGCGCCTTTCAGGCGACCATCAACACTCGCTTTAACATAACCTTCTTCTAATACAATCTTAGCGCCAAGTTGCTCAAGGCCAACAATGTGCAAATCAACCGGGCGTGCACCAATAGCACAACCACCTGGCAATGAGACTTGGCCTTCACCAAATCGTGCGACCAAAGGACCTAACGCCCAAATGGAGGCACGCATGGTTTTAACCAGATCATACGGTGCACAAAAGTTATCCACCTGGCTGGCATCAACGTGCACAGAGCCATTACGACGAACTTTCGCACCAAGTTGCTCTAATAGAGCCATGGTTGTATCGATATCTCGAAGTTTAGGCACATTGGCCACTTCAACAGGCTCTTCAGCCAGTAAAGCAGCAAACAAAATAGGCAGTGCTGCGTTCTTTGCCCCAGAGATAGCCACTTCGCCACATAGTGGACCGCCACTCTGGATTCGGAATTTTTCCATTACAACCTCTTAGGAAAGCGACATCAATTTCTTATCGCGCGCCCACTCTTCGGGCGTATACGCTTTAATACTCAATGCATGTATTGCATTTGTGGCAATATGCGTCATTAACGGTGCATAAATTGCCTGTTGTTTCTTCACACGGCTCATGCCGGCAAACATTTCACTGACAGCAATCACTTCATAGTGGCTACCGTCACCTTTTACGATTACTTCATCTAACGACAGCGCCGTTTGAAGTATTTTTTGAATTTCTGTTATTTCCACAACGCTGTCCTCACAATTTCTACTTCGCCGTTGCTAACAACTCTTCAGCATGACTTAGGCGCAGTAAAGTCATCAATTGCTGTGGTATATGTCGAAATGACACCTCTACCCCAGCTTTACGGTATTCAGTGGCTAAATGTATCAACATCGCCATGCCCGCAGAGTCTACCCGAGTTAACCGCGATAGGTCGAGTATTACAGATAATTGTTGTGGCATTAATGCAGCTCTTTGCTTCCAAAGTGCTAGGACATGCTCTCGCTCAAGTGCCCCTTGCAAAAAAAAGACTCCAGCTTGCTGCTCAACGATGTCAGCCATTTTGTGCCTCGGCGCTCTGTTTAGCGATTGGTTTGGCGGCCAATACTTCCAGTTCCTCTGCAACGGCTGCTGCTCCATTTGCGCGTATCTTGGCCCCCCACTCATTTTGCATCGTGGTCAGTAAGCTCACCCCTTCTGCCGTCATATCAAAACCTTGCCATTCGCCGGTTTTCTTATTTTGACGCATCGCAAAATCAATGCGGATCGCTGGGCGCTTCGGATCAATAATCTCAACACGGACGGTAATAATATTTCGTCCTTCAGGGATCGATTTATCACCTTCAACCTTGACTGTCTGTCCTTCATACTGCGTTAGCACTTGGGCATAAGAGGCGACCATGTATTCCGTAAAGGCCAAGACAAACAGCTCTCTGTCCTCTTTACTGGTTTGTCGCAGTTGAGGTCCTAAGACTTTATAAGCGGCATAACGTGCGTTTACATAAGGTAAAAATAGCTCTTTTACCAAACCACGCAAATGTTCTGGGTCAGCTTGAATGCTTTCCTGCTCAGCCGCTAAGCGCGCAAATGCCTCGTCAGCGACCTGATTCATCATGGTGTACGGATTTGATTTGTCTACTTCGGCCTGTGCAAAGAGTGAAAATAGTGCCAATGCAGCCACTGCGATCCATCGTTTCATTGTCTATACCTCTCTATTCACTGCCACCAACGCTATAGAGCACTTGTCCTATCATGTCCTCTAGCACCAATGCAGGCTTTGTGTCATACAAAAAATCACCATCACCAAGCATATCGATATCATCATCAATAAAGCCAGGATGAATACCGACATATTGTTCTCCCAACAAGCCTGCCGTTAAAATTGATGCTGAGCTCGTTTCTGGAAAATACCCATACTCCTGGCCTATCTGCATCGTCACAATTGGGACATAGGTCTCTTGGGCGAGCTCAATCGCAACAACACGCCCCACGACCACACCACCAATTTTGACAGGAGAGCGTACTTTCAAACCACCGATATTGCTAAACTCGGCTTTCAAACGGTAAGTATCGCCATTCGATAACGCATTAACATTGGCTACATTCATCACCAACACTAACAGTGCCGCTATTCCAGCCAACACGAAACTGCCCACCCAAAGTTCCAGTTTTTGGTTCTGTTTCATCCCTAATTCCCAAACATTAATGCCGTTAATACAAAATCTAGCCCCAAGACGGCCAGCGACGAATTGACCACAGTGCGAGTTGTTGCTCGACTCAATCCTTCTGATGTCGGTACGGCATCATAACCGTTAAATACCGCTATCCAAGTTACTGTTACCGCGAACACCAAAGATTTAATGATGCTATTACCAATATCATAGCCCAGGCTTACCGATGCCTGCATTGATGCCCAGAAACTACCGTAATCGATTCCTTTCCAATCCACACCAACAATCTGCGCACCATAAATGCCAACGGCAATAAAAATCACGCTCAGCAGTGGCATCGCTATCACCCCAGCCCAAAAACGAGGTGCAATAACTCGCCGCAACGGATCGACAGCCATCATTTCTAAACTCGACAACTGTTCAGTTGCCTTCATTAAACCAATTTCAGCCGTTAATGCCGAACCAGCTCGACCAGCAAACAGTAGTGCTGTTACCACTGGTCCCAGCTCACGTAGCAAAGAGAGAGCCACCATTTGACCGAGGCTGTTTTCGGCGCCGAAATCGACTAAAACAATGTAACCTTGCAAGCTTAACACCATGCCGATAAAGAGTCCCGACACGGCAATAATCGCAATCGAAAGCACGCCAACAAAATAGAGCTGTTTCAATAATAACGGAAACATAATTCGCGGCTGTGGACGGCCAACTAGCGCCCCCCACATCACCATACTTGCCCGCCCCAAACTACGGCACATAGTGAGGCTTTTTTCACCCAGGCTCGCGATATAATTAACCATCATGGCCAAATAGCTCCTCTGCCAATGACTGTGCTGGGTATTGGAATGGTACTGGCCCATCCGCATCACCATCTAAAAATTGTCGTACCTTGGGATCCTGATTTGCCGTTAAAGAGGCAGGCGTCCCCGATGCAATGATCTCGCCTTCAGACATTAAATAGACCCAATCAGCAATACTCATCACTTCTGGCACATCATGACTCACTACTATCGACGTTAACTGAAGCGCCTGATTAAGCTCACTAATCAACTTCACCAGCACTCCCATTGTGATGGGATCCTGCCCAACAAAGGGTTCATCAAACATGATCAATGCCGGATCCAAGGCGATGGCACGTGCCAACGCCGCACGTCTAGCCATGCCACCAGACAATTCACTGGGCATCAGTTTTGCTGCGCCACGTAACCCCACCGCTTCTAATTTGAGCATGACCAGAGTTCTTAATACCGGTTCAGGAAGATCAGAATGTTCTCGCAACGGATAGGCGACGTTATCAAACACCGTCATATCGGTGAACAGTGCACCAGATTGAAACAACATACTCATTTTCTGTCGCGCCACATAGAGTGCGCGTCGACCCAATGTCGGAATGTTATCGCCGTCAAAATTAATCGTGCCTTGATCTGGGCTAAGCTGGCCGCCAATCAGCTTTAACAATGTCGTTTTGCCAATACCTGACGGCCCCATAATGGCGGTGACTTTTCCGCGAGGGACATCTATACTGATATTTTTAAAAATGGTTCGTTGTCCACGAGAAAACGTTAAATTCCGGACAGAAACCAGTATGTCTTCCTGCTGCATGGCAATCCCTTCGCCTCGACATGTTCGCAATACGAAATAATTTGAATAAGAATTTGATGATAGGTGGAACAGAGATGTAACTCAAGCAACCCACTGTCAACTGTTTGCAAACAGTTAACCATAAAATGGCTCTTAGTTTTGAACTACAACTGTGATTTGTGCTTGATTTCCGTTTAGAACTCCACTCTAATTTAGCGGATTGATCTGATGTTAGCATTGAGTGTTCATCTATCTTCAGTCTACAACAGCTTACGTCTATTATATAAATTGCCGAGACTCGTGACCTTTCTTTCACCTTTTTCTTGTCGCGGCAAACTTTTACCTCGACGTAATACAGGCTCAATACCAACAAGGGACAACCATGCTCGAAGCCATTCTGTTTTTATTACTTGGCCTGGTGCTACTCGTCTGGAGTGCCGACCGATTAGTGTTTGGTGCTGCCGCACTGGCACGCAACTTTGGCATTTCACCGCTAGTGATCGGTATGACCATTCTTGCTATGGGCTCATCAGCACCCGAGATGATGGTCTCTGCTACCGCGGCACTGGAAGGAAAAACCGATACCGCAGTAGGAAACGTGATTGGCTCCAATATCGCCAATATTGCCCTCATCCTTGGTGCAACAGCCCTGCTCAAGCCCCTCGCTATTAGTTCTGGTATCTTAAAGCGTGAAATGCCATTAATGCTCGGCGTTACACTGATTGCCGGCGTTCTGCTTTGGGACAACCACCTCGGCTTCCCAGAAGGCCTGTTTCTAATCGTACTCTTTGTGATCTTTATTTTAGCGATGATCCGCATCAGCCATAAAGAGAGCAATCAGCATGACCCACTAGAAAGTGAACACGACGCTGAAATACCCAAAGGGGTAAAGAATAGCGTTGCTGGTATTTGGCTGGTGATTGGGCTACTCATCCTGCCTTACTCTGCAGATTTGCTCGTGACCAATGCCGTCATTATTGCCAAGCATTTTGGCATGAGTGACCTTGTTATAGGCTTAACCATCATCGCCTTTGGCACCAGTTTGCCAGAACTCGCGGCCTCTATCGCCGGGGTACTAAAAGGCGAAGATGATATGGCTGTCGGCAACATTATTGGCTCTAACGTCTTTAACATACTCGCAGTTATGGCTATTCCCGGCATTTTACATCCCTCAACCATTAGCCCACTAGCAATGCATCGCGACTATTACGTCATGCTAGCGCTATCTATTGTCCTCGTCTTGATGTCAATTGAGAAAAAACCGAAGATCAGTCGGGTTGAAGGGGCACTATTGATCAGCTGCTTTATCGCCTATCAAGCCTATCTGCTTTATAATACCTCCGCCTAAACGGAGAATCTTATGTCTGAAAAATTTGATTACTGCCAACGTGGTCGCCAAGTGGTGGCGACAGAGTTGGCAGCCATCGCGCAATTACCGCAATACATTAATGCCCAATTCCAACTAGCTTGTGAGTTAATTGCCGCTCAAAGCGGTAAAGTGGTGGTGATGGGAATGGGCAAGTCTGGTCACATCGGCAAAAAAATCGCAGCGACACTAGCGAGTACTGGCACACCAGCCTTCTTCGTCCACCCAGGTGAAGCGAGCCACGGTGACCTTGGAATGATTGCTAATAACGATACCGTTATTGCTATCTCAAACTCCGGCGAAGCACATGAAATTCTTACGCTAATTCCAGTGTTAAAGCGCCGAAATATAAAAATGATCGCTATGTCTGGCAAAGCCGACTCTTCCATGGCGCGAGAAGCCGATGCTTTTTTACAAATTAGTGTACCTGAAGAAGCTTGCCCAGTTGGCCTTGCACCCACCTCCTCAACGACAGCAACCTTAGTGATGGGAGACGCCTTGGCGATCGCACTAATGGAAGCAAAAGGCTTTACCGCCGATGATTTTGCACTGTCTCACCCAGGCGGCGCACTGGGCCGTAAACTGCTGCTAAGATTGCGCGACTTAATGCACAAAGATGAGGATCTTCCTATCGTGCCATGCACGGTGACGGTAAGGGAAGCGCTGTTAGAGATTAGCCGCAAACGGCTCGGCATGACGGCAATCGTGGATGAAAACCAAACACTGTGTGGTATCTTTACTGATGGTGATCTCCGTCGCTTACTTGATCAACGCATTGATATTCATACCACAGAAATAGGCGAAGTCATGACCACCAACCCCTTTACCTGTGATGTAAACCTACTCGCCGCTGCAGGGCTAAATGTCATGGAAGAGAAAAAAATCAATGGATTACTGGTCACTGAAAATGGCAAACTGGCAGGTGCACTGAATATGCATGATCTGCTCAAAGCTGGAGTTCTTTAATGACGACAATCTCGACATTATACGGTGAAATGGATGCCAACCTATTTGCCCAAGTGAAACAAATCCGTCTTCTTATCTGTGATGTTGATGGGGTATTTTCCGATGGGCTCATCTACATGGGCAACCAAGGAGAGGAGCTAAAGACCTTCCATACTCGCGATGGTTTCGGCGTTAAAGCGGCAATGAAGGCAGGCATCGAAGTGGCGGTAATCACTGGGCGTCGTTCACAAATTGTCGAAGATAGAATGCGCGGGCTTGGTATCAAGTACATCTATCAAGGGCAGGAGGACAAACTCTCTGCCTACAACGAGCTCCTCTCTCAGCTCAACATAAAACCAAGCGAAGTAGCCTATATTGGCGATGACTTAATCGACTGGCCTGTTATGCAGCAGGTTGGTTTCGCGGTTTGCGTGGCCGATGGGCACCCATTATTAGCGCGTCGAGCCGACTATGTTACTGTTATTCCAGGTGGTCGTGGTGCCGTCCGCGAAGTCTGTGATATCTTGCTAGAAGCAAAAAATGAACTGGATAACCATTTGGTAAGCAGCACATGATCCAACGCTTTAGCATACTTGTTCTTGCCATTATTGCCATTGGGTGTGGGGGATACCTCTTCACCCAAATGAGCAGGCCAGAGATTCAAATAGCCCCAGACCTTGAACTTCCGATCATCAGTGGTAAAAGCGTTACCAGTACCGCTTACTCAGACATCGGTGCGCCGATGTATCAAATAGTCGCGCAACAGCTCGACTATTTTGCGCATCGACACGAAACTGAGTTTAGCGATCCTGTGGTGTGGGTTTACAACAGTGCAGGGACAGACATTGAATGGCGGATCAGTTCAGATAAAGCAACACTAAAGAATACCGACACCCTTATAATGACAGACAACGTTAGAATGTTTAATCTGTTGCCAGATGCAGGCATCGAACTAATCAAAAGCGATGATATGCTACTTAACTTTACCGACAATACATTTAGCAGCGACAAGCGTGTTGAAATTACCGGTAAAGGTTTCCAAAATGACGGCACTGGCATCATTGGCAGTTTCGAGTTATACCAAGCGACCCTTTTAAAGCAGGTGAAAGGAAGATATGAATCGTTTATCCGCTAACTTACCACTCAGTGCGCTGCTGTTCTCTATCATATTTAGCGCCCCCGTTGCGGCCCTAAGCACTGATACTCAACAGCCAATTTACGTGGATGCTGACACGCAAGAACTTGATATGGCAAATAACGTTGTCGAATTCAAGGGCAATGTCATTCTACAACAAGGCAGTATCGATATTCGGGCTGACAAGATAATTATCGAACGCCTGAATAACATCGAAGGCAATGAGGTTATCCGCTCCTTTGGTAAGCCCACGACATTTAAACAGCAGCTGGATGACGGTACCTTTATTCATGGCCGTGGTGAGCGTATGGTTTACACCACCAAAGACGAGTTTTTGCAGATTTTTGACAATGCCTATTTGGAGCAACAAAGCTCAAGCATTGAAGGCAACACCATCAGTTATCGTATCGATAAACAAAAACTGGTAGCCGAGAGCCAAGAAGGCGGACGAGTCACCACCGTCCTTCAACCCAAAGCATTAGATAAAGAAGAATAAAATGGCGACGCTAAAAGCACAAAACTTAGCCAAAAGTTACAGTGGCCGTAAGGTCGTAACCGATGTTAGCTTAGAAGTTAAATCGGGTGAAATTGTCGGTCTGCTGGGCCCGAACGGCGCTGGCAAAACCACCTCATTTTATATGATTGTTGGACTAGTTGCGCGAGATGAAGGCAGCATTTGCATTGATGATATCGACATCAGCCTGCAACCCATGCATAACCGCTCTCGCATGGGCATTGGTTATTTACCACAAGAAGCCTCTATTTTCCGTCGCCTATCTGTCTATGACAATATCATGGCGGTATTGCAAACACGCAGTGACCTTACCCGCGAACAGCGACAAGATAAATTGGAAGATTTGCTGGACGAGTTCAATATTCAGCATATTCGCAACAGCCTCGGCATGGCGTTATCGGGAGGTGAACGCCGCCGAGTGGAAATTGCACGAGCCTTAGCTGCCAACCCCAAATTTATCTTGCTCGATGAACCCTTTGCTGGGGTTGACCCCATCTCGGTAATTGATATCAAAAAAATCATTGAGCATCTTCGCGATCGCGGCTTAGGTGTCTTAATCACCGATCACAATGTTAGAGAAACGCTGGATGTCTGTGAGCATGCCTATATAGTAAGTCAAGGCCATATGATTGCTCATGGTACGCCGACCGACGTTCTTAATGATGAGCATGTAAAACGGGTTTATCTCGGGGACCAATTCAGACTATAGTTAAGGTACCCACTCGCTGGATAACAATAACAACACACAGGTATTAAAGTATTCATGAAAACCTCGCTCCAGCTTAAGCTAGGTCAATCACTGGCAATGACGCCACAGCTTCAGCAAGCCATTCGCTTGCTGCAACTCTCCACATTAGACCTTCAGCAGGAGATTCAAGAAGCATTAGAGAGCAATCCTCTGCTCGAGCAAGAAGACACCGAAGAAGGATCTGAGAGCGAAGCAAGAGCGGATCAGACAGCAGAGGTTAATACCGACAGTTATGACGAAACGACCACTAACGACACGTTAGAAGCCTCTGAGGCCTTTGATAAAAATGAGATGCCTGACGAACTTGCCGTTGATACAACTTGGGAAGATGTCTATAGCGCCAACACTGGGAATACAGGTATTGCGCTAGATGACGACCTGCCTATCTATCAAGGCGAAACGACAGAAAGCTTACAAGATTACCTGATGTGGCAAGTTCAACTGACCCCCTTTAGCGAAACGGATCGTGCTATCGCCACCGCGATTATCGATGCTATCGATGAAAAGGGCTACCTTACCACCAGCGCAGATGAAATTCTTGACAGCCTTGGCGACGATGACATTGAACTGGACGAAGTAGAGGCGGTCCTTAAGCGCGTGCAACAGTTTGATCCGCTTGGCGTCGGTTCACGCAACCTGCAAGAGTGTTTATTACTTCAACTTGCTACCTTTCCAGAAGACACGCCGTGGCTCACAGAAGCGAAAACCTTACTGCGCGAGCACATAAATCTACTCGCCAATCGTGATTTTCGTCAATTGATGCGCGACACCAAACTCAAAGAGCCCGAGCTAAAGTGTGTCATGCAACTGATTCATAAACTTGAGCCGCGCCCAGGTAATCGTGTTATCCATGAAGAGACCGAGTATATCGTTCCGGATGTCATGGTCTTCAAGCACAATGGCCAGTGGACAGTCACGATCAATCCTGACAGCACACCAAAAATTAGGGTAAACGAGCAATATGCCGCTCTGGGTAAACATGCCAGCAGCGATGACAGCCAGTTTATTCGCAACCATTTGCAAGAAGCTAAATGGTTAATTAAGAGTCTAGAAAGCCGTAACGAAACGCTACTTAAAGTGGCTCGTTGTATTGTTCAATTTCAACAAGACTTTTTTGAATTCGGTGAAGAAGCGATGAAACCCATGGTGCTCAATGATGTTGCACTTGAGGTCGACATGCATGAGTCCACCATTTCACGCGTCACAACAAAAAAGTATATGCATACCCCACGTGGTATTTTTGAACTAAAATACTTCTTTTCTAGTCATGTCAGTACGGACAGCGGTGGAGAATGCTCATCGACTGCCATCCGCGCGCTAGTGAAGAAACTCGTGGCTTCGGAAAACCAAGCCAAACCACTGAGCGACAGTAAAATTGCAACGCTACTGGCGGACCAGGGGGTTATGGTTGCTCGACGCACCATAGCAAAATATCGAGAATCTCTGGGGATTCCGCCATCCAATCAGCGCAAACGCCTGATATAAAGGCGCAACCAAAAGGAAGACGTTATGCGAATCAATCTAATCGGTCATCATGTCGAAGTTACTGACTCCATGCGCAGCTATGTTGATACAAAGTTTGAAAAACTTGAACGTTTTTTCGACAAGATTAATAATGTACAGGTCATCCTGACGGTAGAAAAGCTACAACAAATTGCCGAAGCGACCTTACATATCAATAATGGCGAGATCCATGCCAAAGCCGATCATGAAGACATGTACGCCGCGATTGATAACCTAACTGATAAGTTGGTTCGCCAGCTTAATAAACACAAAGATAAACTGAATAATCATTAATCATGCAACTCAGTTCCGTACTCAGCTTGGACTGCACGAAAAGTGCAGTCCCATGCTCAAGCAAAAAGCGCGCATTGGAAATCATCAGTGAAGTCGCTGCATCGCACCTCGATCTTAGCCCTCAACAGCTTTTTGAATGTATGCTGTCACGCGAAAAAGTGGGTAGTACCGGTATAGGCAATGGTATTGCGATTCCTCACGGTCGCATTACGAGCAGTGATCAGGCTATCGGCGTACTCATTCAATGTGAAGAGCCGATTCAGTTTGATGCCATAGACAATAAACCTGTTGATCTCTTGTTCGCCCTTTTGGTGCCCGATGAGCAATGCAAAGAGCATTTAAAAACCTTATCTGCAATTGCAGCAAAACTCAGCAATAAACAGATCTGTAAGCAGCTTCGCACTGCGCAATCAGACAGTGAGCTGTACCAAATTCTTACCGCCGAAGATAACGAATAACGGAACCCACACCATGAAGCTGATGATCGTTAGTGGTCGATCTGGCGCAGGCAAATCAGTTGCTTTGCGAGTTCTTGAGGACCTAGGTTACTATTGCGTCGACAACCTACCTTTAAACCTGCTCAATGCCTTTATTGACACGGTTAAAGGGACACAGCAGGACATCGCGGTAAGCATAGATATTCGCAACTTACCACGTGAAAGCGCTGACATTGATGCCGCCTTTGCCAACCTATCATCAGTTCTAGATACACAACTGCTCTTTCTGGATGCCAACAATAAAGAGCTGATCAAACGCTACAGTGAAACGCGGCGCCTTCATCCTCTTGCGAAGCGAGGATTTACCCTTGAGCAGTCAATAATTGAGGAAGAGCGCTTGTTGGGAGACATTAAAGCGCAAGCCGATCTCGTTCTCGACACCAGTGATAAATCCATCCACGATCTGAGTGAAACGGTGCGTGCTCGAGTACTCGGGCGAGAAAAGCGCGAGCTGGTTATGGTCTTCGAATCATTTGGCTTTAAATATGGCTTACCATCAGACGCAGACTATGTCTTCGATGTACGTTTCTTACCTAACCCACATTGGGAGCCGGATCTCAAGCCCCTAACAGGATTGGATGCACCAGTGGCAAATTTTCTTTCATCACATCCTGAAGTGCATCAGCTGATCAACCAAATTCACAACTTTGTTACCACTTGGCAGCCGATGTTAGAAAAGAATAACCGCAGTTATCTCACTGTCGCGATTGGTTGTACAGGTGGACAGCATCGTTCTGTATTTATCGCCGAACAGTTAGCGAACTATTTTAAGGCTGAAGGCAATCAGGTACAAACCCGTCATCGAACGCTCGAGCGACAACCAAGCAAAGGAAATAACATTGCCCAGAATTGAACGACAAGTTTATATTTGCAACCGCCTTGGGCTGCATGCACGCGCAGCGATTCAGTTGGTTGAACTAGCACAAAGTTTCGATGCCGTCATTACCTTGAAAAATACTGAAAAAGAGGCTCGAGTTGAAGGGGTTATCGGCTTATTAATGCTTGAGTCAGCCAAAGGGGAGCTGTTAAGCGTTATCGCTGAAGGGGCGCAAGCAAACATGGCACTTGATGCCGTCTGTGAGCTGATTGAGGCTGGCTTTCACGAAAATGAGTAAACAACCTGAATAACAAAGAGACATTCTTGCTCTATTTACGTTAAAATTCAGATCATTACTACAGTAAACTGCAAAGGTATCCCATGGTGGAAAAAATAGAGCAAGATAGCCCCCACCAAATCCTCCAAGAGGTGCATACCGCACTTGATAATGGAATGTTTGTCCATGTCCGTCGTCTCTTACAGGATATGGAACCAGAAGATACCGCCCACCTGCTCGAGGCCTGCCCTCCCAAAGAACGTTACATCATCTGGCAGTTAACTGATGAAGATGATCACGGCGAGATTCTTGATGAACTCTCTGAAGACGTCAAAGATGGCATTGTCGCACGAATGGCGCCAGAGAAGCTCGCTGAGGCCACCGAAGGCATGGAAAGCGACGATGTCGCCTATGTCCTACGAAACTTGCCAGATGCCGTCTACCGCGAAGTATTGGCGCAGATGGATGCGCAAGATCGCCAGCGTATAGAAACCGCACTCTCTTATGATGAAGAGACGGCGGGAGGCATGATGACAACCGACTTCGTCACCATCCGTTCCGATGTCACGATTGAAGTGGTGCTGCGCTATCTCAGAATGAAAGGCGAGCTCCCAGAAGCAACGGATGCCCTCTATGTTGTTGATGAAAATAACCGCCTGATCGGTCACTTGATGCTATCCACTGTTGTTACCTCCCCATCTGATAGCATCGTTGAAGAAATCATGGATCATGCCGATGAAGCCATTCCGGTCGACATGAACCACAGCGATATCGCTAGCCTTTTTGAGCGACGTAACTGGGTTTCTGCCCCTGTGGTTGAAGCTGATAATCAGTTAGTCGGCCGAATTACCATTGATGATGTGGTTGATATCATCCGTGAAGATGCCGAGCACTCGATGATGCGCTCCGCTGGCCTTGACGACGAAGAAGATACGTTTGCCCCAGTGGTAAAATCGGCCAAAAGTCGCAGCATTTGGTTAGGCGTTAATGTCCTCGCCGCCCTTGCTGCTGCCTCCGTTTCAAATATGTTTGAAGACACACTGGATAAGATGGCAGCCATTGCCGTTCTCATGACCATCGTGCCCTCCATGGGGGGAGTCGCCGGCAACCAAACGGTGGCGCTGGTTATTCGTGGTCTTGCTCTTGGTCACATTGGTGACTCCAATACCCGTTGGCTACTGAGTAAAGAAGCCCGAGTTGGCTTAATCAATGGCGTGCTATGGGCGCTGATCATCGGCGGTATTGTGGTTCTCTGGAAAGGCGATCTGCTGCTGGGCGCAATTATTGCTGCCGCGATGCTAACCAATCTGGTTGTGGCAGGCATTGCCGGTGTATCTATTCCGATTATCATGAAAAAATTCAAGATAGACCCAGCACTCGCTGGCGGAATGGCACTCACCACGGTCACCGATGTCGTTGGGCTGTTTGTCTTTTTAGGTCTTGCGACGATTTTGATCTAGAGAGTAACGGATAAGCAAGTGGAGAGAAAAGGCTTGCCTCTGGCAAGCCTTTTTCAATTAGTGACCAGCAATCTTCATCTTTTCAATCAGTAGCGATCCTGTTTGGATCTGACTACGGGTTTCGACATCGCTACCAATAGCAACAATTGAGTTAAACATCTCTTTTAGATTACCAGCAATGGTAATTTCACTCACTGGATACTGTATTTGGCCATTCTCAACCCAAAATCCAGCAGCGCCACGAGAATAATCCCCCGTCACCATATTCACACCCTGCCCCATCAATTCGGTCACCAGCAAACCACGATCTAGCTTACGTAGCATCGCTTCAAAACTTTCTCCGGTTGAAGAAACAAACCAGTTATGAATGCCTCCGGCATGCCCTGTTGGGGTCATGCCCATTTTGCGAGCTGCGTAACTGGTTAACAGGTAAGTTTGCAGTTCGCCATCAGCGATGATCTGGCAATCCTTGGTCGCTAATCCCTCTGCATCAAATGGTGTACTTGCCATTGCACGTAAGATATGCGGTTTTTCTTCGATTTGCAGCCATGATGGAAAAATCGGCTTACCTAAGTGATCGACCAAAAAAGAGGATTTGCGATATAAGTTAGCCCCGCTGATCCCCATGACTAAATGGCCAAATAGCCCTGTGGCGATATCAGCCGCGAACATGACCGGGACTTCACACGTTGGCAACTTCTGCGCATCCATACGTGCCAAGGTCCGCTTCGCCGCTTCGGCACCAACAAATTCCGGCGACCACATATCCTCAACTGCGCGTGCGGTGGTATAGCTATAATCGCGCTCCATGACGCCGTTGCGTCCTTCGGCGATCACGCAGCAGCTAATGCTATGACGGCTAGAGGCATAGCCTGCCAACATACCATGGCTGTTACCGTAGACCTTGATACCGTAATGGCTATCATAACTGCCACCATCTGATTGCTTAATGCGCGGATCACTCTCTAGTGCCGCCCGCTCCGCGATAATCGCGCGCGCTGCGGCATGATCCGGCTCTGGCTCGTCAGGATGAAACAGATCCAAATCAGGTATCGTGGTGGCCATTAGCTCTGCAGGCCCAGGTCCTGCACAAGGATCCTCTGACGTGTACGAGGCAATATCCAACGCTGCAGCGACAGTCTGCGCAATCGCTGCTTCACTGAGGTCAGATGTTGAAGCGCTGCCTTTACGCTGTCCACGGTACACCGTAATACCGAGTGCGCCATCACTATTAAACTCAACACTTTCAACATCACACATATGCGTCGATACACTGATGCCCGTTGTCTTAGTAATGGCGACTTCAGCATGATCTGCCTTCTTTGTCGCCACACTCAGTGCCTTCGCAACAGCGTGCTCTAACTCGGCCTGCTGCGCTGCAACCTGTTGTTTTATGTCCATAACGGCTCTTATTTAGTCATAGGAATAGTTAAAGGATACCACTGACAGTCAATATTTTGCCCCCCAATTGGCGAATTAGCTGATAAAATAGCAGCATTAACTGAAAACAGTATCGAGATATCAGTATGAGCCGCAAAAATAAACGTGCCCCGTGGGAAGAGGAAGAAGAGATCATCTGGGTCAGTAAGTCCGAGATGAAACGCGATATGGATGCGTTACAAAAACTAGGTGAAGAGCTGGTTGAACTAAAGCCGCAAGCACTAAATAAAGTACCGCTAGAAGAAGAGCTGCGTGACGCGATCTTAGATGCACAACGTTTCAAAAACGAAGCTCGCCGCCGTCAGTTGCAATACATCGGCAAAATGATGCGTACTATTGATCCTGAGCCTATCCAAGCAGCATTAGATAAAATGCGCAATAAGCACTCTCAGGTAACGGCACAGCTGCATAAGCTGGAAAGCCAACGCGATGCGATTGTAGAACAAGGTGACAGTGCGATTGAAGAAGTGATCACACAATTTCCTGACGCTGACCGTCAACGCTTACGCCAGTTAGCTCGCCAAGCCAAAAAAGAAAAAGCGGCCAATAAACCGGCTAAAGCCTACCGAGAGATCTACCAATACCTAAAATCTCTCTTACAAGAAGCGTAGAAGTATCTAGCCCTGCAATTATGCGGGGCTTTTTTTGCATTATCGGAAATGCCTATCGCAGTTATCGAAAAGTTTTCCTTTACTAAATGAGAATGATTATCAATAATGATTGAGTCACCAATGTCGGGGAACAATCATGAAAAAAACACTGCAATTTGCCGTCCTGCATTTTTTTGCAGCCTTCTCCATCGGCTACTTAATCACTGGCGATATTATTATTGGCAGCCTTATCGCACTGGTAGAACCACTGGTTAACACGGGCGCATTTTCTCTTCATGAACATATCTGGCAAAAAGCCAAACTGGTGCACATCGCCTACCGCCAACCTCATCGTAAAACCACCAGCTTTGCTGTGGTTCATTTTAGTGTTGCATTCGGCGTAGCTTGGCTTCTGAGTGGTAACTTACTGGTCGGTGGTGTCATCGCCATTATCGAACCCTTGGTGAATACGGTTATATACCACTTTTTTGAACAACGTTGGCAGCACAACCATCCGATACGTGCCTGCGAACATCATCACCAACTCTGTGATGAGGTGAATGAAGCGGCTCAACCCGCCACCTCTTCACTCTCGATGTCATAGTATACGGTGCTTAAGCGACCTAACGTCCAGATTCTCAGATAAAAAAAGCGGCGCTAATGCGCCGCTCGATATTTATTGGTTGTTAACGCCCATTACTCTTCGTCATCGGCGTCTTCGTCTTCTTCGCCGTCTTCAAAGTACGTGCCCCAACCGTCATAATCAATCTTATGCTTCATCGCTAGACTGATCAGCTTTTCTGCTTGCTCGTCAATCAGCTCTGCATCTAATGCTGATTCCATTACCGCATCAAAACAGACCACGGTACCACCACCATCTTCTGGATCGAGTTCTAGCTCTTCTGCTTCTTGAACCTCGTAGCCCATCTTGAATGCTTCAACGGCTGCTTCTTCTAACTCTTTAAAGCTATCAGCCGAAAAATGGTGCTCAATGGAATACAACGCATCTGGATCACTGCCATCTTCTAATAAGGCCTCAATGATCTCACGGGTTTCTTCTTTTTGTTCTTCAATCAACTCGTCGTAAGACAGTTCAGTATCAGACATGATGACTCCAATCTTCTAGGGAAAAATGACAACAATACTATCGCACATTTTCTCTCATTTAAGGAGGAATTTTCTCGCTGGGACCAACCTAGATTGTCTAACTTGCAATCAGTCCCAGACTACTTTAAGTTGTTAACAGTTCAATTACATAATAGTGACTATTCGCCAGTCTTGCGTTGCCAACAAACGTAACGAGGAGCCTTGAATTCATCAAATGGAAAGGAACCCACTATGAGTCAACTGTACGTCGGTTCGGAGATTGGCCAGCTACGGCGCGTCGTTCTCCACCGTCCAGAAAGAGCCTTGAATTTGCTAACGCCGTCAAACTGTCATGAGCTCTTGTTCGATGACGTGCTCTCGGTTGAGCGCGCGGGCGCAGAACACGACGCCTTTGCAGACTGCCTGCGTCAGCAAGGGGTTGAAGTATTACTACTGCATACTCTACTTGAAGAGACCCTTGCCATTGACCATGCCAAACAATGGTTACTGAATGCGCAGATCTCTGATTACCGCCTTGGTATTACTTTTGCGGCTCATGTTCGTCAGTTTCTCAGCGAGCAGCCAAATGATGAATTAGCGTCATTGTTGCTCGGCGGACTAAATTACGCCGAACTGCCATCACATCCCAACACGATGATGCAAGCGATGCATGCTGGTACTGATTTTGTTCTTGAACCTTTACCCAATCACCTCTTTACTCGTGATACCTCATGTTGGATCTACCGCGGCGTTTCACTCAATCCAATGGCAAAAGCAGCAAGGCAGCGAGAAACCAATCACTTAAGAGCGATTTATCGCTGGCACCCGCTATTTGCTCAACAAAATTACACAGCCTTATACGGCGATGAAGATATTCACTATGACAATGCCACACTAGAAGGGGGCGATGTACTCGTGCTGGGCAATGGTACGGTGTTGATCGGCATGTCAGAGCGTACCACCCCACAAGGCGTTGAGCACCTCGCGGCCCAGTTATTTAAACACAATATGGCCAAACAGGTGTTAGCCCTTGACCTTCCTAAGCATCGCTCGTGTATGCACCTTGATACCGTTATGACTCACCTACGCCATGATATCTTTTCTATCTACCCACAAGCGATTAGACACGACACCCCTTGCTGGCGCCTAACGCCTGGTAAGCAGCAACCACTGCTCTGCAGTAAAGAGGATCATTTTGTTTCCGCGATTGAGAATGCCATTGGCCTAGACTACTTAACCCTGATCACCACTGGCGGAGACAGTTATGAAGCCGAACGAGAACAATGGAATGATGCTAACAATGTGCTCACCGTACGCCCGGGCGTCGTCATTGGTTATGAGCGCAATACCTATACCAACGAAAAATACGATAAGGCGGGCATCGACGTTGTGACCATCCCAGGCAATGAACTCGGCCGTGGTCGAGGTGGAGCGCGCTGCATGAGCTGCCCAATTGAACGAGACGGGCTATAACGTTAATGCGTTTACAATGAGATAATTCACTCACTACCGCTTGATTTCTGCTACCAACCCCTTTAGCATGGATAAAAATTCACTTAAGATGTATTTGTATTCACAAACAAGCAGGTACCGCGATGGCATTTAATCTCAGAAACCGCAACTTTCTCAAGCTACTCGACTTTTCACCTCGTGAAATCCAGCACCTGATCGAGATGGCATTAGAACTAAAACAAGCTAAATATAACGGTTATGAGCAGCCGCGACTGACAGGCAAGAACATCGCTTTAATCTTTGAAAAAAGCAGCACTCGTACGCGTTGTGCGTTTGAAGTGGCCGCCTTTGATCAAGGCGCACGAATCTCCTACCTTGGTCCGTCGGGATCACAAATCGGCCACAAAGAGTCAATGAAAGACACAGCACGGGTACTTGGCCGCATGTATGACGGTATTCAATACCGTGGTTTCGGCCAATCCGTGGTTGAAGAGCTTGGTGCTCACGCAGGCGTACCAGTATGGAATGGCCTTACCGATGAGTATCACCCGACACAAATCCTTGCCGATTTTATGACCATGCTCGAACACGCCCCCAACAAACAGCTACGTGATATTCGCTTTGCCTACCTTGGCGACGCACGCAACAATATGGGCAACTCCCTATTAGTAGGTGCAGCAAAAATGGGCATGGATATCCGTCTTGTCGCTCCTAAAGCATTCTGGCCTGACGAGAAACTGGTCGAAACCTGCCAGGCGATTGCTGCTGAAACAGGCGCCAAAATAATGCTAACTGAATCAGTGACTGATGGCGTCATAGGCTGTGATTTCATCTATACTGATGTGTGGGTTTCGATGGGTGAGTCAGCTCAGGCATGGGATGAGCGAGTTAAGCAGCTTCTACCTTACCAAGTAAATATGGCGGTACTGGAAGCGACAGCGAATCCCGATGTGAAATTCATGCACTGTCTGCCCGCGTTTCATAACGATGAGACCCAAGTTGGCAAAGAGATTGCACAACAATATGGCCTATCTGGACTAGAAGTGACAGAAGAGGTCTTTGAGTCAGCACACTCCATCGTCTTTGATGAGGCAGAAAATCGTATGCACACCATCAAAGCCGTTATGGTGGCGACACTGGGTAGTTAAACAACGCTCAGCAACAAGCAACAAAATGAACAGTGCTAACACCAATAAAAACAGAAACTAGGCAATGACATTGCTTGCGTCAGCAACGAATGCAGGTATAATTTGCGACAATTTATTTCAGGTAATGGTTCTACATGTACTGCTTACAATCGACAGCACAGTTTCACACTGACTGCCTACAGGCAGGGTACCGTATTCATTACTTGGCAATGTATTTGCCAAAGAAGCCTCCTTTTTCAGGGGGCTTTTTTTTGGCTAATACTCAGGCCTCATCGTCAACATAAAGGGAAGCATAGCCATGGCGAACTCGCTATATCAAAAGCACATTATCTCTATCCCTGAGCTGACCCGACAAGAGCTAGAGCTTATTGTCGATACAGCCTCACAACTAAAAGCTCATCCGCAGCCCACACTACTAAAAGACAAAGTGATTGCGAGTTGCTTTTTTGAAGCATCGACACGTACTCGCCTCTCTTTCGAAACGGCTGTTCAACGCCTTGGAGGGCGTGTTATTGGGTTTCCTGATGGCGGTAACACCTCTTCGGGCAAAAAGGGCGAGACACTAGCAGACTCTGTTCGCATTATCTCTTCTTATGTCGATGCGTTCTTTATGCGTCACCCTAAAGAAGGGGCTGCCCGTTTGGCGACAGAATTTTCGAATGGCATTCCTGTTATCAATGGCGGTGATGGGGCCAACCAACATCCAACTCAGACCCTGCTCGATCTGTACACTATTTCCGAAACACAGGGACGCTTAGATGACCTACACATCGCCATGGTGGGTGACCTAAAATATGGTCGTACTGTTCACTCACTGACTCAGGCGCTATCAAAGTTCACTAATGTGCGTTTTTACTTCATTGCACCTGATGTGCTATCGATGCCAGATTACATTCTAGAAGAGCTAGATGCGGCAGGGATTGAGTATAGCCATCACGATAATATTGAAGAAGTGATCCCTCAAATTGATATTCTTTACATGACGCGAGTACAAAAAGAACGCTTTGATGCCTCTGAATACGCGCACCTGAAATCAGCGTTTATTCTCAATACCAGCACGCTGGCCCATGCGCGCGATAACCTTAAAGTACTGCACCCATTACCGCGGGTCGATGAGATCAGTGTTGATGTCGATAGCACCCCTTATGCACACTACTTTGAGCAGGCGAAGAATGGCGTATATGCACGCCAAGCCTTATTAGCACTGGTTCTTAACGAACAACTGTAAGCAGGAGAATTATCATGGTAAAAGAGAACCAACTTCAGGTAGAGGCCATCAAAAATGGTACTGTTATTGACCATATCCCTGCCAACGTCGGCATCAAAGTCTTAAACCTGTTTGATATTACGTGCTCAAGCAAGCGTGTCACCATTGGACTGAACTTGCCCTCTTCTGCACTTGGTCATAAAGACTTGATCAAAATTGAAAACGTCTTTGTGTCAGAAGAGCAAGCCAACCAACTGGCGCTATATGCTCCAAGCGCAACCGTCAATCAGATTGAAAACTACGAAGTGGTTAAGAAGCTGACACTGTCGTTACCTAAACGCATCACTAAAGTTTTTGCTTGTCCTAACAGCAACTGTATTACTCACGGCGAGCCGGTTCAGAGCCATTTCGCAATCAAACAAAAAGCGCACGAAGTTCAGCTCAAATGCCACTACTGTGAGAAAGTGTTCTCTCGCGAGATTGTGACAGAGAGTTAATAGAGCGCAATACAATGAAAGCGCGTTATATTGGCGCGCTTTCAGTTATCTTTCTAGATGTGCATCTGTTCGCTAACAGTTGCAATTTGCGACGAACCTATCACCTCAACCGCTATAAGGCTTTTCCATAATGATGCGTTAATCGTTTCACGATTAGCATGACACCTGCCACATCAGCATCACTATACAAAATGCTCGCGCGCATAATCACGGCAACTATCAATAAGGTACTTAATCGGCGAATTTAACTCCGCACCGTAACGATAAAAGAGTGTCGTTCCTGTTGGTGTCACGTTAACGATCGCTTCCACCTCTAATTTTGCCAATAGCCCTGAGCGTACATAAGGAACTGCATGCTCATCTGGCAGTAATGCCCAACCATGACGCGACACAAGGTGGCATAACACATCCAAATTACTAACAACACGGGTATTCGCAGACAAGCGCGCATAAGGAGAGCCTGACGCTACACTGTTCTCTGTCACATATTGAGTATGAAACTGTATTTCGCGTAAATCCATCTCAGGTTGTTTGAGTAACGGCGACTGCGATCCAACATAGACAGACGTCGGTAGGTTACCCAAGGGAATAAAGATTAACTCTTGTTCTGGCAACACTGAATTTATTGGTGTCAAGAAAGCGATCTGCGCTTCCTGTTTAATCAGAGCAGAAAAGGCCTCCTGTCTGTTGCGGTGCAACCAATGAATATTGATCTGCGGAAACTTTTGCCGCATGACCTCATCGAGATAAAGCATCATTTGCAGCGGCATATTAACGTCATGGCAAACAGTAATTGAAATTAACTCACTATCAAAAAAAGCTTTACTGTATTGTTGTAATGCCTCACTTTGCCTTATTACCAAATTCGCACGATAATAGAGTGCGTCAGCTCGAGGGGTTGGTTTAGCCTGACGACCTTCAATATTAAACAGCGAATAACCCAGACTATCCTCATAACTCACGACCTGTTCTCGTACTGTCGCTCTAGATTTTCCTAACCTTTTAGCAGCGGCGCTGTAAGATCCTGTCTCGTAAACGGCGATATAGCTATTCAGCTGTTCCAATGTATGCATCACACTTTCCTTATCATGTTGGATGGGCCAGCCATACAAAAGTGACTTTATTTTGCAAGGATTATAACCAATACTAGCGCCGTTGTTTATGTCGTATCTAGATTTAATAAGAAGTTCCTGTGCTTTCAGTATTATTAGCAAGTGGGAACGCACGAAAGTGATTGAATTTCCAACGCGCTGCCAATGCAGCGCTTTTTTCTTCTCGCCATATTCTCTATTATAGATAACCTAACTCCCCGACATGGAAGAAAAAATGTCTATTCTCAACGCCTATTTTAACTGGAGTAGTGGCAAGGACAGCGCCATGGCGCTTTATCATGCTCAGCAAGACCCGCGCTTTGAAGTCCGCACTTTGCTGACCACTGTCAATCAAGCACACCAACGTGTCTCAATGCATGGTATTCATGTCGATCTTCTTGATCAACAAGCCCAAGCGCTAGGTTTACCGCTCGAAAAGATCTGGTTGCCTGAAGTTGTCAATATGGACGAGTATGAAGGTTTAATGCATCAGGCTGTCGATACAATGCGACAACTTGGTTGTGAACATGCCATCTTTGGCGATATCTATTTGGAAGATCTTCGCCTACATCGCGAGACACAGCTAGCAGCAAAACAGATTCAGGCCCATTTTCCACTGTGGCAGCGAAACACACGCGTATTGCTCAACGAACTGATCGACTTGGGCTTCAAAGCCATCGTCGTGGCCGTTGATGGGAGCAAGCTAGATGCCAGCTTTGTCGGCCGCTGCATTGATAAATCATTTGTTAACGACCTTCCTGCCGACGTTGACCCTTGCGGTGAAAATGGTGAATACCATACGTTTGTTTTTGATGGTCCAAACTTCAGTTATCCCATCCCTTTCGAGCTAGGCGAAATAGTTCATAAACATTATCAAGCAGAGCATTTAACCGACGCGCATCCGGGCTTTTACTTTAAAGAGTTAATTCCGGTGAATGTCGATAAGTGAGCGATTTCTCTTTGACCTGTTATCAGGTTGAATGCACACTTAGTACTTTGAATTATTCATCCAAGAAAGGACATGTTATGACTCAAGTACTACACACTGAAAAAGCACCTGCAGCAATTGGCCCATACGTTCAGGGCGTCGACCTTGGCAACATGGTGCTCACTTCAGGTCAGATCCCAGTAAACCCTGAGACTGGTGAAGTACCTGCAGAAATTACAGCACAGGCTCGCCAGTCACTAGAAAACGTGAAAGCGGTTGTTGAGTCTTCAGGTCTGACGGTTAAAGATATCGTAAAAATGACAGTTTTCGTTAAAGATCTTAATGACTTCGCGGCAGTTAATGAAGTGTATGGTCAGTTCTTTGATGAGAATAACGCCCCTTACCCGGCTCGTTCTTGCGTTGAAGTTGCACGTTTACCGAAAGATGTTGGCATTGAAATCGAAGCGATTGCCGTTCGTAAGTAATCCATCGTCAATCATTTTAAAACGCCATCGCTCTTGCGATGGCGTTTTTTATTCTTCAACTGGCTGAGGGTTTTGGCGCTCTAAATACTCATCGGCCATCAGCAATACCGAGTTGAACCAAGCGGTAAATTGTTGTGGTGAACTTGCCAGTTTATCCAATAATGCGCGACGAGGTATCCATTGTGTCGCCATCACTTCTTCTGGGTTAGGGGTGAACGTTAGCGTCTCTACTTCAGCGATCAAAACGTGATCTAATTCGTGCTCTATCAGTGCATTATCTAAATCAGCACAATAGATAAAGTGTCCAATATCTCTCAATGGTTTCTCTAATGTTAGCCCCATCTCTTCAATTAGTCGTCTTGCTCCTGCCTTAATAAAGGCTTCACCATCGCGAGGATGCGAACAGCAGGTGTTCGTCCACAACCCCCCGCTATGGTATTTAGTCAATGCACGCTGCTGAAGAAGATACTCGCGTTCATTCTCGCCTTGTCGATATAACAACACAGAAAATGCGAGATGAAGTGCTCCATCTATATGTGCCTGCATCTTATCCTGCAACCCCAAGGGTGCCCCACACTCAGACACCAATACGACTTTTTCTGCCGACATATTCTCTCCCAGCATCACCTAACTACAATATAAAAGGGCGCACCCAGTGCGCCCTTTAAGCGTAGCGAATAAACCGTATTTAAGCTTGATTACGCTGTGCGACTTCGGCATCCAACGCTGCTAATTTTTCAGACATTTGTGTGCGGCAAATTTCCGCCAAATCGCGCACATCCTCTTTTTTATACTCTGCGACCGAGACAGGCGGTAATATCTCAACAATCACATGCCCATTGTTCCAACGCCCCAATTTTAGATGACTGGTCGAGCTACAGACAATGGGTACAACAGGAACTTCAGCACCAATCGCAGCATGAAAGGCCCCCGTTTTAAAGGGCAGCATGCCACGTCCACGCGAGCGTGTTCCTTCTGGGAACATCCAAATAGAAACACGATTCTGTTTGATTTTATCAACCACCTGACCAATCGTTCCCATCGCTTTAGAGCGATTTTTACGATCAATAAGAATGTTACCAGTAATCCAATATAATTGCCCAAACAGTGGCAACCAAAGTAAGCTTTTCTTTCCAACGGTTACTGTTCTTGGCATTACAGCACCAGAAACCGTCCACAGATCCCAGTTGCTTTGGTGGTTAGCCACATACACACTAGGCTCTTCGCTCTCACCATTATCAGGAAAACGTACTTCCAACTGGATACCGTAAATACGGGACATTTTACTGAATAGGCGCCCAAAGGTTTTTACATGTTTCGGATCACGCGGACTCAGCAAACACCACGTACAACCAAATACAAACATCAGTACAGCAAACACTGCCGTCGCCATTAGGCGAAGTACAAAAATCATTCAATTATCCTCAGCGTACAACTGTTCGCTAGTATACTTTGCCCGCTTGAAAATACACCTCTTTTCTGTATATCTTCATCTCAATCCTGCTGCGTTGATGCAAAATCAACAATAAAAAAGCCCTCCCATTTCTGGAAAGGCTTAGCGTCAATCCTATTGCTGTTAGTTATTCCGCTGTGTCTATTGTGGTGATTTCAACAGCAGTAACGCGTTGCAGTCCACGCGGCAGCATCGCTCCTCGTCGACCACGATCGCCACGGAAATTATCCAGATCGCTTGGTTTTAAGCCCAACTTACGCTTACCTGCATGCAGCGTTAACGTTGCCCCTTGAGGCAGAACAAACAAGTGAGATAACAACTCTTCGCGCGCCTTGGCTTTTGCCGTCGCGATATTGATGATCTTGTTACCCTTACCTTTACCTAACTGCGGCAAATCTTTCAGCGCAAACATAAGCATACGCCCTTCGTTAGTAATAGCGACAATCTGATCATTGTCTAGATCATTCACTAACTGAGGTGGCATTACTTCAGCATTTTCCGGTAGGGTCAGCAGTGCTTTACCACTCTTGTTCTTCGATACCATATCGGTACTTTTACAAATAAAGCCATAACCTGCATCGGACGCCATCAACCATAAGTGACTGTCTTCACTCATCATCACTTGGCGCACTGTACTACCCGGCGTTAAGTTCAGGCGTCCTGTAATCGGCTCTCCCTGACTCCGTGCCGACGGCAAGGTATGAGACTCTAATGCATAACTTCGTCCATCACTACCAAGGAAGATCGCCGGTTGATTACTCTTTCCTCGAGCATGATTAAGGTATCCATCGCCCGACTTATAATTCATCGCTTGTGGATCAACATCGTGACCTTTGGCGTGACGAATCCAACCTTTTTCTGACAACACCACAGTGATCGCTTCACTTGGCACTAAGTCGCGCTCTGACAAGGCTTTTGCTTCTGAACGCTCCACCAGTGGTGAGCGACGATCATCGCCGTATTTTTCTGCATCTGCGGCAATCTCTTTCTTCAGCAAAGTATTCATTCTGCGCTCTGAGCCTAACAACTTCTCCAACTTGTCACGCTCTTGGCTTAATTCATCCTGCTCGCCGCGGATCTTGATCTCTTCGAGCTTGGCCAATTGACGTAATTTGATCTCTAAGATCGCATCCGCCTGCTTCTCACTCAGACCAAATCGGGTCATGAATTCTGCTTTTGGATCATCCTCATTTCGAATGATCTCAATCACTTCATCGATATTAAGGTAAGCTGCCAGTAAGCCTTCCAAAATATGTAAACGTGCCAAGATCTTATCTAAGCGGTATTGTAGACGACGACGTACTGTTTCACGGCGGAACACCAACCACTCATTTAAGATGGTATCGAGCCCTTTCACTTGAGGGCGTCCATCTAAACCAAGCATATTGAGGTTAACGCGATAGCTCTTCTCTAGATCTGTCGATACAAACAGGTGATTCATCAGCTGTTCGCAGTCGACACGGTTAGAGCGCGGCACAATAACAATTCGGGTCGGGTTCTCATGATCAGACTCATCACGTAGATCGTCGACCATCGGTAGTTTCTTGTTACGCATCTGATTAGCGATCTGCTCAAGCAGTTTTGCGCCAGACACTTGGTGCGGCAGCGCGGTAATAACAATATCACCGTTCTCTTTACCCCACACTGCGCGCATTTTCACGCTACCTTTACCGGTACGGTAAAGCTTCTTGATATCCCCTTTCGAGGTAATGATTTCCGCTTCTGTTGGGTAATCCGGACCTTTGACGAACTCCATTAAACCATCGAGATCGGTTTTTGGGTTATCGATCAAGTGCACCATCGCATTGGCCACTTCACGCGCATTATGCGGTGGAATGTCAGTCGCCATACCAACGGCGATGCCAGTGACACCATTTAACAGAATGTGTGGCAGACGCGCTGGCAACGTTTTCGGCTCTTTCATCGTGCCATCAAAGTTTGGTTGCCAATCAACCGTACCTTGACCTAATTCACTCAGTAACACTTCCGAAAAACGGGATAAACGCGATTCGGTATAACGCATTGCGGCAAACGATTTTGGATCATCTGGCGCTCCCCAGTTACCTTGGCCATCCACCAACGGATAACGGTAAGAGAAAGGCTGAGCCATTAAGACCATTGCCTCATAACACGCCGAGTCCCCATGCGGGTGGTACTTACCGAGTACATCACCAACGGTACGGGCTGATTTCTTATACTTTGCTGTCGCCGACAACCCCAATTCAGACATCGCGTAGATGATGCGTCGCTGTACTGGCTTCAAGCCGTCGCCGATAAATGGCAAAGCACGATCCATGATTACATACATGGAATAATTAAGGTAAGCGTCTTCTGAGAAGCGGCCAATCGGCTGCTGTTCGACGCCGTCCATCGTAATATCAGTCATAATGTAACATCCGTTAAAACTGAAAACCGCTAGCAGTTGCTAGCGGAAAATTCTTATACTTCGGCAAGATCGCCTTTTTCTTGTAGCCAACCGCGACGATCTTCGGCGCGCTTTTTACCCAATAACATGTCCATCACCAGCTCATCTTGATTGTCTTCAGCGATGGTCAACTGCACTAAGCGACGTGTGTTTGGATCCATGGTCGTTTCACGCAGTTGCAGTGGGTTCATCTCACCCAAGCCTTTAAATCGTTGCACGTTGATCTTGGCACGCTTCTGACTAAGGCGGTCTAAGATCCCTTCTTTCTCGGCGTCATCAAGGGCATAAAAAACCTCTTTACCACAATCAATACGATACAGCGGTGGCATGGCAACAAAGACATGGCCATTGGCCACCAACGCTTTAAAGTGCTTATAAAACAGAGCACATAGCAGTGTGGCAATGTGTAGACCATCGGAGTCAGCATCGGCAAGAATACAAACTTTACCATAACGCAGTCCGCTAAGATCTTCAGAGTCAGGGTCGATACCTAGTGCGATAGAGATATTATGTACTTCATCGGATGCCAATACCTGATCAGCGGACACTTCCCATGTATTTAGGATCTTACCACGCAATGGCATGATGGCCTGAAACTCACGATCGCGTGCCTGCTTGGCACTACCGCCTGCCGAGTCACCCTCCACCAAGAACAGCTCAGTGCGGTTAAGATCTTGCATCGAACAATCGGTTAACTTACCTGGCAATGCTGGGCCAGAGGCCACTTTTTTACGCACCACTTTTTTCGCCGCACGCATACGACGGTGCGCATTGGAGATACAAAGCTCTGCTAACTGTTCTGCAATTTGTGGTTGCTCGTTGAGCCACAAACTGAAAGCATCTTTTACTACGCCTGACACGAATGCCGCACATTGACGCGAAGAGAGACGCTCTTTGGTCTGCCCTGCAAATTGTGGATCTTGCATTTTCACCGACAATACATATGCACAGCGCTCCCAAATATCATCCGCGGTAAGCTTTACACCCCGCGGTAATAAGTTACGGAATTCGCAGAACTCTTTCATCGCATCAAGGAGGCCTTGGCGCAGCCCATTAACATGGGTGCCACCTTGCGCAGTCGGGATCAAGTTGACGTAACTCTCGGTGATCATATCACCGCCTTCTGGTAACCAGATCACCGCCCAATCCGCCGCCTCAGACGCGCCAGAAAATACCCCGGTAAACGGGCGTTCAGGCAACAGTGGGTAGCCTTTTACGCTATCAGCAAGGTAGTCGTTCAAGCCATCTTCATAATGCCAACGGTAGACATCATCATTTACCTTATCGGTAAAGACAATTTCTAACCCTGGGCATAAAACAGCTTTCGCTTTTAAGACACTTTTTAAGCGAGAAACCGAAAATTTAGCGCTATCAAAATAGTGCGCTTCTGGCCAAAAATGTACACGTGTCCCTTTGGCGCGCTTGCCACAAGTGCCGATCACGTCTAACTCTGAGACTTTCTCTCCATGTTCAAAGGCAATCTGATACACCTGTCCATCACGCTTTACCGTCACTTCGACTCGTGTCGACAAGGCATTAACAACCGAAATTCCCACGCCATGAAGACCACCAGAAAACTGGTAGTTCTTGTTAGAGAATTTACCACCAGCATGCAATTTACACAGGATCAGCTCAACCCCTGACACTTTTTCCACTGGGTGGATATCTACGGGCATTCCTCGCCCATCATCCACCACTTCGAGGGATTGATCAGCGTGAAGGATCACTTCAACTTTTCTTGCATGACCAGCCAAGGCTTCATCGACACTATTATCAATGACTTCCTGACCTAGATGGTTCGGGCGCGTGGTATCGGTATACATACCTGGTCGGCGCTTTACAGGCTCTAGTCCATTTAAGACTTCAATGGCACCTGCATTATAAGTTTGCTCTGTCATATCAGGGAACGTCGTAAAAAATTTTCACAATAGTCAGTAACCCCCGCCTTGATGTCAAGCGAGAGCTGGAAATTGGCGATCACATTTGTGAGCCGTCTTCCCTCAGACCGGAATAAATTGGAATGCTTTTTGTGGTTTACAGACCCAAAAAGCGAATAATTTCGGAAGGATAACGCTCAAAACCAACAAAACTATGATCCCCATTGGGTTCCACCGTTTGTTGGCACGCAGCATATTTGCTTACCGCTTGTCGGTAATCAAGCACCTCGTCACCTTCTTGTTGCAGCAACCACAAGCGCTCGGTGTAATCTAAGTCTACCACATCTAGCGCTTTCAACTCATCGATATGCGCTGATGTTAAGGTATACACCTCTTGGGTGTAGGGATTAACCTGCTCTCCTAGGTAATCGACCAGCAACTCATAAGGCTTAACCGCAGGGTTTATCAGCACCGCAGGGATCCCATAACGCGCATTTAACCACGTCGACAGGTAGCCACCAAGTGAGCTGCCTACTAAGCCCACTTGATGCGTGGCTAATAGCGGACGGATAAGCGTGTCTAAGTACGTAGCCGCCGCCTGGGGGTAGCTGGGGAGCTGGGGGACCTCGAGTCGTATATCGGGACGGTGTGTTCGACACCAAGTCACCATGGTTTGTGCTTTCAATGACAATGGCGAACTATTAAAGCCATGAATATAGATAAGTAATGGCTGCATTAATAACCTGCACTATTAAAATCAGGTAAAAATGCTCGACCTGTTAACCGTTCAACCTGAGTCTCAATGTCACCATTCGCCCGCAATGTTAGCCAACGCCAACCCGGTGTGCGGTTATCGAGACCAAAATCTGTCGAGTCGGGCTTAAATTGAAAACAGGTCGAGGGCGTAGCTAGAACACGAATACCGTTTTTCAGTCGATCCATTTCTTGATGGATGTGACCACACAGGACCGCTTTCACCTGAGCATGTTGGCTCAACGTAGACCAAAAAGACGCAGCATTGTGCAATTTATGTTGATCCAGCCAACTGCTGCCAGCTTCAACAGAATGGTGATGTAATGAGATTAAAGCATGCCGTTGTGGGAATGCCGACAGCGTCTCCTCTAAAAAACGTAGCTGAGCATCATTTAACTCACCATGCGGCACCCCCTTCACTTGGCTATCAAGCATAATCAATTGCCAGTGTTCACCCAGCAAAACATGCTGGGCTGGTTCAATCGTAGGGGTAGGACAGACCGAGTGCATACTTGGCTTATAATCATGATTACCTGGCAACCAAAAGCAAGGAGATGTCCAGCGACTAATGCCGCGCACAAAGTGGGCATACGATGCAACGCTGTGATCCTGAGAGATATCACCTGTCGCCAATAACGCATCAAAAACAGGCGCTTGGGCATCAATCGCCTCAAGCACCGCTTTAAAGCTCTGGTTTGTTTTTACGCCCAACAGGCTGCCATCATCAGTAGCAAACAAGTGAGAGTCGGTCAGTTGCAGTAATACTGCGCTGTCTGAGTCCTTTGTAGGCAGAGAGAATGTCTGCAAAATTCGTAAAACCTTTTACTCTAATTTAACTTACAAATCGTTGACTTACTTAGTCCATGCCTAAGGCAGTGCTTCAACCAGTCACTGAGGAAGCCATTAACTTGATGTTTTTCATCTTTTTGATACATTCCTCGATTTGGATAATCATAGCGAGGCTTCAGTCGCGCTGTCTGTTGAGTAGCACACACTTCCGCTACTTTTGCATCATGATACAGCCTAACTGTGAACTGCGTTGCAGGTTGGCTTATTTGAGAATTTTGCTGCGTGATATTAACAAGGGTGGTGTACCTAGTCTGTTCTTGCACCGCAATCACATACACATCACCGCAAACATCATAACAACAACTGTCTTCTTCCCCGCGCGGAAGTAATGACACCAACTTGGCATAGTTAGTTTCATACATGCGCATAATGGCAGGAAAATCGACAACATAATTGCGACTCACGTTCAAACCTCACACCAGTTTTGCTGTAGGGACTGATAGTTTAACTGTAGCCACTGCAGCGCAATTATCGACGCCGCATTTTCAATTTCTCCATCAACCACCTTGGCGTAGGCATCCTCACGACTATATACATGGACGCGAATGTCTTCATTCTCGTCTTCTAAACCATGTACACCTTGTGCTTGACTACTGTCTGTAAGACCAACATAGAGCTCGATAGTCTCTGTACAACCACCAGAGCTAGGTAGATAACGCGTGACTCGTTGCAAGGTATTGATGCTTAACCCAGCCTCTTCGTATGCTTCACGCTTTGCAACCTCGCTCTCTACCTCACCCTCTTCAGTGATCCCAGCGACAATCTCTAACTGCCACGGCTGACATTCACCCAGATGAGCACCAATCCGAAACTGCTCGACCAGCACGACTTCATCTCGTACCGGATCATAAGGCAACAGCGCCACCGCATGGCCTCGTTCAAACACTTCCCGCTCGAACGGCTGACTCCAACCACCAAGAAATAATTTGTGTTGTAAACGATAACGAATCATTTTAAAAAAGCCTTGAAAGACCGTCTCTTGGCCTAGCAGCTTCACATCGTGTTTGTCAAAACCCTTGCTCATCGTCAACCACCTGCATGAATACAATAACAGAAGCGATACCTTCACTTAGGGTAACACATCCCGTTCTATCAACAAATGTCATAAACTTTAAATAAATTGTGACATAGCACAAAGATGACATGCCGCTGACGTAAAGATATGTAATGATCAGTTTCAAGAAAGCTAGAATGCTGTAAACTAAACGATTCATTGCTAGTATTATTTATTACTTTTTTATTCACCGATACTCATCAAGGACAGCATCCATGAAGAAATTATTGCCTCTCGTCATCAGTCTCTCGCTCGGTGGCGTAAGTCATATTGCTCTTGCTGACGATATCGCAACAATTTATCAGCAAGCAAAGAATAACGACCCTCAACTGCTTTCCGCTGCTGCAACAAAGGATGCTGCCTTCGAAGCTATCACCAGCTCGCGAAGCGTGCTATTACCACAAATCAACCTCGCTGGTGGTTACAATATTACGCGTAGTAACGAAGATTTTCGTGAAAACAATGCGCTTTCTGCGGGCGTTGAATTAAATCAACAAGTTTACAACCGTAGTAGCTGGTTGAATTTAGACATTGCTGAAATGACAGCTCGTCAAGCTGATGCTGCGTTTGCTGCCACTCAACAAGCGCTGATTTTACGTGTCTCTGTGGCCTATTTTGATGTGCTGCGCTCTGTCGATAACTTAACGTTTGTTCGCGCAGAAAAAGCAGCCGTGGGTCGCCAACTTGAGCAGACTCAGCAGCGCTTTGAAGTCGGCCTATCTGCGATAACGGATGTGCACGACGCACAAGCCCAATACGACTCGGTACTTGCAAACGAAATCTTGGCTGAAAATCAGCTAGTCAATAACTATGAAGCATTACGGGAAATCACCGGCCAAGAGCATCGTACACTGGATATTCTTGATACAAAACGCTTCAGTGCTGGTAGCCCGAAACAAAACATCGCTACACTGCTAGACACAGCGCAGCAAGAGAACCTAAGCTTGCTCGCCTCACGAATTTCGCAAGATATCTCACGCACCCAGATCTCATTGGCAGAAGATTCTCGCTTACCTGTCGTTAACTTTAAAGCCGGCTATACCCTTGCGGACATCAACAATAAAGCGTCAGCCGATCTCGATTATAATGATCTTAGCGCTGGACTAAACGTCAGCATGCCACTCTACACGAGTGGTAATATCAATTCGCAAGTGAAACAAGCGCAATACAACTATGTTGCCACTAGCCAAGATCTGGAGCAGAGTTACCGTGCGGTCGTTCGCGATGTGCGAGCATTCTACAACAACATTAACGCGAGCATCGGCAGCCTACGCGCTTATGAACAAACCGTTATCTCTGCACGTTCTGCATTAGAAGCGACCGAAGCAGGATTCGATGTCGGGACCCGTACCATCGTTGATGTACTCGACTCAACACGTCGCCTCTTTGATGCCAACCGTAACCTGGCGAATGCCCGTTACGACTACATCATCAGCACCCTGCAGTTAAAACAAGCAGTGGGTACATTGAGCGAGCAAGATATCCTGGATATTAACGCGGGTTTAATTAACGCCAAATAGCTCTTCACCGCAAAAACAGCATTAAAAAAGCACCTTTCGGTGCTTTTTTGGCTCTGGTCTAGGGCTTCTTCAAGCCCACAACTCACTCAAGAGGCGCTTAGCCTTTGCCGCTACGGATCGCCTGAATGATTTCGGTCGTTGAGCAACCGTCTTCAAAGTTAAGCACCTGCACAGCACCACCCGCTGCTACAACCTCTTTTCCACCCGCGATCTCTTCCGGTTTATAGTCACCACCCTTCACCAATAGGCTTGGCAAGACTTCACCAATCAAACGCTGCGGTGTCTCTTCGCTAAACGGTACCACCCAATCAACGCTACCTAGCCCTGCAAGTACCGCCATACGGCGATCCACTGGGTTGACTGGTCGCCCTGGGCCTTTGAGCATTTTAACGGACTCATCCGTGTTTACCGCCACAATCAATCGATCGCCCAACTTGGCAGCTTCATTGAGGTATGACACGTGCCCGGCATGCAAAATATCAAAGCAGCCATTGGTCATCACCACCGTTTCGCCGCGCTTACGCGCTTCTGCCACCGCCACTTTTAGTGCTGACTCGGCAATCACACCAAAGCCGGTTTCTTGTGTGCCATGTACCGCTTCTGCAAGCTCAATCGTAGACACTGTCGAGGTACCCAGCTTCCCGACAACCACACCTGCTGCTGCATTTGCTAGCACACACGCATGCTCATACGATTTTCCGGCTGCCAACGAAGCCGCAAGCACAGAAATCACCGTATCGCCGGCACCCGTTACATCAAAGACTTCTTGTGCTTGTGTTGGCAAGTGGAATGGTTCGGCATTGCGGCGAATCAGTGTCATGCCATGCTCTGAACGCGTTACGAGCAGAGCCTCGAAATCAAATTTGTCCAGTAAGGTTAAACCTTTCTCTACAATGTCTTCATCGCCAGTGGTTTTACCTACTACGGCTTCAAACTCAGACAGATTCGGCGTTAAGAGTGTTGCACCACGGTAGCGCTCAAAGTCCGTTCCCTTTGGATCAATCAACACCGCGACATTCGCTGCGCGAGCCGCCGCAATCATCTCACGGACGTGTTCTAGTGCGCCTTTTGCATAATCAGAAAGGATCATGACTTTGGTTTCATTCAAACCCGCCATTACAGGAGGAAGCACCTTCTCCTGTGCCACGTCATGAAAGCCTTCTTCGAAATCAAGGCGGATCAATTGCTGACCACGGCTCATCACACGCAGTTTGGTAATGGTGGGATAATCTGGCAACTTAACAAAATCGCACTCGACCTTAAGCGACGCCAGTGTTTCAGTCAGTGCCTTCGCGGCTTCATCTTCACCCGTTAAACCAATAAGTTGCGCCCGACCACCCAGTGCGGCAATATTCATGGCAACGTTTGCTGCCCCCCCTGGACGCTCTTCAATTTGATCGACCTTAACCACCGGAACTGGGGCTTCTGGCGAAATACGGCCTGTCGGGCCGGTCCAGTAACGATCCAGCATCACGTCACCGACAACTAATACATTGGCTTGATCATAATCAGGCAGGGTAAGTTTCATCTTTCTCTCCGCGGGGTACAGGAAACAGGGCGAGTGTATCATAACCAAAGGCGAGCAACAGCTACCAATCATGGCGAAAACCTTTACAATACAGTCAGAGATCAACTTATAAAACGACCAGTTCTGCCCATGAACAAATATTCTTCACCGCAATTTCGCCTAGCCCTACTCCATCCTCGCTTTTGGCTTGTCTGGTTTGGCATGGGACTCATGTATCTCATCTCTTGGCTGCCTTATCGTGTGCTGTTCCAGCTTGGACGTGGTCTCGGTCATCTAATGATGAAGCTGATGCCAAAGCGGTTACATATTGTGAGGCGAAACCTTGCACTCTGCTTTCCCGAGCTCAGTGAAGAAGAGCGCGAAGCATTGGTTATTGAGAACATCGAATCTTCTGGCTTGGCGTTGATTGAAACGTGTATTGCATGGTTTTGGCCAGAGTGGCGCATGCGCAAGCTGGTTGAGATAGAGGGGATGGAAGAGGTTGAGGCTATCATGCAGCAAGGACAAGGCGTACTGGTACTGGGTTACCACAACCTAAACCTTGAGGTCTGCGCTCGCGCTATGGGCATGGTTACGCCAGGCTATGGCGTATACCGACCTAACAACAATCCCGCCTTTGATTACATCCAATACCGTGGACGCGCAAGGTCGAATAAAGGGCTTATCCATAAAAAGAATGTTAAGGGAATGATTCAAACCCTCAAAGATGGTCAAGCTCTATGGTACATGCCTGATCATGATTATGGCGCACGCCGCTCGGTCTTTGTTCCCTATTTCGCCGTGCCAGATGCTTGTACGACAACAGGAACAGCGATTCTCGCCGATGCCAGCCATGCCGCCGTGATCGGTTTCAGCTTTCATCGCCGCGCCGATAATCGCGGTTATGTCGCCAAAGTCTCCCCGGTTGAGGATGTCCCTTACGGTGATGCAGAGGCTATCGCCGCGACGGCTAACCGGGTGATTGAGCAAGCGATTCGTCTGGCGCCAGGTGAATACATGTGGCTTCACCGCCGCTTCAAAACCCGCCCAGAAGGTCAGCCGAGCTTATATGGCGATAAAGACCCGCGTTATAAAGGTTAACCAACGATTTTCCACTCTCCCTTCTGGTCGAGGAGGGAGAGCGTATCTGACGACGAACACGAAGTGGCGACTCACACCTCAAGCATCACTCAGCAAACAGCCGTTGCCATAGCGCCGTTACCACCTCGCGTTGCGAACTAAAGGCCTGTTCATCCACATCCGCCTCTTTTCCCATGAGATTTAAGCGGTGTATCTCATTTCGCATCGCGGTATAAGCCTGCGTGACTGCGTGTGCCTCGGTCACCGATAAAACATCACATTGTGCCAGCAGTTCAAAAAGACGGACATTGTCAGACCAGCGTGTTAATACCTTTAGCTCTGCAGCATGATTTAAAACAAGGTACTGGGCAATAAACTCAATATCGGTGATCCCACCGCTATCTTGTTTCAACATAAAGCGTCCCGCTTTTTTATTGCCTAAGTGAGCGCGCATTTTCTCACGCATTTTAACCACATCAAGCCGCAACTGGGCCGTTTGACGCGGTAAGCACAACACCTTTTTACGCGCTTGAGCAAACCCATCGACCAGTTGGTCATCACCATATATCACGCGTGCACGCACCAATGCTTGATGCTCCCACGTCCATGCTTCTTGGCACTGATACACCTCAAAGGCTTCCAACGTGCTAACCAGTAACCCTGACGCACCTGATGGCCTCAAACGGGTATCAATTTCGTATAACACCCCTGTCGCTGTGCGCGTAGAGAAAAGGTGCACAATACGTTGCGCGAGACGTGCATAAAACTGCCGGCTATCTATCTGTTTTTCACCATCCGTCATATCATTTGCGGGACAATCGGTTAAGAACACAATGTCTAAGTCAGAGTTATAGCCCAACTCCCAACCACCAACCTTGCCATAGCCCACCACGGCAAATCCACGTCCCCCACGCTCGCGTAAGTAACTTGGTTGACCAAACTTACTGCTCATTTGGAACCAAGCCTGACTAATGACCGCTTCTACTATCGCCTCAGCCAAATAGGTTAAGTGATCGCTGACCTGCATCACTGGCAACACACCGGCAATATCAGCCGCAGCAATTCGCAGCAACTGCGCCTGCTTAAACTGACGGATCCCTTCCATTTGTTGCTCCATATCCTCTTCAGGAATACGCGCTAAGTACTCGCGCAACTCATCACGGTATTGAGCGAGCGGGATAGGATGATAGAGTTGGTGCGGGTCTAAGAGTGCATCAAGCAGAATTGGATAACGGGCAAGTTGCTCGGCAATCATGGTGCTAGCGGCACATAAACGTACCAGTTGATATTGCGCATTCGGGTGTTCAGCCAACAACTCTAAGTAGGTCGTGCGGGTAGCTATACTGACCAATAAATTAAGGATGCGTGGCAACACCACTCCCGCATCCTCGTGCGGCAATAGATGACTTAGCAGCGTTGGCATCAAACGATTTAATACTTCTCGCCCACGCTGGCCTAAGGTTCGCTTCGCTAACTCAGCTTTAAAACCAAGTAACGCACGGCTGAGCTCGTTTGGGTGAGCAAAGTTATGTTCATCAAATATGCTTAATAATACGGTTTCATCACGCGCCATGTCCCACACTTCTTGGAAATGCGCCGCGACTGGGCTAGCACTCTCTTGCTCTTCATCGCCAATCAGGTCATCAAACACCCGGTGTATCGCCGCCATGTGAGAGTCAATCGCACATTGAAGGGCATCCCAATCCAAATAACCGGACGCATAAGCAAGTCGATCTCGATCTAACTCACCCTGCGGCAAGGTTTGCGTCTGCGCATCATTTATCGCTTGCAGTAAGTTTTCTATACGACGCAACAACAAATAGCCGTCACGCAAAACCGCGACATCTTGTTGAGGCAACAGCCCGTTATCGTCGATGGCTTTTAATGTTTCCAACAACCCACGGCCACGCAGCTGTGGTGTACGTCCACCGCGGATCAGTTGGAAAGACTGCGCAATAAACTCCACTTCACGAATGCCGCCCGGCCCCAGCTTAATATTGTTTTGTAATCCTCGGCGACGAACCTCGCTGCTAATCATGGCTTTCATGCGACGCAATGATTGAATCGCACTAAAATCAATATAGCGACGAAAAACAAATGGGCGCAGCATCTGACGTAGCTCTTGGTAACGCGCGAAGCTTTCTCTTCCCATCACCCGCGCCTTGAGCATGGCGTAACGCTCCCAATCTCGTCCTTGTTCTTGATAATAGTCTTCCAGCGCAGAATAGCTCATCACTAACGGGCCACTATCACCAAAAGGACGCAAACGCATATCCACACGATAGCAAAAACCATCAAAGGTTTGTTGATCAAGGGCTTTAATGAGACGTTGCCCTAAACGGGTAAAAAACTGTGCGTTTGCGATCGAGCGTCGAGCCCCAACGGTTTCGCCGTTATCTGGGTAGGTGAAGATGAGATCAATATCCGATGAAAAATTTAATTCACCTCCTCCCAGCTTCCCCATACCGAGCACCAACATCGGCTGCGCTTCTCCTGCCGCATTGGTTGGCGTACCCCACTCCAAACAACTGCGCTGATATAACCAGTGATATGCTTCCATGATCAGCGCTTCAGCCAGCTCTGATAAGCGACTTAAACTGATGGTTAACGCCTGTTGCGATAAAAAATCATGCCCAGCCAGTAATACCATCTCTTGACGTCTAAACTGACGCAGTACAGCCATCAGTCCCGCCTCATCATGAATGCCATGTAATCGTTGCGCTAACCGGGTGCGATAACAACGGGCTTTCCCCGGTTGCTGTTCAGGAAGAAAGTACCAAGTGACCATCTCTGGATGCTGGATCATGCTCTCGGCAATAAAATCACTACAAGCAAACAGAGCCAGTAATGTCTGATGCTGCTCATCACTTAACGCATCTAACACCCCAGAGTGTTGAGCGGCAAGACGCTCAATATGACGCATCCCGGCTTCATTTAATCGTGAAGGTAATTTCATTTCATCTTCCTAACTATACGGCAGTAAGCGCTTGTATCCCGGTAAATTAAGAACAAGGCATCCAGAAAGTAACACCTTCATCCTCATTATGAATCACTTCACCGTCTTACTGTGTCGTCCTTTGAATGCCGTTGCCAATAACAGCAGACAGCGAGAATATGTTTTATAGTAAACAGTAGTTTAACCTTTTATAGCGATGATAAAACAATCAAGATGAAAAAGTTATCTTCCCGTGAATCAGACTTAACCCCGATGTCTCTGATGACCTTTGCTCTCTCATTGCTTTCACTGATTATCGTTGCGACATCACTGCTGACTGCCCGCTATACAGAAACCTACCGCTGGCTCGTTACCGTTGACAGTATAATTTGCCTCACCTTCTGGATACAATTAACGGCTGATCTTCTGCGTAGTGCTAACAAAACCGCCTACCTAAAACACCATTGGATTGATTATCTTGCCAGCATTCCCATTATTGAAGCGCTCCGCTTTGCTCGGCTATTTCAGATATTTCGTATTATCCGCTTACTTCGGCATAGCCAAAATATCCTACGCCAACTGGCGCAAGCCCCAAGAGAGACCACTGTCGCCTGCCTGCTACTGCTGTTAACTTTGATCTTTTCGCTCGGTTCAACATTCATTTTAATCGTTGAAAGTGACGCGCCCAACGCCACTATTCTTAACTTTAATGATGCGTTATGGTGGGTCATGGTGACCATTTCTACCGTTGGCTATGGTGATCTCTACCCAGTCACCGCCGCTGGCAGGGTAATTGCGGGGGTTATTATTATCTCGGGAGTGACCATTTTTGGCATGGTGGCAGGTCTCGTCACTAGCAGCATCCAGCGCTATCACCACATAGAAAAAGATCCACAAACACTAAGACAGCTGGTGGAGGTTCAACAACAATTACTCGACAATCAGCAACAACAGCAAGCGCAATTGCGCCAACTTGAACAAGAACTAAAACAAAAAAAGCCACCCCAAGCATAGGATGGCTTACTGTTATTGAGTGAAGCATTACGGCCAGTAAGGCGGTATCGTCAAACTATTATCTCGAGTTTGGCGCATCGCATTCAGTAATGACATTTGCTTGCGGTTAACCCAACGCCGGATCTGTTCACGATCATCAGGTTCAGGTTGTTGATCAAGCAAGTTGGCAATCAAATCTAACTGTTGCAAGTCTTCGATGCCATGCAATAGATCGAACCATGGCAAACGAAACGCCTCACGACGCTCAGGGTCATAAAGATGGGCAAAACATAGCCCAGTCAGTAAATTGCGTGACAAGTGAGCATACAGGCCAATATAGTCATCACTGCTAAACTGGCTATCTAGTGGAAAGACTTCCAGCAGTTCTTGCCAAGATACCGAGAGCTGTTCGTCGGCAAATGGCTTAATCGGCCCTTCGAGTACATCGCGTGCCTTATCATCGAGCAGTGCTTGCCAACCACGACTTAATATCCATCGACTTAAATCGAGCAATAAGCTGCAATAACGGGCGGATTGAAATAGTACCCGCATCTCTTTGCTATCCGGCAAACGTTTACAACGCTGCTTCAGCTGTTTTACCAGCGACTTTCGCACATCTATTTTGCGCAATTTATGGCCTTTATCAGCAATTAACTGCGCGATACTCTCTGCTTCATCAAGCCACTGTAGCTCACCACGTAGCCACTCTAACTCTTGGCGGATAAGGGCACTGCCCCGCGCTGGAATAACATCAGCAAATACAGACAGCGTTTGTTGAATCAGCTGCAACGCCTGTCTAACTTCATACAGCGCTCGTTCTTCTTGTCGCTCAAAGAAAATTTGCTCATGATAATGCCAATGTGCCAATGCATGCTCAAGACTACTGACGAACACTTGCTCTACTCGCGTTTCACTCGCGACATCGAGCAAGGGCAGTGGTTTAATCTTATCGCCAGCATAGTTGGCCGCTAAACGATAACCACGCGCCGCCTTGCTTAAATTACCTAGCCGCATTCCACCTTCTGCACAGAGTTGACGAGCTAGCGAAAACAGTGCTTCCGCTTGTCCCGATTTCAACTCTAACTCGACTTCGCAAATAGGGTCGGTTTTATCACCAGCAATCACTTCGCCAACATCGAAGGCAATTTCAACTTGGCTACCATCATCGAGTGCTACCAACCATTGCTGACGAGTAAAGTTGGTGGAAAAAATTGGTTGTAGCTCGGCTTGTAATTGCGCCACATTTAAAGTGTCTGGCCATGCATCCTTCGGGTGAAGGGAGAGGTCAATCGCATCACCCACTAACTCCGCATTATACTCAGGGCGTTGATGCAAACCGGCCACAACGCGTCCAGCCGTCTTAAGTGTCTGCACCGATACATCGTCAAAGCGGCGAATACGCAATCCTATATCGTGTTGGCGCAGCTGTTTATCTGGAGTATCAAAATAAATATTCCCCAGTTCACGTCGCGCCTGCTGCAATATCTTTAACTGTTCGATTTTCTTCGTTAAAATATCTGAAAAGTGCTCTGAAACAAAGAGTTTCAGCTCTATCTCGGTTTCCATACGTAACCCTATAAAACGTGTCACTTCAAGAATATGGGTAAAGTTTCTTCACGGCAAGCCGAAAATTACGCTATGTATAGACATGAAAATGTTTTTCTTGGCGGCGACCTTGAGTTACCATTCGCCGCTTAAAACCATCGCTTATATTTTAGCCTTACGGCCTATTAAGGTGTGATCTCCATGCCAGTACATACAATTATGGGATTATTTGCAAAATCCCCACTAACGCCACTTCAGGATCATGTCACAAAAGTACATGCCTGTTGTGAACAACTTATCCCATTTTTCACAGCGTGTCATGACGGTGATTGGGAGGCTGCTGAAAAACTGCGAGCTAAGATCTCTCGTCTCGAAAAAGACGCTGATCAGCTAAAACGAGAAATTCGTTTAAGCCTACCTCGTGGTTTGTTCATGCCAGTTGACCGCACTGATATGCTCAGTCTGCTGACTCAACAAGACAAACTCGCCAATATCGCTAAAGATATTGCTGGGCGCGTTTACGGACGTCAGTTAAAAATCCCTTCTGAAATGTATCCTGACTTTATTGTCTATGTGCAGCGTTGTTTAGATTCTGCGAAACAAGCCAAGAAAGTTATTCATGAACTCGATGAACTGCTTGAAACAGGATTCAAAGGACGTGAAGTTGCTTTAGTTGAAGAGATGATCCATCAGCTTGATGTCATTGAAGATGATACTGATACGATGCAAATCAATTTACGCCAGCAACTGCTAGCAATTGAAGCTAACCACAATCCTGTGGATGTCATGTTCCTTTATAAAATCCTCGAGTGGGTTGGCGAAATCGCTGACCAAGCCCAACGTGTGGGTTCACGACTCGAACTGATGTTGTCACGCGCGTAGTCGTGTTCAGAAAATAGGTTATTTAACAATGGAAATTTTGTCTCAGTACGGCACGCTACTCATTTTAGTGGCGGCGTTGTTTGGTTTTCTTATGGCTGTTGGTATCGGTGCAAACGATGTTGCCAACGCCATGGGTACGTCGGTCGGCTCTAAAGCGCTGACGGTCAAACAAGCCATTCTAATTGCTATGGTCTTCGAATTTGCGGGTGCATACCTAGCAGGTGGCGAGGTGACGGATACCATCCGTCGTGGCGTTATCGATACTGATCTCTTTGCCCATCAGCCTGATGTTCTTGTCTTTGGTATGATGTCAGCACTGCTCGCTGCGGGTACTTGGTTGATCATGGCATCTGTCATGGGCTGGCCAGTATCAACAACACACTCTATTATCGGTGCGATTATCGGTTTTGCTTGTGTTTCTGTTGGTACAGAAGCCGTAGACTGGAGCTCAGTGCAAGGGATCGTCGGCAGTTGGCTGATTACTCCGTTTATCTCTGGTTTGTTTGCTTACTTTATCTTTGTCAGCGCCCAACGCCTGATCTTTGATACCGCAAACCCACTGGATAACGCTAAGCGCTACGTACCTGCTTACATGTTCCTTACTACATTGGTGATCGCGTTAGTTACGATCACAAAAGGTCTTAAGCATGTCGGTCTCCACCTCTCCACTGGAGAAGCTTGGATTGCAGCCATTATTGTCTCTTTCATCGTAATGGCAGTGGGTCACTCTTACATCCAGCGTAAATATACCGATGACGGAACCGCTGTTGATAGCAACGGCTTTGCTGGTGTTGAACGTGTCTTTAGCCTATTAATGGTTATTACCGCTTGTGCGATGGCTTTTGCTCACGGTTCAAACGATGTTGCAAACGCAATTGGTCCTCTGTCTGCCATTGTATCAACGGTACAAAACATGGGTGAAATTGCTGAGAAAACTCGCATTGCTTGGTGGATCTTACCACTGGGTGGTGTTGGTATCGTGGTTGGCTTAGCCACACTTGGACACAAAGTAATGGCAACGGTTGGTACGGGTATTACCGAGCTAACACCAAGCCGTGGCTTTGCTGCTCAGCTCGCAACTGCCTCTACGGTTGTTCTTGCCTCTGGTACTGGTCTGCCAATCTCAACCACACAAACATTGGTTGGTGCTGTACTTGGTGTTGGCTTTGCCCGTGGTATTGCTGCACTGAACCTTGGCGTAGTGAGAAATATCGTCGTGTCTTGGGTCATCACCCTTCCAGCAGGCGCACTTCTAGCAGTCATATTCTTTAAGATTATGCAAGTCATGTTTGGTTAAGTAGTGATATACCGCTAAAGAGAGGGGGACGCCCCCTCTCTAGTGTTGCACCCTCTGCATAAACTTCTTACTATCACCCTCTCATTTAATACTATAATTCCGATTCGTTAAGGATCCTGAAGTGAAGAATTTCATTCGCCTCATTATTTTGGCTTGCGCAATTTCCACCCCTGTTCATGCTCAACAGACCCGTTATATCTCTGACGATCTGCACACCTACATGCACTCAGGCCCGGGAACGCAATTTCGTATTATCGGCAGTGTCAATGCAGGGGCGAAAGTCACCCAGCATGAACACAGCGGTGATTACATCAAAATTACTGACTCTCGTGGCCGCAATGGCTGGGTGAGTAAAGACTTTATAACCTCGCGCCCAGGCTTGAAAGAACGCATGCCAATGGTTGAGAAGGAGCTACAAGAGACCAAGGCTAAGTTGGCTAGTGCTCAGCAAGATGCCAATGCGCGTCATGCCAACTTAGAAAGCGCTTTGTTGCAAAGCAATACGCAAATTGAAGAACTGGAAACCGTTAACCAAACACTGAGTGAGCAGCTAAGTAACACGAAAGCAGAAATGCGTGATATGCGAACCAAGCTCGACACCCAACACAATGACTTGCTTATGCGTTGGTTTATGCGTGGTGGCATGGTCGCTGGTGGAGGGTTGATGTTTGGTCTGATGCTTCCGCACGTTATGCCGCGCAAGAAAAAGAAACCAAACGGTTGGGCATAATCCCCACTCTGTAATTGATTAAGGCTTGCACAATGCAAGCCTTTTTGTTGCCGCGATTCTTTTGTTACCATTCAGAGAGGGCGGGTATCTCAAAGCGGTAGTTCTCAAAGGTCATCTCCACATGATTAGGCGCGATTTCCGCAATCACTAATCCTGGAGCCGCTTCATCCCCTTCAAACAATTCACGATTATTCACCTTCACCCAGCGTGCTTTCGCTGTCGATGCATAAATATGAGTTTGAAAATTCAAGGCTGGTATTCGCTGTTGCACACTCGCTGGTAACTGCCCAATCGGCACCGCTTCTGTCTCGCTTTGCAAAGAGCCATCCTGCTTAGCGATAGGGGCAGAAGTCGTCTCATTTAACGCAGTTTCAACCAGTTGAGCTAGCTCAGGAGATAGCTCTGACAGATCTAGCGTATCCAGCGATGATGATTCCGCTTGGGCTATTGCAACAGGAGCGTCCGAAGACGGCGTTGGAAGTTTGGAGAGCTGCGACGCCGTCGCTTGTGTCAACAACAGCGGCTCCCCGGCATCAATAAGAGGGTAAGGTGCAAATTGATAATTAGCACTGATACGTTCAATCTGACGACCTACCGGCATTAAGTCCGGACCTGAAAGCCTCAATGCGGACTGGAGCGACATCAGAGTCATTGGCCCAGGGATACCATCCGCTTGCAGGAGTTGATTGCGCTGGAAGCGCGCCACGCGCTCTCGCATCGCACTGTTAAGACTGTCCGTTTGTAGTGAGCGAACACCCAACACTAGCGCAAGACGCTGATCTAGCCATTGCACTGGCTCACCACGCTGGCCTGGCAAAATGACAGTATCACTGAAAGGCGGTTTCCATAACCACACGGCATCACCCGTCCAGTACTTCTCCAGCCACTGATAACTGACAGCAATGCGGTACCCATCAATCAATAACTCTGCTTGGCTATCATCCAGTGCATACAGAAGCGCCGATAGACGTTGTTGCTGCGAAGCCAGCGTCAGTACCGCAGGCTTGTCGATCATGCGTAATTGTGCCAAGGTAACTTGAGCGGTGTAACATTGAACCGCTGCACTCTCTAGCATCTGACAACTCGATTGTGGGTAAGTTAAAGCTACCCCCCACAACTGCCCTAACACTTGTAGCGCATGCCTTGGCTCACCACGTAACGACCAAATGTCATCAGGATAAGCCATGGCCGGCGTCTCCGGTATCGCTGGTAAAGGCGTTTCAACCACAGCGATATTTACTGGTAATATTGGCGTCTCGACGGACGAGCCCTCCGTCAACACAACAGCACTCTGAGCCGGCGTTGAAAATGCGGTATCCGCAGCCCATTGAGGCATCCAGTGATAGATCCCCCACCCCGTCGCGAGTAAAGCGACACCTACCGCCAGCATCACCGGTAAAACTGGCCGTTCACGTACAGGCTCAACACTGGCGGTTTGCCAATCAAGTACCTGCTCGCATGCCGTGCTAACAATGTCTGGCGTCACCATGCGCTGCCCTTTCTGGCACGCAATCAGCATCGCCTTATCACACACCACATTGATTAAACGCGGGATCCCCAACGTTCGTTTGGCTACCACGGTCATCGCTTTGGGGTTAAACACGTCATTCAAACAACCCACCGTTTGTAAGCGATATTGGATATAATGGGTTACCTCGGCCTCGGTCAACGGCAATAGGTGGTAACGCGAGGTGATACGCTGTGCCAATTGGCGCAAATTATCTTGTTGAAGCAAGCGTTGTAATTCAGGCTGGCCAATCAATACGACCTTTAGTAGCTTGCGAGAGTCGGTTTCTAAATTCGTCAATAAGCGCAACTGCTCAAGCACATCCGGCATCAGATGCTGTGCTTCATCGATAATTAGCACCGTTTGACGTCCGGCGGCATCATTTCTTTTCAGCTTTTCATATAACGCGTCCGTCAACTGCTTTAATGAGGGATCGGTTGGATAGGTCAACTGAAATTCATCACAAATGCTGGCAAGCAACTCCAATGCTGACAAGCTAGGATTCATTAATATTGCGACCTCGGTACTCTCTTCTAGGCGAGCAATTAAGGCGCGCAGAACGGTTGTTTTACCTGTGCCGACTTCTCCGGTCAGTAGGGCAAAGCCGCCGCCATCGCCTAATCCGGATAGCATGTGATTGAGCGCTTCGCGATGACGCTCACTAAGAAATAGAAACCGAGCACTAGGAACAATCGTGAACGGCGACTCTTTCAGCGCGAAAAAATCCTTGTACATAAACGCTTACCCGAGATAAACAAATGAAGATAATAGTGCCACAATATAGACAAGTTACATATTTTTGATCGCACTAAGTTGCGATACTAATTGCAATTTACCTAACCCCATACTTCAACATAGGACAATTATGGACGTTTATCTTGTCGGCGGTGCAGTCCGTGATGCACTACTCGGCTTACCGGTTAAAGATAAAGACTGGGTCGTCGTCGGCGCACACCCACAACAAATGCTTGATTTAGGCTTCACTCAAGTCGGCCAAGATTTCCCGGTTTTTTTACATCCCAAAACCAAGCAGGAACATGCACTGGCGCGCACAGAAAGAAAATCAGGCAAAGGCTATACCGGGTTTGAAGTCTATGCGGCGCCAGACGTCTCACTTGAGGAAGATTTGATCCGCCGCGATCTGACGATTAACGCCATCGCACAAGATAGCCAAGGTACACTTCACGATCCTTACGGTGGAATTGAGGATCTTCAACAGCGTCGACTGCGCCATGTCTCTCCCGCCTTCAGCGAAGATCCTCTGCGCGTATTGCGCGTGGCCCGTTTCGCCGCTCGTTTTGCACCACAAGGCTTTACCATCGCCGCCGAAACACTCAATCTGATGACCCAGATGTCAGCCTCAGGAGAGCTCGACGCATTAACGTCTGAGCGGGTATGGCAAGAGTGGGAGAAAGCCCTTAGCAGCCCTCGCCCTGATATATTTATTGCCGTTCTGCGCCAGTGTGGCGCGTTAAAAACCGTCATGCCGGAGTTGGATGCCCTGTTCGGCGTCCCACAACCGCCGCAACACCACCCCGAAATCGATACCGGCATTCACACCTTATTGGTTGCAGAACAAGCCGCCACACTGAGTACAGATACTATGGTGCGCTTTGCAGCCCAGCTTCATGACCTAGGTAAAGCGCTCACGGCAAAAGAGAACTGGCCGCGTCACCTTAAACATGAGCTGTTAGGCAAAGCCGCTGTGACCACCCTTTGTCAGCGATTAAAAGTACCGAACGAGTACCGTCAATTAGCCGTGATTGTCTGCACAGAGCATACCAACGTCCATCGCGCATTCGAACTGCGTCCAGACACCATTATTAAGCTATTTGATCGCATCGATGTCTGGCGTAGGCCGGAACGGCTTGAGCAGCTCTTAACGGCAGCAAAAGCGGATTGTCGAGGAAGGACAGGACTTGAGGACGCACCATATCCGCAAAAAGCGTATTTACTCGCCTGTTTTAATGCCGCTGTCGCCGTAACGGTTCAGCCAATCATTGCCGCTGGATTTAAAGGCGCTGAGATTAGAGCGGAGCTAGGCAGGCAGCGTGCTGAAGCTGTCGCAGAAATAAAAGCCCATTCTACGTCAGCGGATTAGGAAATAAGTATTTACTAGGCAGGCTACCATTCTAGCCTGCCTAGGTTCATACATTACAATTAGCTAGCCATCATTAGAAACGCAAATAAGAATGCGCCTAGGCCAAGACGGTAGATCACAAAAGGCAACATTCCCAAGTGCGTCACCAATTTCAGGAAGTAGTGAATACAAGCGTATGCACTCACAAACGAGACAGCAATACCGATCAATAGGGGGCCCAGTTCGATTGGTGCACCAACAGAGACTGACTTCATGGTGAGGTATCCACCTGCGGCAAGGATAATTGGCATCGACATTAAAAAAGAAAAACGCGCCGCTGCTTCACGGGTGAACCCCAGATAGAGTGCCGCGGTCATCGTTGCACCTGAACGTGATGTGCCTGGGATCATCGCTGCGGCTTGTGCAAAACCGATGAATAGCGCTTTCTTCCAGGTCACTTGATATTCGGTTTGCTGCTGCAGTGAGTGCTTGTCGGCCCACCACAGCAATAAGCCAAACAATATCGTCGTACAGGCAATCACGTACGGCGAGCGCAAATACAAATCAATAATATCATCTAAAAACAGCCCCAAAATCCCAGCTGGCAGTGTCGCCACGATAATGATCCAAGCCAATTTGGCTTCCGGGCTACGCTCGCCCTTAAACATAGAACCTAGCCAAGAAGACAGTAAGGCGACCACTTCCTTTCGAAAATAAATCATTACCGCAGCCAAGCTGCCCACATGAACCGCTACATCAAAGGCCAAACCTTGGTCATCCCAGCCTAGCAAGGCTGATGGCAAGATAAGGTGGGCAGAGCTCGATATCGGCAAAAACTCCGTCAATCCCTGAATTAATGCCAATACCATCGCTTCAATTACGCTCATTTGTTTCCCTTTTCTCTAAATTATAAAATCGACAGGCCAAAGCTGCTGGTGTCGCATCACTGCGCGTTTTGAATGCTGTTGCCAGAGCTGCGCCAATGTTTGCTGTTCAGTGCAGACGATAAAGTCAGGCGCTAGCTCACTCAAAGGGCGTAAAACAAACGCAAATTTATGTAAATCCTCACGGGGCTTCATGCTGTGCCCGGAAGCCTCACTAAAAATAATGATATCCAAATCCAAACAGCGCTGACGCACCCCGTCAGCGTGCCTAGATGGTTCATAACGCTGCTCAATCTGTTTTAATCTGTTGCGTAAACTAACAACATTCAATGACGTTTTAATTTCAGCAATAAAATTGAAATAGTTATTGCCACTGTAACCGACTGCTTGCGCTTCATACACCATTGAAAATCGAGCATTTCGATCCAGTTCACGTAGGGCTTGCGCCCCTAAGCGAGCATGTTTCTCACGCTCAATGTTTGTCCCGACACTAATAAACGCACGGTTCACTACCGTTTTCCACGCTCAATACAGACACCAACACTGCGCGCATTCACCACTGCACCCGGCTTTCTTAACTGAATTTTTACCCAAGGCACATTAAAAGACGTCATGATCAACGCTGCCACCTCTTCTGCAACGCGTTCTACCAATAAAAAGCGCCCTGCTGTAATGAATTGGGTGACGGCCTGACTCACTTGCGCATAATCGAGCGCATCAGCAACATCATCACTACCACCAGCAGCTCGGTTGTCATGAGCCATCTCGATATCAAGCACTAACTTCTGCTTAATCTCCTGCTCCCAGTCATACACACCAATCGTTGTAATGACCTCAAGCTGTTCAATAAAAACCGTATCCACGCGTTTCTGCTCCACAAAAATAAACTACAGGTCGGATACCAAACACGCACAAAAGCGCGTATTATCAGGTAATAAGTCGACGAACTATATCACAGCTCGATAATGCACCGAACTGCAACTTTAATTTAATAATAAGCTCAGCGTGCTCGTAGGAAATGCAAAATGATGGCTATGGCTTTACTGATAATTATCGCTGCCTATCTACTGGGGTCGATCTCCAGTGCAGTGCTGATCTGTCGCGTATACGGCTTACCAGACCCCCGTGAATCAGGTTCTGGCAACCCGGGAGCGACCAATGTCCTACGCATGGGTGGGAAAACTGCCGCACTACTCGTGTTAGTTTTCGATATCCTCAAAGGAATGCTACCGGTCTGGGGCAGCTATTTTCTCGGCTTAAATCCACTCTATCTTGGTTTTGTTGGTATCGCCGCTTGCCTTGGGCATATCTATCCCGTCTTTTTCCACTTTAAGGGCGGCAAAGGCGTGGCTACGGCGTTAGGGGCGCTCGCTCCCATCGGTTGGAGTTTGGCAGGGCTACTGATTGCATCTTGGTTGGCCGTTGTCGCCGCTAGTGGCTACTCCTCTCTCGGCTCTGTTGTCACCGCATTGTTGGCACCGTTATTCACTTGGTGGTTTAAGCCCGAATACACCATTGCGGTGTCGATGCTATCGTGCTTAATTATATGGCGACATAGTGACAATATTGCTCGCTTAATCAAAGGAAAAGAGAACAAAATCTGGCAAAAAATCCAAAAAAAACATCAAGAATAGAAGCAGCCAGACTCGCTGACCGCCCCTCGGAAACGCTAAGACGTTATCGCTTGTAATTGATCAAGTGGCCAGCGCGGATAAGCTTTCACACCAAGCCCTAATGCTTCACCATTTTTCAAGCGCTGCATACCTGCATACGCAATCATGGCACCGTTATCGGTACAGAACTCATTGCGCGGATAAAAGACCTCACCGTGCATTTTCGCCATCATCTCTGCCAGTTGTTCACGCAAGTACACATTGGCACTCACGCCTCCAGCAATCACTAAGCGTTTACGCCCCGTTTGCTTCAATGCGCGTTTACACTTAATTGCCAAGGTATCCACCACTGCGTGTTGAAATGCAAAGGCGATATCCGCGCGAGTCTGCGCATCATCATCGTTAGCGCGGATGGTATTTGCAGCAAACGTTTTCAGACCAGAAAAGCTAAAATCTAAGCCTGGACGGTCGGTCATTGGACGAGGAAAGGTAAAACGATCTGCACAGCCGTTTTCTGCTAATTTAGCTAAACGGGGGCCACCAGGATAATCAAGCCCCATTAATTTGGCTGTTTTATCAAAGGCTTCACCTGCAGCGTCGTCAATAGACTCCCCTAAGATGGTGTAATCTCCAATGCCCTTCACATCCACCAACAGCGTATGACCACCCGACACCAGTAAAGCAACAAATGGAAATTCAGGGGCATTGTCTTCTAGCATTGGTGCTAAAAGGTGGCCTTCCATATGGTGTACGGGTACCGCCGGCACCCCCCATGCATAAGCAATACTGCGCCCGATGGTTGCGCCAACTAACAGAGCACCAACCAAGCCAGGCCCTGCAGTAAAAGCGACGCCATCAATATCTTCTTTAGTCAGCCCCGCCTGCTGCAGCGCCGCCTTGATCAGTGGAATGGTCTTTTTAACATGATCACGTGATGCTAGCTCTGGCACAACCCCACCATAATCAGCGTGCAGTTTCACCTGACTGTAAAGTTGATGTGCCAGTAAACCTTTTTTGTCATCATAAATGGCGATTCCTGTCTCATCACAGGACGTTTCAATACCCAGAATTCGCATACTTACCTCTGATACCCCGCGCGATTTGCGCACATACTACCCTCGACGACAGAAATTAACCAGTTCATCTCGCAATTTGCTTTACAAACACCCCGTGATCAGATTAAAATTTCGCACCATTTTTAAACAGCTGGCACTTTTAGCCGTCAGCATAACGAACACACACTCTGAGGTGAGTATTACATGCCAGTAATCAAAGTACGTGAAAACGAACCGTTTGACGTAGCACTACGTCGTTTCAAGCGCTCTTGCGAAAAAGCAGGTATCCTTTCAGAAGTTCGCCGTCGCGAGCATTATGAAAAACCAACTACTGTACGTAAGCGTGCTAAAGCAGCGGCAGTTAAGCGTCACCTGAAAAAATTGGCTCGCGAAAACGCGCGTCGCGTTCGTCTGTACTAATCGCTGATTAGCAGAAGGAACCTGTCATGACTCTGATCGAACGTCTAAAAGACGAACAAAAGGCGGCAATGAAAGCGAGAAACAAACCTCGCTTAGGTGCCATCCGCCTGGTAATGGCTGCAATTAAACAGCGTGAAGTTGATGAGCAAATGCCATTAACTGACGAAAACCTAATTGCAATTTTAACCAAAATGGTAAAGCAACGTCGTGATTCTGTTGCTCAGTACTCAGATGCGGGTCGTCAAGACCTTGCAGATGTGGAACTTGCAGAAATTGCAGTACTAGAAGAGTTTTTACCTCAACCACTGAGTGACGACGAAGTCGCGGCTCTACTGGATGAGGCGATTGCTGCGACTGGCGCTGCCTCAATGCAAGACATGGGTAAACTGATGGGCGTTCTGAAACCAAAAGTTCAGGGTCGTGCCGATATGGGCAAAGTAAGCCAGTTAGTGAAAGCTAAGCTGGGTTAATTCCCCTATCATCCATACAGCAAGCCGTGTTATCCATTCAATTGGGTTACGCGGCTTGTTCGTATTTTACGCCTAACCTTGTGTCTTATCACAAGCGAAATACGTCAATGCCGTTAATAGCCGTGCTAATACCACCCGACACGACATTTACTTATCTCGCTTTATCTCACCCAGAGGGCTACATCACCGATGGCAGGACTAATCCCCCGTTCATTTATCGACGATCTCCTCTCTCGCATTGATATTATCGAGCTTATTGATGCACGGGTGAAACTGAAGAAAGCCGGTAAGAGTTATACCGCCTGTTGCCCTTTCCACAATGAAAAAACCCCCTCGTTCTCAGTTAGCCAAGAAAAGCAGTTTTACCACTGCTTCGGCTGTGGCGTGCATGGCAATGCGATCGATTTCATCATGGAATTTGATCGCTTAGAGTTCCCCGATGCCATCGAAGAGCTCGCCAGTTCGCTAGGGATGGATGTACCCAGAGAAAACACACCAGGCCAACAAGGGGCAAATAGAGAAGTTAAGCGCAACCTCTATGACGCCATGGGGCAAATTGCTGAGTTTTATCAATCCCAGTTACGCCATGCGCCTGATGCCATTGAGTATCTAAAAGGACGCGGCCTAAGTGGTGATATCGTTAAGCAATTCGGTATTGGCTATATCGATGATAAATGGGATCAAGTTAAACAGCGTTTTGGTCGCGATCACGATAGCCAGAAAGCCTTAGTGTCCGCGGGCATGCTTATCGAGTCCGACACCGGGCGACGTTACGACCGTTTCCGTGGTCGCATCATGTTCCCAATCCGTGATAGACGTGGTCGTGTTATTGCGTTTGGTGGACGCGTCATCAGCGACGGTACGCCTAAGTACCTCAACTCGCCAGAAACCCCGCTTTTCCACAAAGGGCGTGAACTGTATGGCTTGTATGAAGTTATGCAGACACACCGTGAGCCTTCACAAATCCTTGTTGTTGAGGGGTATATGGACGTGGTGGCGCTGGCGCAGTTTGGTGTTGATTATGCGGTTGCCGCGCTCGGCACCGCCACCACAGGCGATCATATGCAAACCCTGTTTCGTCAAACAGGTACAGTGGTATGCTGTTATGATGGCGACCGTGCTGGCAGAGAAGCAGCATGGCGTGCGCTTGAGCAAGCGCTACCCTATCTCAATGACGGACGCCAATTAAAGTTTATGTTTTTGCCGGACGGCGAAGACCCTGATACCTATATTCGCAATCAAGGAAAAGCAGCATTTGAAGCCCAGATAGCACAAGCGATGCCGCTGTCTGACTTTCTGTTTTCTACCCTAATGCTGCAAGTTGATACCAGCAGTCGCGAAGGACAAGCTAAACTCAGTACATTGGCGGTACCGCTAATCGACAAAGTTCCCGGTGGGACATTGCGCCTATATTTACGTGAAGAGCTTGGCAAAAAACTGGGATTACCTGACGAAGCACAACTTTCCCAGCTAATCTCTAAACAAGGACAACAGTCCAATAGCAAAGCACCGCAGCCAGACATGAAGCGCACCCCGATGCGCGAGGTCATCACCTTGCTCTTGCAGCAACCTTCACTGGTTGAAAATGTGCCGGAAATCGCAGGTTTAGAAGCATTAAAGGTACCCGGTATAAAAATATTGGCACAATTGGTTGATAAATGCCGCATTGATCCCAATATTTCAACGGGTCAGCTACTTGAACAGTGGCGAGGGACACAACACGACTCTTTGATGTCACGTTTAGCGAGCTGGGACCTCAGCACGCACGAAGACATCGTTGAAACAGTATTTAAAGATGCACTGGATAAGGTTCTTATTCAGTGTGTAGAACAACAAATTGCAACACTGCTAGCTAAAGCCCGAAGCGTGGGCCTTTCGGACGAAGAAAAACACGAGCTTGCATTGCTCGTCTCGTCGCGTTGATAAAGTAGCCAGCATACTAGAAATTTGTTATATTTGGCGGTTTGCGTTTCGCATACTACATTCTTCACACAGACCCAAGTTGGATACCGTCTATGGAGCAAAATCCGCAGTCTCAGCTTAAGTTACTTGTCGCAAAGGGCAAAGAACAAGGCTATCTGACCTATGCCGAAGTAAATGACCACTTACCAGAGGACATTATTGACTCTGATCAGGTCGAAGACATCATTCAGATGATCAATGACATGGGTATCAAGGTGGTTGAAAGCGCCCCTGATGCCGATGAGATAATGATGTCTGAAGATTCCGCCGACGAAGACGCCGTCGAAGCGGCGGCACAGGCATTATCAAGTGTTGAAAGCGAAATTGGTCGTACAACAGACCCCGTACGTATGTATATGCGTGAGATGGGAACCGTTGAGCTACTGACTCGTGAAGGCGAAATTGATATCGCCAAGCGTATTGAAGACGGCATAAACCAGGTACAGTGCTCTGTTGCAGAGTACCCTGAAGCCATCGCGCACCTGTTAGAGCAGTTTGATAAAGTTGAAGCTGATGAGCTAAGACTAACCGATATTATCTCTGGTTTCGTTGATCCTAACGACGAAGAGACTGCTGCCCCAACCGCCACTCATATCGGCTCTGAACTCAGTGACGCAGATCTAGAAGATGAAGATAAAGATCTTGAAGATAGCGACAGTGATGAAGACGAAGATGAAGACGAAGATGATGGCAGCATCGATCCTGAGCTAGCGCGCGAAAAATTCAGTGAGCTACGTAGCAGCTACTCGGTGATGGCGTCAGCCATTAATACTTATGGCCGTAACGATAAGCGTACACTGGCTGCTGTCGAAGATCTGTCGGAAATCTTTAAACAATTCCGTCTTATCCCAAAACAGTTTGACCGTTTGGTGAGCTCGCTACGCGGAACCATGGATCGTGTTCGTACCCACGAGCGTTTGATCATGCGAATCTGTGTCGACAACTCAAAAATGCCGAAGAAAAACTTCGTTTCTTTCTTTAGCGGTAATGAGTCTAGCGAACTTTGGATCGACGACGCGCTTAACTCTGGTAAGCCATGGGCAGAGCGTTTAAAGAACTACGAAGAAGACTTACGTCGCAGTGTTCAACGCTTAAAAGGCATTGAAGGCGAAACGGGTCTCTCTGTTGAGCGTATCAAAGATATCAGCCGTCGTATGTCTATCGGTGAAGCCAAGGCCCGCCGTGCGAAGAAAGAGATGGTAGAAGCGAACTTACGTTTGGTTATCTCTATCGCGAAGAAGTACACCAACCGTGGCTTACAATTCTTGGATCTTATTCAAGAAGGTAATATCGGCTTGATGAAAGCGGTAGATAAGTTCGAATACCGTCGTGGTTATAAGTTTTCAACGTATGCGACTTGGTGGATCCGCCAGGCGATTACACGTTCAATCGCCGATCAGGCACGTACCATTCGTATTCCGGTACACATGATTGAAACCATCAACAAACTGAACCGCATTTCTCGTCAAATGCTGCAGGAGATGGGTCGTGAGCCACTGCCCGAAGAGCTGGCAGAGCGCATGCAAATGCCGGAAGACAAGATCCGCAAAGTACTGAAGATCGCGAAAGAGCCTATCTCAATGGAAACGCCTATTGGTGATGACGAAGATTCGCATCTAGGTGACTTCATTGAAGACACCACGTTAGAGCTTCCAATGGACTCAGCAACAGCAACTAACCTGCGCGTTGCGACCCATGAAGTTCTAGCTGGCCTGACACCACGCGAAGCAAAAGTACTGCGCATGCGCTTTGGTATCGACATGAACACTGACCACACCTTGGAAGAGGTTGGTAAACAGTTCGATGTTACCCGTGAGCGTATCCGTCAGATCGAAGCAAAAGCCTTGCGTAAACTGCGTCATCCGAGTCGCTCAGAAACACTGCGTAGCTTCTTGGACGAATAATATCGACTAAGATCACAAAAAAGCGAGCTAATAGCTCGCTTTTTTTATAACTGCTTAAAACGCAAGCAAAAGCGACCGAATCGCTGCTAGACAGTCCCCCACCTATCCCCTATAATCACACCTCACAACGGCCCCTTAGCTCAGTGGTTAGAGCAGTCGACTCATAATCGATTGGTCCACAGTTCAAGTCTGTGAGGGGCCACCAAATTCAAAGGCCAGAGTGGTTATTAACCACTCTGGCCTTTCTCGTTTCTGCGTCTTTTCGTGCTTCGTTACCGCTTCTGCAATCCCCGCTAGATATCTACCACCGTGCACCCACTGCCCTTCAATATCGCCGTGCTATTGCCACTATCGAAACAAATTGAAACAACAAGAAGTCTACTTTGCCATACATCTGGGTATAAGCCATTGTAAAATGGCTTGTTATTCGCAATTCAGTGGATAACGGCTATAAATAAATAGGTACCAGATGTTAACGAATAATTTATCCCCTAAACACCTAGCGTATACGCTACCTGGACTCATCATAGCTGCACTACTCTTTAACGCATTTACCATCGTAGATGCAGGAACAGCCAAAGTGCAAACTGTCTTCGGTAAGGTTAATCCCGTACATTTCGGCGAAGGCTTTCACTTCCCTGTAAACCCTTTCTCGACATTTGATATTTACGACACTAGAAATGCCCGCTATGAAGTCAATGGGCTTAACATTCCAACTCAAGATCGGTTTAATTCGACTGGTAACGTGACCGTTCTATACCGTATTGATGATGCCAAAACCCCGCTTATCAAACAGAACTACGGCACAGCCTCAGAATACATTGATAAAACAATGCGCCAACATCTGCGTTCAATTGTTCGCGATGAAGGCCGTAAACTGTCAGATAGCCGCAGCTTGGCACAATCAGACAATGTCACCATGATGCAAGACAATACCCGTGCACGACTGATCAGCGCCTTAGATGAGACTGGGATTGATGTTCAGGAAGTGTTAATCCAAGATATTACCTTTGACTCGCGCATTGCTCAACAGATCCTCGACACCCAGATGCGCATCCAAGCCGAAGAGCAAAAGAAGTCCCAAGAACGTATTGCAGCGACAGAAGCCGAGATAAAACGCCAAGAAGCGATTGGTGAAGCAAACCGTCAACGCGAGCAGGCTGATGCTCAAGCCTATGCGGTAAGAGAAGTCGCAAATGCAGAAAGAGAGGCAGCAATTGCCCGTGCGCAAGGTGAAGCAGAAGCCATTAAATTACTTGCTGACGCTAACCTAGAGCTCACCAAGTCCTTGACTCCACAGATCCTAGAGAAACAGCGCCTTGATAACGAAGCGGTTTTATTCTCTAAATCTAAAGGTGCTGTGCCGCAGACCATCATTGGCGAGACTGACCTACGTGCACTCGGTGTACCTGTATTAGCCAAATAACATCGCGACATTCACGACACTAGCACAATAAATAAAAAGCCGAGTATCACTGATACTCGGCTTTTGGGCATAAATAAAAGAGAGAATTAATTATAAATCCACTCTGGCAACCAACCTTTATGAGCGGCGATAAGCTCATCAGTCAGTGCATAAATTTCTTCAATGCTTAATGTTGCCGCAGTGTGAGGGTCAAGCATAAGCGCGTGATAAATAGATTCTTTGCTTTCATTTAAAATCGCTTCAGTCACTAACGTTTGTACATTGATGTTCGTTTGCATCAATGCCGCTAGATGAGAAGGCAATTTACCAACTTTGGTTGGCTGAATACCATTTTTATCCACAAGACAAGCGACTTCAACACAGCAGCCTTCTGGAAGGTTATCGATCAGCTGATCATTACGTACGTTGCCGTAAATCACACTCGGTTCACCAGTCCAGATAGAGTTAATAATTTCACTAGCATACTCATGAGACTCAGCCACTTCGATTTTGTCTGCCGATTGATACTTAGCCATATCACTCTTCCAGTTGGCTATCTGCTCTTTACAGCGGCGTGGATACTCATCTAGAGGAATGCTGAACTGCTCAATTAAATCCGGACGGTTTGGCTTAATAAAGTAAGGCGTATATTCTGCAAAGTGCTCTGATGACTCAGTGACAAAATAACCTAAGCGCTTGAACATCTCATAACGAACCAAATTCTGACAACGTGCATTTTGCGCAGTGTCGGTTTTATGCTTTGGTGCCACACCAGCTTCATACTTTTCTAGCATTTCAGGGTAAACGCTAACGTATTCACCCTCTTCGTTACGCTTCTCTAGCGTTAAATAATAAGCCATGTGGTTAATGCCAGCACAGGTGTATTTCAGTTCACTTGGTTGACAATCTAAATCGTGTGCAATCTCTTCAGCTGTTCCTTGAACAGAGTGACATAAACCAACTTGCTTAATGTGTGGAAACTTTTCGTACATCGCCCAAGTATTGATGGCCATCGGATTCACATAGTTCAACATGGTTGCTTCAGGACAAACCTCTGTCATGTCTTCACAAATGCTCCACAGATGTGGAATAGTGCGCAGCCCACGCATAATACCGCCTGGGCCTAAAGTATCAGCAATGGTTTGTTCTAGACCAAACTTCTTACATACTTCAAAGTCAGTGACAGTGCATGGCTCATAGCCGCCAATCTGGAAGGCAACAACAACGAAGTCAGCGCCAGCTAGTGCAGCCTTTTGATCTTGATAACACTCAATTTTCCCCGTCACTTCCAAGCTATCCATCAGCTTTTGAATCACAACGCGAGATTCTTCTAAACGTTCCGCATCAATATCCATCAGCGCAATAGTGGCATTTTTTAACGCCGGCTTATGCAGACAATCCCCTAGGATGTTTTTTACGAAAATGGTAGAGCCAGCACCAATAAAAGTAATTTGAGGGCTTTTCATAACAATAACCTTTCAAGTAGTGAACGATTCACGTCGAGTGTATAACGCTATTATCAGTGGGGACCGCATATAAATCTTCCCAAAACCCACCGAGTTTGTCCCATTTTATAAGATAAGCATCATTTACTGCGTGTATCTATTACGCCAGCATGCGCCTAATTACACTGTTCCTATCAGCACATAGCTGCATCAAGCAAAGCTATATCGAGCATCAGACAATCGTTCGCTTTGTGCTCAGCAATGAAAAGCCATGCCGCAGTCAGCATGTTACCAGGCTACTATTCGTGTCATTAAGGGAGTGAAATGAAAGACGAAGCTATTTTGGATCGGGAGGAAGATGAGGGTGAGGCGAGATCTCACGAAATGTAATATTTCTGCCGATTTAGCCAGACAAACACCATCTCGCTATCAGCTCTGTATAAAAAAACAGTCGCTTAACCAGTATGCAGGCGACTTACCCTTCTAAACTGTGTTGGGGTCATATTGAGGTATTTGCTAAAGTTATCGTAGAAGCGACTACTGGAATTAAAACCAACAGAAAGAGCAACATCCATAATGGTTTTATTCGTATCGGTCAGTAGTGCTCGGGCATGGTTAATTCTCATTGCTGTGATGTATTCCTTAATGGTCATATTCATCACACTATGGAAAAAGTTCATCACATAATTGGCATGTAAACCAACATGTTCTGCGATTGATTTCGTCGATATTGGCTTTTGATGATTGGTATAAATATATTCCAATATTTGTCTGACATAATATTGCGACTGCTTTGAAGCGTGATTAATAGTGGCAACCTTTTCAGTTTCATTGGTTAATGTATCCCAGCCAGTCAAAGACATGCGCTTTAACATTAGCGCAATCTCATCGACCATCAATTGCCCCATTGTAATGTCAGTGCTTTTCCCTGCATCAACCCAACTTGCGATTTGTTGTTGTTGAATTAAGCAAGGTTTTAAAGATTGAACAACAACCCCATGAGTAATTTGTTGGACTAAACTGGTGTCTAATGGTAGTGAAAATAGCATATGTATGGGTAAGTTAATAATCGCCATTTTCTGTGTTCTTTTTGCATCAATTAGCTTGTGTGGTATCGTCCCCCAGAAAACGCCAATATGCCCTTGCTTTACCGTAAAACGCTTTCCATTAATTAAGTAATCAACATCACCTTCATAAGGAATATTAATCTCAACTTGACTATGCCAGTGATATGCATCCATTTTCTGCGGCAATCGCATTTCAACAAAAATTTGCTCATAGGAAGAATAGAGTCCTAACGGACTAATATATGCATCTTCTCTCTTACAAGATTCTGTTGCCATTTTAACTACCCTTTTAATTGACACCGCTAAGACGAAGAGGAGGTAGCACCGTTTGTGCTACCTCTTATTAGATTAACGTTATACGTTTAACTCTGGCTTATATTGTAGAACCGACTTCTTTCTCTGTAAGTAAGCCTTACAGAGAGAGTTAATTACAAACACAGAGACAACAGATACGGAGCAAATAATCATAACATTGCGCATAATGAACTCAGGTTCAGTAACAACACCAATTGGAGAAGCCAGTGCATAAGTAGCTACCATTGTGACCAGAATAACAATATTAGCTAATCGCAAATGTTTCCAGTTTTTAACTTCTACAGGCGCATCTTGCTTAATGATAATCTCTTCTTTCGCAGGATTTAAGTAAGTCATTACTATCGTTACGATAGCACCAACAGTAAAGAAGATTGCTGATTGGTGAAGGAAGTGTAAATCTAGTCCCGTATAAACAAACTTGAAGAATAGGTATAAGACAATATAAGTAACACCACCAGAAATCGTTGCCTTTGGTGTTGCTCGTTTAGATAGCATACCAACGATAATCATTAGTAGCATAGGTACCGTTAGAATGGAATTAAACTCCTGGAAGAACATGTAAATGCCATCCGGCGCATTCTTAATGAAAGGCGCAACCAGCGCTGAAAATACACCAAGGAAAGCACCAAATATTTTACCCGCTTTAATGCACTTCTCTGTGTTCGGATTACTTTTACTTAATGGCTTATAAATATTTAGCGCAAAAATAGTAGAGCAAGAGTTAATCGTTGAATTAAAAGTGGAAATTACCGCACCAAATAGAATCGCACCGAAAATACCAATCATATAACTAGGCAGTAATCGGTTTATCAACGTTGGATATGCTTCATCCCCATGAATACCTTCATGTCCATATAAGTGGAAAGCAATGATCCCTGGGAAAATAAGAATAACAATACTAACAATTTTAATCAGAGCTGCAATCAGTACGCCTTTTTGCCCCTCTTCTAAGTTTTTTGCTCCCAGCGCACGCTGGATCATCACCTGATTAGTACAAGCAAAGTAAACGTTCACCAAGATCATACCAGTGAATAGCGCCGAAAACGGGACGGTTACTGTGGGTGCGGTAACAGCATTCAACATATGCTGGTTTTCTGTAACCAGTTTATAGACACCTTCGCCGGCATCTCCACCGCCCAGCGCCTGTAACGCCACGATAAGAACAAGGATACTGCCGAAAAAGAAGCCAATACCATTAATCGTATCAGAAACCACAACAGCTTTCAGGCCACCAAATATGGAGTAGATACTACCAATAACAGTAATCATCACAATCGAAATTATAATGGCAGAAGAATCTGAAATACCAAGTATATCAGACACATTAAACACCTTACTCATACCAAGTGCGCCAGCATAAACTACTGCTGGTAATGCTACCGCCGCCATATTAATCAGAATACAAATAGCAATAACATTACGGGTTGCAGCACCAAATCGACGCTCTATCAGTTCAGGGATTGTCGTTATCCCAGTGCGCAAGAAGTAAGGCAGAAAGACTGTTGCCATCAAAACAAAGGCGATAGCACTCGTAACTGGCCATCCCATGTTAGACAAACCAAAAGCATAGCCCTGCCCATTTAAGCCAATTAACTGATCTGCAGACCAATTTGTTAATAGGATTGAGCTACCAATGGAAATGCCCGTTAATCCTCGTCCACCGAGAAAATAACCCGCACTTGATTTCAAGTCTTCTTTCTTTGTTGCTATCCATGAAACAACAGCAACAAATGCCGTAAATGCTATAAAAGACAGCAATATCCATGTATTCATTTTTTAATCCTCATGACTCGCGTAGGCATAAGCAGGACCAAATTCGGCCAATCCTACCATAATGTAAGGGTTTAAGCTCTGATCTTCTGTTTTTGCCGCAAAAGACCATATCTGCTTAAAGAGTTCCTTTTTTACTTCTTTATATTCCTCACAGTCGGCAAGGTTCATTAGCTCATGAGGATCTCTTTTTAAATCATACAGTTCATCTTCGTCGAAGGTGTTATGTACTAATTTCCAGTCATCATTGAACACAGAACGTTGTATACCATAAACCTCGTTTCCGTTGGTTTGGGTAAAAAGGTAATCTCTCCAACTGTTTGGAGTTTCATCGTTAATAAAAGGCAATAAACTTTTGCCAATAACATTATCTGCAACTGTCTCCCCAACTAATTCTGTAATTGTTGGGGAAAAGTCGGCAAGGGAAATAAGCTCAGAAATCCTTCTACCGGCATTTTTAATTCCATTCTTCCAGCTCACTACCGCTGGGATATGGTAACCACCTTTAAATGCGGGTAACCCTTTACACCACAAGCCATGCTCACCATTATAATCACCATGATCACTCGTGAAGATAATAAGCGTGTCATCATAGTCAGCTCGATTTTTTAGCTGCTCTAATATCAAACCAAACAGATAATCTTCATATGTACAAAAAGCCATATAGTGACGTATTGCTTCTTTCTTCTCGTCTAGTGATAATTGATTAAATAATCGCTGCGTACGACGATATAGTGTCGGTTTGTCTTTTAACGTATCAAAGTGAATATCTGTTAATTCAATTTCAACATTTTCATACATATCAAGGAAACGCTGCGGCACAAAGTATGGGTCGTGTGGGCCTAGCGTGCCGATGTACATCATCCATGGTTTATGGTCGTCACGCATATTGACTATTTGTGATAATGCAGAATCAATAACGCTCATATCATCAAATGGATTTTCATCTTGGCCGTAATGAACATACTCAGGATAACCTTTACGGCGAATCTCTCCTTCTTTTCGAGGTAAAGATTCTTGCTTATCTAATTGTTCAGCTAAGCTATGATACATTTCCCAGCCAGGGCTCATTAATGCGACAGTTGGGTCATTCTTCGATATTTTATTATTTGTTACGTGTAGCTCTTTAAATCCATAATCTTCTGGGCCAGTTTCAGAGCAGACGTGCCATTTACCCGCAAAATAGAGATCATAGCCTTTTGAATCTAATAGCGTTGAGAATAGTTCTGTACCGGGCTTTATTCTTTTCGATAACGTGTTTTGTACGCACACGTTATTCCAAACTTCATGCTGTGATGGATATAAGCCAGTAAAGAAACTTGCTCGTGAAGGGCAGCAATGGGGAGATGGGCAATAGGTGTTATCAAAATGAAGACCATCACGCATTAAAGAACGAACATTCGGCATATGAATGCGCGGGTCCGTCAACGTGTCGCCACGCTGTTGATCTGTCATAAAGACTAAAATATTTGGTTTGCTGCTCATCAATGTTCCCACTTTGTTTGCTTTATCATCGGCAAACATACGTTGTTATAAGTGGAGGTTGTTGATAAAGATCACAGATACGAAATGCGTTGGATTCAACGTGCTAGCAATGTGACTAGATAGCCATTAGCATTCACCAAAACAATGATTAGCTATCACTTTTATTTATAGGTCTTCAAGTAATGAATAAAGCTCTCGAACATTTCAAGTACGTTGCAGACTACCTAAATATGTCTTTAGCCGCACAAAAGCTGGGCCTCTCTCAACCCGCATTGAGTCGTAGCTTGAAATTATTAGAACAAGAGTATGGAATGCCGTTATTTGACCGGCAGGCACGTGGTGTCTCACTGACTGACGCGGGCAGAATTCTGTATACACGGGTAGAGAAAATCGAGCTTGAACTCGCTTATGCAAAGCAAGAACTGGCACAATTGAACGCCAATAAAATAACGACTATTAGCATTGGAGCTGGACCAGCATGGACCACATACCTTCCTATCGCATTGCGCAGCCTTACCCGAGAAAGACCAGATATCAATATCTCCATTACATCTAATTCCATCGATGCATTATTACCATTGCTCTCTGAAGGCAAGCTAGATCTCGCCCTCGGCGGGGATGATAAATTTAGTGAAAAACAATATCAGCAACTCGCCTTTTTGCCACTGACCCAGATAGACACCAATTTGATTGTCCATCACTCTCACCCTTTAGCCAAAATTCCGAAGCTAGATCTTATGTCCCTTCATCTATTTCCATGGGTATCAGTAACTAAAGGAGGAAATACGTTGAAGCAACTCAACTTGTTCTTTCAAAGAAAGAACTTACGTCAAGTTAGCTTTAAAATGGAGACAGATACTATCGATTATGCACTCGATATGCTTGAACATGAACACGCCATTATGTGTTCAACACGCCAAATGTTTAATCGTCTTCCAAAAGGTGAGTTTGCTGTTCTAACCCTAGCAGAGCCAATCTGGAAGCACCATGCTGGCGTATGGTACAAGCCTTCCAGCCGTCATTCTCCTATCATTAACCGGCTGATAGAGCTACTTGCTAACGTGGTAAGATCCATTGATTCGCAAAATAATTAGCATTAACGGCGTTTGACTTGCTCTAATATTGACCTCACCATCATCAATGGATATCGCAACCACACATCGTAAACAAATAGCATTGTCAAATATTTGTAGCGAAGCCCATATCAATATCAACATTTGACAAAACTATCATATACATAACTTCACATTCTCAATACCCTTTATTAAACAGCGACTGAATAATAAGGTGAACGGAATGACCAACTATCGACAGCATGTTTGGCAAGAAATGTTATCCCAACCTTGGTATATCTACCCCATCATTGCTAGCGTCACCTACGTAACAATGAAGCTCACACCCTATATTCTGCATGGCACACCCGGTCTCCACCTGATCGCCATCTCTGCCTCTAAGCTGGGAGGAATTTTAGCGGTTCTTTTTTTATTGCCTACCCCGTTTATCTTTTACCAGCAACGTCACTCCCCCTCTCAGGTGTCTCGCGTTGAGCCTGATCATCTTCATAACCTGACCCCAGAGCAACTGCGTGCCATGGTGATGCGTTTTTATCGTCAGCAGCGATTTATGATCATCGACAATCATAACGATGAAGAAGAGAGCGGCATCGATATCTGGCTAACCAAAGGGGGGGAACGCATCCTGCTAGATTGTCACTACCTGCACGAAAAAAGTGTCACGATTGAAATGGTGAATCATGTCTATCGCTGCTTGCAAGCACACCACGCTAAGCGCGCCATCATCATTACCACTGGGCGCTATGAAACAAATGCGGTGAAATTTGTGCAAGATAAAGCCATTTCACTGATTGGAGGTGGGAAGTTAAGCAAAATGCTGGCGACGATAACGCCGAATGAAGAAGAAAACAGCCCGCAGTAGCGGGCTGTTATTCCAGAATTAATAGTGCCAAGGGAAGCGGCTGAAGTCCTGATCACGTTTTTCCAAAAAGCCATCACGGCCTTCTTGTGCTTCCTCTGTACCATACGCCAATCGCGTCGCTTCACCCGCAAACAGTTGCTGCCCAACAAGGCCATCATCCGGTAAATTAAACCCGTATTTCAGCATTCTCATTGCCGTCGGCGATTTACTGTTAATCTCTTTCGCCCAACGCAGTGCTTCTTCTTCTAGCTCGAAATGATCCACCACTTTGTTCACCATGCCCATCTCGTAAGCATCTTGTGCTGAGTAGTCAAAACCGCAGAAGAAAATTTCACGTGCTCGCTTCTGACCTACCATTTTAGCAAGATAAGCACTGCCATACCCCGAATCAAACGAGGCGACATCGGGATCGGTTTGTTTAAATACCGCATGCTCTTTCGAGGCCAAGGTTAAATCACACACTACATGCAAACTATGCCCTCCCCCCGCGGCCCAACCGGGCACGACCGCAATCACAACCTTAGGCATGAAGCGAATTAAGCGCTGTACTTCAAGTATATGTAAGCGGCCCATACGAGCAATATCTGCACTGCCCGCTTCCCCTTCATATTTATAGCCATCCTTACCACGAATTCGCTGATCTCCACCGGAAGAGAAAGACCACTGTCCCTTTTGGGACGGGCCATTGCCAGTGATTAGAACGCACCCGACGTCCGACCATTGACGGGCATGATCTAGGGCGGTATAAAGTTCATCAACCGTTTTCGGTCGAAAAGCATTTAAACAATCAGGACGATCAAAAGCGATCCTTACTGTGCCTTGCTCTTTTGCTCGGTGATAGGTGATGTCTTCAAATTCAAAGCCTGGAACTTCATCCCATAGTTCTGGGTTAAATATCTCTTTTACAGCATCTGTCATAAGGCCGCTCATCAAATTGAAATGGTGATTATAAGGCTAGGGAGTTCCTCAGCAACAGTCAATGTCTGAGCGCTGCATACTCACTAGCCATAGCAATTGAAGTTAAAAGATTTGCTTGTTGTATGGGATGGAATAATAGAGAGTAAACCTGAAAATAGCGATCAACTATCGCTTTGCATTCTCAACATAGTGGCGAATAAAACGGCGAATTTCGCGCGCAGCTGTTGTATCGAGTTGATTACATAATTCGACAAATTCATCACGCTCTTCACCGTTGATACGAATAATCAACTGACTGTCTTTCTTCGCTGCTTTCTTTTGCTTTTTTTTATCAGAGTCAATCATGCCCTGTACCTTACTCGAGTAGAGTATTTATCTCATTAATTCCATGCAGTTCTATTTGCGGATTGTAGCACAAACACAAGAAATACTTGGTAACTAAATTACCCTAAACTCGTTAAAAAAGAAGTGAAAATGCAACAGTAATTGATTTTGGTCAGGTGATAATGTGACGAAGGTCTGCTATACTGTGTCACGTTTTTAACACATGAATTTGACAGGTTGAATCAATAAGCCTCATGAATAGACTGATAACTACTATCTTTGTCATGTCCTGTTCTCGGTGTGCATAACGAGTGTAGTTTTACCAAAGCCTTGAGGCTTTGATAAAATTATATAAGTCGGGACGCATACTTTGACACGCAGGACAGCCACATCATCTTACCCGGTTGCGGCAGTTTGCTATTCAAAGCACTCCCATCAGTCATCCGGAGACAACCTCTAATGAAAAAAACCAAAATCGTTTGTACGATTGGTCCAAAAACCGAATCAGTTGAAATGCTAACTAAACTAGCAGAAGCAGGCATGAACGTAATGCGCCTGAACTTCTCTCACGGCAATTTCGCTGAGCACGGTGAGCGTATTGATAACCTACGTCAGGTTATGGCAAACACAGGTAAAAACCTAGCGGTTCTACTGGACACCAAAGGTCCAGAAATTCGCACAATCAAACTAGAAAATGGCGATGATGTTGCGCTAGTTGCTGGCCAAGAATTCACGTTTACTACTGACACTTCTGTTGTTGGTAACAAAGACATCGTCGCTGTTACTTACCCAGGCTTGGCAAAAGACCTTACAGCGGGCAACACCATTCTGGTTGATGACGGCCTAATCGAAATGGAAGTTGTTGCGACCACTGACACTGAAGTTAAGTGTAAAGTACTAAACAACGGTGACCTTGGTGAAAACAAAGGTGTTAACCTTCCTGGCGTTTCTGTTCAACTACCAGCTCTTTCTGAAAAAGATAAAGCTGACCTTGTTTTCGGTTGTGAGCAAGACGTTGATTTCGTTGCTGCATCTTTCATCCGTAAAGCTGCTGACGTAAAAGAAATCCGTGAGCTACTAAATGCTAACGGTGGCGAAAACATCAAGATTATCTCTAAGATCGAAAACCAAGAAGGTGTTGACAACTTCGACGAGATCCTAGATTTGTCTGACGGCATCATGGTTGCTCGTGGTGACCTAGGTGTTGAAATCCCAGTAGAAGAAGTTATCTTCGCTCAGAAGATGATGATCGAAAAATGTAACCGTGCGCGTAAGACTGTTATTACTGCAACGCAAATGCTTGACTCGATGATCAAGAACCCACGTCCAACACGCGCAGAAGCGGGTGATGTTGCTAACGCAATCATGGACGGTACCGATGCAGTAATGCTATCTGGTGAGTCTGCTAAAGGTAAATACCCTGTTGAAGCAGTAACTATCATGGCGCAAATCTGTGGTCGTACTGATGCAGCAATGAAAGCAGAGCTAGGTGAGCGTTTAGATAGCTCACGTCTACGCATCACTGAAGCTGTTTGTAAGGGCGCTGTTGATACATCAGAGAAACTAAACGCTCCACTGATCGTTGTTGCAACTGAAGCAGGTAAAACTGCACGCTCTGTACGTAAGTACTTCCCAACTGCAAACATCCTAGTGGTTACAACCAACACCAAAACTGCGGCGCAAATGGCGCTAGTGAAAGGTGCAACAGCGGTTGTTGTTGAAGAAATCGCCAACACTGACGCGTTCTACACTCGCGGTAAAGAGCTTGCTCTTGAAACTGGTCTTGGCGCTAAAGGCGACATCGTTATCATGGTTTCTGGCGCGCTAGTTCCTTCTGGCACAACCAACACCTCATCTGTACACGTACTATAATTTGTTGGGAGTATCCTCCCGCAGATTAAACGCAAATAGATTGATATCGTGAGAATAAAAAGCCCAGCCATATGGCTGGGCTTTTTTTATCGCTTTGAAATAGTCTAAGCTTTTAAAGCCCTTTCTCCCCGAGCAATGCCCACGACACCACTGCGTGCCACTTCGATAATATCGGTGACTTCTGCCAACGCTGACAAAAAAGCGTCCAACTTCTCTGTCGTCCCAGCCAATTGCACGGTGTACTGTGAACTCGTCACATCAACAATATGACCACGGAAAATATCAGCAGTACGTTTTACCTCGGCACGCGCAAAGCCACTGGCTTTCGCTTTAACCAACATTAACTCACGCTCGATGTGCGCGGCTTCAGTGATATTACTCACTTTAAGAATATCGACTAACTTATGTAGATGTTTTTCGATTTGCTCACAAGCAGCATCATCCACCACTTGCGTTGTAATATTTAACCTTGATAGGGTTGGATCATCGGTCGGCGCGACCGTTAAGGACTCAATATTATAGCCACGTTGAGAGAACAACCCAACAACCCGCGACAATGCGCCTGGTTCATTTTCTAATAAAACTGAAACAATACTCCGTTGCATATTATGTTCTCTCCGTTTTGCTTAGCCACATCTCATTCATTGCACCGCCACGTATCAACATTGGATAAACATGCTCAGTTTCATCAACGCTAATATCAATAAAGACCAATTTATCTTTCAAGGCCAGCGCATCTGCCAACTGCTGCTCTAGTTGATTAGGATCATCAATTCTAACCCCAACATGACCATAAGCTTCTGCTATCGCAGCAAAATCAGGGACAGAATCCATATAAGAGTGGGAGTGACGTCCCTGATAAATCATATCTTGCCACTGCTTCACCATACCCAAGAAGCGGTTATTCAAGTTAATGATTTTAACAGGGATATCGTACTGCAGGGCCGTCGATAGTTCCTGGATATTCATCTGGATACTGCCATCACCTGTCACACAAACCACCTCTGCATCAGGTAAAGCAAACTTCACCCCCATCGCGGCGGGTAAGCCGAAGCCCATCGTGCCCAATCCTCCGGAGTTAATCCAGCGTCGAGGTTTATCAAACGGGTAGTAAAGCGCAGCAAACATTTGGTGCTGTCCGACATCGGAGCAAACGTAGGCATCACCATTCGTCAATTTATGTAAGACTTCAATCGCTTGTTGTGGCTTGATCCGTTCACTGCTGCGATCATATTGCAAACACTTGCGAGCTCGCCAAGTTGTAATTTCATCCCACCAACGGTTGATTGCTTCTTGGTCGTTTTCCTGCGGCTTCTCATCCAGCATCTTCACCATGCTTGCAAGCACAACCTCTGCGCTACCAACAATTGGAATATCGGCATTAACCGTTTTCGATATTGATGAAGGGTCAATATCGATGTGCATAATGGTCGCGTCTGGGCAATACTTCTCAAGATTATTGGTGGTGCGATCGTCAAACCTTACCCCAATTCCAAAAATTAAATCTGCATTATGCATGGTCATATTGGCTTCATATGTGCCGTGCATCCCCAACATGCCCACCGAATTTTTATGTGTGCCAGGAAAAGCCCCTAGCCCCATCAACGTGCTAACAACCGGGATATTCAGCCTTTCAGCTAAAGTAAATAGATCTTGTTCACATTCTGATGCAATTGCCCCACCACCGACATACAGAACGGGTTTTTTAGCCGCCAGCAACGCTTTTAAACCACGTTTAATCTGCCCTTTATGCCCTTGCGTTGTTGGATTATACGAGCGCATCGAGATCGCTTCAGGGTACTCATAAGGGTATTGCTCGGCGGGGTTAAGCATATCCTTTGGAATATCAATAACGACAGGCCCAGGGCGACCACTGGCAGCTAAATAAAACGCTTTTTTGACTACCGTAGGGATCTCTCGTGGATCCTTAATCAAAAAACTGTGTTTTACAACCGGACGGGAAATACCGACCATATCGCATTCCTGAAATGCATCATTACCGATAAGGTGTGACATAACCTGACCAGAAAACACCACCATTGGAATAGAATCCATATATGCAGTAGCGATACCTGTTATCGCATTGGTTGCACCTGGTCCAGAGGTAACCAGTACCACGCCGACATCGCCTGTTGCACGTGCATAACCATCAGCCATGTGCACAGCTGCTTGTTCATGCCTAACAAGCACATGTTCTATATCACTTTTTTCATGAAGTGCATCATAAATATCAAGAACTGAGCCACCAGGGTAGCCAAAGATGTGTTTTACGCCTTGATCGATCATTGAACGAACGATCATATCAGCGCCGGATAACATGTCCATTTTGCCTCCAGATTGTACATAGTTAGGGCTTATTCGTAGCCTAAGAAACGAAGGGTGACCTTCGTGCTATGTGGCCGCTATGGTTATAAACCAAGCAACAACGCCCTTAAAATGTAACGCGAAGGCAACAAACATGTCCATAGAGGAAAACAATTCAAACAAACATTTCACTGGTGATAGATTCACCAATAAATAACACTAATTAAACAGCTCCTTGGCGGTTAATTGTCCTGCATTTAATGGTAAGCCCGCTGAATAGCACGGCTATGTTGAATCCATAAAGCGCAAATAAAAAAGCCCATTGGTTATCATTTTGATCCAATGGGCTTAATTAGATTGTTAGTCAGGCTAATTATGCGTCAGCGTACATGCCTTCAATCTGCATGCTATAACGCTCATTAATCACTTTGCGTCTTAGTTTCATTGTTGGCGTCAACTCACCCTCATCCATAGAAAATGGATTAGCCAACAAGGTAAATTTCTTCACTTGTTCGAAGCGAGCTAAATCTTTTTGCAGATCATTGACGCGCTTTTCAAGCATTTCGACGATATCACTGTGCTTTAGCAGCTCTAAGCGATCGTGATACTTGATGTTTAACTCACGCGCATATTCTTCTATGTTATCCATACAAGGGACAATCAGTGCAGATACAAACTTACGTGTATCTGCAATAACCGCGACTTGTTCAATGAAGTGATCTTTACCTATCGCTCCTTCAATAACTTGAGGAGCAATATATTTACCCCCGGAGGTCTTCATTAGCTCTTTAATGCGATCGGTAATAAACACGTTGCCATACTCATCTATTTTCCCGCAATCACCTGTTTTTAAGAAGCCGTCAGCGGTAAAGTTCTTCGCGGTTTCTTCGGGCATATTATAATAACCACGCATAACCATAGGACCTTTCACCAAGATCTCATCGTTTTCACCAATGCGCACTTCAGCACCTGGCATTACCATGCCGATAGAGTCAGGGTCAAAACAACTATCGTCCCAGCAAGAGACGGTCGCAGTGGTCTCTGTCATACCGTAGCCGAGTTTGACATTGATACCCAGAGCATGGAAAAAGCGACCAATTGTCGGATCAAGCTTGGCACCACCGCAAGGCATCATTTTAATTTCGCCACCCAGCCCGGCGCGGATTTTTGATAAGACTAACTTATCTGCCAAGTTATGGCTTTTAGCCAGCATAAATGAAGGTTTCGCTTTTGCGCGACGCACTTCCCCCATTTTTGCGCCCATATTTACCGCCCAGGTAAATAGTGCTTTACGAATGAATGGCGCTTTAGCCACTTTTTCATGAATCGTGGCAAAGATCTTTTCATAAATACGCGGCACCGCGCACATCACTTGTGGCTTAACTTCCGCCATCGTCTCTTTTAATAGATTAACGTCATCTAAGTAACAGTTAATGCCACCACGATGAAGAACATAAAACGTCCAGCAGCGTTCAAAAACATGTGACAAAGGCAAGAAGCACAGAGAACGCTCACCAGCATTAAAGGCCAGCTTAAGATCATGTCCTTCAAGCTGCGAGGCGATATTTTGATAATCTAACATCACCCCTTTAGGCTGCCCAGTTGTCCCAGAGGTGTAGATTAGCGTTAGAAGGTCATCCATCTGCTTGCTCTCTAAACGCTCTGCCACGCTTTTTGCTGCAGCTTCAGTGCCTTTCTTGAGGAAAGCATCAAAAGAGAGAACTTTATCGTTATCAGGCAGCGTCAGGCCGTCTGTTAAGGCAATAACCGCCTCTAAAGCATCACAGTTATCCATAAACTGCATTGCTGCATCAAGCTGTGCTTGCTCACCAACAAACAGTAGCTTTGCCGCAGAGTCTTGCATCACGTACTCAGCTTGCTTAGTCGTGTTAGTTGGATAGATAGGCACCGTAACCGCGCGGTTATATAGCGTACCTAAATCAACTTGGGTCCAACGCGGCGTATTATTGGCATAAATGGCTACCTTGTCTTGCACTGCAATACCCATTGCAGCCATTGCTGCAGAGATCGCATCCAACTGCTCGCCTAACTCACGCCAAGTGATCTCCATCCACTGACCGTCTACTTTGTGACGCATAGCAGCTTGTTTACTGAGTGCTGCTATCTGACTCTGGATACGATTTACAATATGGTACTTCATTATTGTCTTCACACGTTATAGGGTTGGATTTAGACTTAGCTTACAACTGTAAGCTGATTAATGACGCAAATGGTATCGTGTAGGCAGCAAAATGCAACCCAGCTTGTCAATGTAGCGGTAATTTGCCAGCAAGATCGCATAATATCGGCTCATAAAGCACAGAATATCAACGAAAAAATAATCTTATTAATACAATTGTAAGCAGATATAAAAAAACAGCGTACAAGAGTACGCTGTTTTTAAAGTGATTACTTTAAAGCTAAGTTCGGAGATTAAGCCTTAATAACTGCTATCGCCACAAATCATCATCAACATATCGCGCATCCAGATATGGCCTTTATCTTTTTGCGATGATTCATGCCAACTTAAATAGCCGCTGATCTCAGCGTTTTCAAATGGCAATGGCATAACATTCAAATCTAAATTCTCAGCAACTGACTCAGCCAACCAACGTGGCGCAACCGCAATCAAATCTGACTGACCCACTACATACATGATATTGCTTAAGCTCGCACCTTGATAAGCATCATGGTAACTGTGCCCTTGGTAGACTTTATCTGCATATCCCTTCACCCCTGGCACGCTCTTTAACAGCGCATGCTTTTCTTCTGCAAATTGCGCCGCGGTAATATTGCTTTGCAGGCGTGGGTGATTATTCGATGCCACCACGACCAGTTCATCACTAAACAATTCTGTCGAACAAAAGCCTGGCTCATCAAAACGAATATAGTCAATGACAAAATCAATATCTTGATAACGCATCTTTTGCGTCAACTCAGAATCTTGCTCCGCTTCTAATTGCACACGCAAATTTGGTGCGTGATCCGCGACTTTAGTAAGGATCGCTGGACCAAAACGCATGTCAGATGGACAGCAGATAGCAATTTTGAAAGTACGGGAAGATGTTTCAGGGGAAAATACAGAAGAAGGGAGCTCATTTTTAACTAATTGCAACGCTTGACGAATAGGTCCGAAAAGTTGTTTGGCGCGTTGGGTGGGTTGTATTCCTCGCCCATGTCGCATAAAAAGCTCATCGTTAAACATTACTTTTAAACGTGTCACCGCATTACTGACTGCGGGTTGTGACATACCTAAATTGTGCGCGGCCCGGGTAATATTTTGCTCCTGCATCACCGCATCAAAAACCGTTAGCAGATTTAAATCCACACTGCGTAGGGTTGACTCCATTTGATAACCTTCTCTCGGAAGTACAGAAGATCCTCTACGTGTCATAATCTTGCCTCATTAAAAATAACAATGACTAAACAAGGCGATTCCATCGCCTGATACTCAAACATATCGTTTTACTTACCGAAATAAGATGGTTGTTGTTTTACTCATTCCGACAACAAACTATTTGTAATCTAATAAATTGATGAAACCAATATCTTATTTTACTTCAAATTGTTAGCGGATATAACACAAGGAGGGAAGCATACGCAAAAACAGCCAAATATCAACAAATTACATAAAGATAAAAAAAACTAAATCATCACTATAATTTATCTAAAACGATATAAAACACATTCCATTTATTTGTTAAGTGAATAATTAAAAGCCGAACAAGAAATGATAATTGTTGTTTTTGACAATTCATTGACAGTCTCATGAATAAAAGTGTGACTCACATCACTCGCACTTGATAGATAAACACAAGAAATAAACGTCATTGTGCGCCGCGTTTCATGTGCCAGAGAGTGTTTTATATAAATTGAACGTGACTTCAAACATGATTATTCCTGTCAGAAATACCTTTTAGACGTCACTAAACGAGGAAAATTGCACGCAATGTGCAATAGTTATAATTTTAAAAGCAAACAAGTATATACGTTGATCTCCTTTAGATTGGTGACCAACGCTGACAGGATCGCCCTCTTTTTCCTTCAAACTCCCCCACCAAATCAGCCACTGCTTCTGGGTATTGTACTTGAGACCATAACTGCTGAAACAACGCATCCACAGACCACCAATCCCCTTGTACGACCCATTGAGCGATATATTCCGCAACATTAGGGTAAACCGCTGCGCCGGGCTCTGGTTTGTCTAACCAAGTGCGTATCGCATTTGGGTTCATGGTCGTCATCACTTGCGCTAGTCCCATCATCTCTAATGTCATTACATTCGACTCCTGCTCAAATTGCCCCTTTAGCGGTTTAAGTAGCAACTTTTTCCCCAGCCCTATTGCTTCTGAAGGCAGCTCAAAGCCTCCATTTGCAATGACCCCATGACACTGCAATAGTTTATTCTGAAAACAGGACTTAGACAGTGGATGCAAATGGACATTTTTTTGCTGTTGCTGTCGCGTCACCGTTGGGTGAAAGACATTAAATTGAATAGCCGGAAACCGGTTTAGCAGTGCCACCACGGCGCCTACCGATTCAAAAGGCAAGTAGACCAACACCTCACTCCCATTCTGCACCTTTTCCTGAGGCAATGATGGAATAATCGGCGGAAAGAGTGTCTGTTCAAAATGGTACCAGTGTAGCCCCAGCTGAATTTTTGTCGGGGCAAAATGGCGCAAAATTAACTTATCCAGCACACCTTGGCCTTGTTTCGGAATTGGATGTAAGAATGAACACTGATGACTAATTGCTATAGATGGTATACCTGCTCGCTTCGCTGCCCATGCTGTCACCGGTTCAAAATCATTGAGAACGAGATCGTATGCTGCAATGTTAAGCCCACGCACCTCTCGCCAAAACAGGTCCAATCTATTGTGTAATAATGATTTAGCATGATTTATTTGTCCATTTTCAGTTAAAAACGTCAAACCACGACAATAAACGGGTGTCTCAAACACCTCCATATCAAAGTAGTGTTGAGGGTTGCGACCACTGAATAAAAAGTCAACCTCAACATTGTGTTGTGCGAAAGCACGCGCCATCTCTCTTGCGCGGGAGATGTGACCGTTTCCGGTTCCCTGAACACCGTATAGTATCTTCATTATTAGCCCGCCAACGTTATCACGAGATCCATGACAGAAAGGCCAAGCCACGCACCAGCCACGATATCTGTAAAAAAGTGTACTCCAAGCAAGATGCGGGACACTCCAATTAATCCAGCCCAGACCCAGACCAGCAGCGCCAATGAAGGATAAAAGTGGCTAATTAATGTCGCCATCATAAAAGCAGCAGCGGTATGCCCAGAAGGTAAACTATAGCGGTCAGATGGTTCTATATAACTCGGTAATGATGTAGGTCGCTGGCGTCGAAATACATTTTTCAATATCACATAAATCGGTAGTTCAATAGCAAATGCCATCAAGCCCAGCATCAAAAATGATTTTCCGTATAATAAATCAGTCCTTAGTACATACAGCCCAATCGCTATATAGAGAGGGCCATCACCACTTCTTGATATATAGCGGCAGCAGCTAGCCATAACATTGCTAAAACGATGACACAAACATAAAGAAGAGAGTGCGTAATCAAATCGTTGTATTGACGCGAAAACGGTCATTTCGTTAGCCCTACTTATCTTTAACAATAACCAAAGCGTAGAAAATGCGCATGACAAAAGCATGATGCTTTATAGTCAGTTTGATGAACAGTCCTCGGCATTAAATGTAACAAAAGCGACAACTAAGCTTTCGCCTCCCCATAAAGCGATCCACGTCACACTTATCAGATCAATTGCTACAAGATAGCTCTTTAAAATCGACATAAATGAAAAGCCTTTTGCAGGCAAATGTTACAAGGATACATTTACCTGATACTGCCAAAATTAAAGTTTCTTGCTTTTTATCTCAACATCATGATAATAAGTTATTTACGAACAAACACTTCGCATTATTCGATAGTACCGTTAAGAAATAACAATTAACCCCCCTTCAAAATAAACACCTCCTTTCATTTTGAAACACTTAGAAATACATTTATTTCTCTATTTACCAAGTTACACACTTGGTTTCCATTTATGTAACTTTGTCATAGGTGTTTTAGCTACCATGTGATTGTATTGTTTTTATGAATCTTAATTTAATAACTATGAAAATATAGATTCAAATACAACCCGGTCGTTTATTAAATGTGGACGAACACCTGAGCAACAAACCCGCTCAGCCACCAATAAGACAAAGGCTAACAATGAAAAAAGTAATGTTATATTCAGCGCTTCTGATGCTGGGGTTAATCTGTTCACAGATATTCCCTGCTGTTTTTGCTGGTTATAGTTCCTTGCAACCCCTATTAATGATGCTAACCATGGCTGCCCTCTCGTACATTATGATCAATGTTGGTCGTGAGTTTGAGTTAGATAAAAGCAATTTGAAGCAATATGGTTGGGATTACGTTGTTGCGATGACAACAGCCACCTTCCCGTGGATTGCTGTCGTTCTCTATTTTGTCTTTGCAGTTATGCCTGCAGAGCTATGGAGCAATGCAGATGCGTGGAAAGAGTCCTTAGTAATTGGACGTTTTGCGGCGCCAACTTCAGCTGGTGTGCTCTTCGCCATGCTCGCTGCAGCAGGGCTTGGCGCAACTTGGATGTTCAATAAAGCTCGCGTACTCGCGATTTTTGATGACCTTGATACCGTACTGCTAATGATTCCACTTAGTATCATTGTTGTTGGGTGGAACCCTGCACTAGGGGTTGCTCTAGCACTGATGTTCATTTTACTCGGTATGGCTTATAAGTATTTGCATGTTTGGAATATCCCGGCAAGCGCCAAATACATTATGCTCTACTCGGTTGTGATCACCGCGGTATGTGAAGGCTTTTATTTTGTAACTGATACCCATTTTGAAGTTCTACTCCCTGCATTTGTCCTTGGGTGTATGCTAAAATCTCAGCATGAGAGCGAAGACGACCAACGATTTTCTACTGGTGTAGCAGCTGTGTTTATGGTGCTTGTCGGATTGAGCCTACCACAAATATTCGGGGCAGCGGACACCTCTGAGGTCGCCACCAGTGTGACTGGTTCTTTGCCTGCCATGCCAATGAGTGAAGTTCTGTTCCACGTATTAATGATCACTATCATTTCAAACATCGGAAAAATGTTCCCACTCTTTTGCTACCGCAAAGAAGCATCAATTAAAGAGCGCTTAGCCCTATCAATCGGTATGTGGCCGCGAGGCGAAGTGGGCGCAGGCGTATTAATGATCAGCATTGGTTATGGCTTTGGTGGCCCGATAGTCACTATCGGTATGTTATCGCTGGCCTTAAACCTAATCCTAACCGGCTGGTTTATCTCCATGGCTCGCAACCTAATTGTGGGCAGTTCTAAGGAGCTACAACATGAAAAAGCTCGAGCTTAAAATCCTTGCAGGTATGATGGCTATCTTTCTGATCTCTATGTTGGTCAGTCGATAACCTAAAAAGCACGCTTCGGCGTGCTTTTTTATTAACATTACTCTGCATTAAACGACATTATAAGAGTATTCCTCTACACTTGCGCACAATGCCCACCTCCACCTGTCGATACATACGCTAAAATTCAGCATAAAAAACCACAAGATCATTACTAAAACTTAGCCCCACCATCACCACCCTCATTTAAAGGCAGAAATAAATCAATGCGTTACAAGCAAGAGCAAATAAAAAGCATAGAAAGCTTGACGAGCCCCATCAAGATTTGATATTCATTGTTAAAACACTGTTGGTTAATTTAGCAATTATGAAAAACTTCCGCCTACTTCTCAGCCTCCTCCTTATCGCGACCTATCGCGCGGGATGCTAGTGGACGGAATTTAACCACACAAAATAGCAAAAAAACCCGCGCCACAGCGCGGGTTTTTTGTTTCATCCCGCAGGTGCGACACAGAAGAACATGAATAAGGAAATGGACAATGAGTGATCAGGTTATCATCTTCGACACCACCCTAAGAGATGGAGAGCAAGCGCTCTCAGCCAGCTTAACGGTGAAAGAGAAATTACAAATCGCCTATGCCCTTGAGCGCCTAGGAGTGGATGTCATTGAAGCTGGATTTCCGATCTCATCTCCCGGTGACTTTGAATCGGTACAAACCATTGCCAAACACATTAAACAGAGCCGTGTTTGTGCGCTTTCTCGTGCTGTTGCCCAAGACATTGACGTTGCTGCTGAGTCACTAAAAGCGGCAGAAGCTTTTCGTATTCACACCTTTATTTCCACGTCGACCATTCATGTTCAAGACAAATTACGTCGCAGCTACGATGACGTGATCGAGATGGGTATTAATGCCGTAAAACGTGCCCGTCGATATACAGATGACGTCGAGTTCTCGTGTGAAGACGCAGGGCGCACACCTATCGACAACTTATGTCGCATGGTAGAAGCTGCTATCAATGCAGGTGCGACAACGGTCAATATCCCCGATACCGTCGGCTATACCGTGCCAAATGAATTTGGCGGCATTATTAGCCAGCTTTTCAATCGTGTTCCAAACATCGATAAAGCCATCATCTCAGTGCACTGCCATGACGACCTTGGCATGTCCGTTGCCAACTCCATTGCCGCTGTGCAAGCTGGAGCAAGGCAAGTGGAAGGAACCATTAACGGCATTGGCGAACGAGCAGGAAACTGTGCGTTAGAAGAGATCGCGATGATCATCAAGACCCGCAAAGATCTTCTTGGTGTCGAAACTGGACTGAAACACAACGAAATCCACCGCACCAGTAAGCTGATCAGTCAGCTATGCAATATGCCCGTTCAGGACAACAAAGCCATTGTCGGGGGGAACGCATTTAGCCACTCATCAGGCATCCATCAAGATGGCATGCTAAAAAATAAAAACACCTATGAAATCATGACGCCTGAGTCTATTGGTTTGAAAAATAAAGCCCTTAACCTCACCTCTCGCTCGGGTCGAGCCGCGGTGAAGAGCCATATGGATACGCTCGGCTACAAAGAGAGCGAATACAACCTCGACGCCTTATATGACGACTTCCTGAAGTTGGCAGACAGAAAAGGTCAGGTTTTCGATTATGACCTAGAGGCGCTGATGCACTTCTCTAACCTGCGCGAAGAGGACGATCACTTCAAACTAAACTACCTTAGTGTCCAGTCTGGTAGCGTCATGGCAACCACCAGCATTAAATTGCAATGTGGTGAAGAAGAGACCAGTGAAGCCGCTGTCGGCAATGGCCCTGTTGATGCGTTATATCAATGTATTTACCGCATCACGGGCTATGACATCGTACTGGATAAATTTGATCTTACCGCCAAAGGTGAAGGCGAAGATGGACTCGGACAAGCCGACATTATCGCCAACTATAAAGGGCGTAAGTACCACGGGACCGGGGTATCTACCGACATTGTCGAGGCATCCGGTCAAGCACTGCTACATGTGATCAACAGCATTTATCGCGCCGATCAAATTGCAGAGATTAAAGAACAGACAAAAGAAAACACGGAGACAGTATAACCATGGCAGGGACATATAAGATTGCCGTTCTACCCGGTGACGGTATCGGGCCAGAAGTAATGGCACAAGCCGACAAAGTATTAAGCGCGGTTGCAGAGCGTTTTAAACTCACATTCGAGATGGAGCAGCATGATGTGGGTGGCATTGCCATCGACAACCACGGTACGCCGTTGCCAGCCAGCACGTTAGCAGGCTGTGAAGCTGCTGACGCCGTACTTTTTGGCTCTGTTGGTGGTCCCAAATGGGAACACCTTCCCCCGAACGAACAACCCGAGCGGGGCGCACTGCTGCCTTTGCGCAAGCATTTCCAACTATTTTGTAACCTGCGTCCAGCACAAATCCATGCAGGCTTAGAACCCTTCTCACCTTTACGTGCCGATATTTCAGCCAATGGGTTTGATATTGTCGTCGTGCGTGAACTGACCGGCGGTATCTACTTTGGACAACCCAAAGGCCGTGAAGGAGAAGGGGCGCAAGAAAAGGCCTTTGATACTGAAATCTATCACCGCTTTGAAATCGAACGTATTGCCCGCATCGCCTTTGAATCGGCGCGGTTACGTCGTAAGAAGGTCTGCTCTATCGACAAAGCCAATGTACTGCAAAGTTCTATCCTATGGCGTGAAGTCGTGGAAGAGATTGCCGCAGACTACCCCGATATCGAATTGAGCCACATGTATATTGATAATGCCACCATGCAGCTGATTAAAGATCCGGCCCAATTCGATGTCATGCTGTGCTCAAACATCTTTGGCGATATTTTGTCAGACGAGTGTGCCATGATCACCGGTTCAATGGGCATGCTGCCGTCAGCCAGCCTCAATGAAAGCAAGTTTGGTCTGTATGAGCCTGCAGGCGGATCAGCACCAGATATTGCTGGACAAAACATTGCAAACCCGGTCGCACAAATCCTCTCTGCTGCATTGATGCTACGTTATAGCCTCGGGGAAGAGCAGGCAGCCTGTGCTATCGAGAATGCCGTTTCTCGTGCGCTGGAAGCTGGCGAGCTAACCGCTGATTTAGCCAATGGCACCCAAGCCCTAACGACCAGCGAGATGGGCGATAAGATTGCGGCATATATCCGCGGTTAAACCATTAACAAATAAGGATGTTTAAGCGATGTCAGCAAAAACCTTATACGAAAAGATCTATGATGCCCATGTTGCAGTTGCAGCAGAGGGAGAAAATCCGATCCTCTACATCGATCGCCACTTAGTGCATGAGGTTACCTCTCCACAGGCCTTTGATGGATTGAGAGAAAAAGGCCGCAACGTTCGTCAAGTCAGCAGAACATTTGCGACCATGGATCACAATGTCTCCACGATCACCAAAGACATTAATGCCTCAGGCGAAATGGCGCGAATACAGATGGAAACGTTGGCAAAGAATTGCGAAGAGTTCGGCGTAACGCTTTATGATCTTAACCACCCTTACCAAGGCATCGTGCACGTCATTGGCCCAGAGTTAGGTATCACGCTGCCCGGTACAACCATCGTATGCGGTGACTCACATACCGCCACACACGGTGCCTTTGGTGCGCTAGCCTTTGGCATCGGTACCTCAGAAGTAGAGCATGTACTCGCCACCCAAACACTGAAGCAACCTCGCGCCAAAACCATGAAAATTGAAGTGCAAGGTAAAGTCGCTGCAGGCATTACAGCCAAAGACATTGTTTTAGCGATTATCGGTACCACGACCGCCGCTGGCGGTACAGGTTATGTGGTGGAATTTTGTGGTGAAGCCATTACAGACCTTTCGATGGAAGGACGTATGACAGTCTGCAATATGGCGATTGAACTCGGCGCCAAGGCGGGCTTAATCGCTCCGGATGAAACGACGTTTAACTACCTACAAGGACGAAAGTTCAGTCCAAACGATCAAGCGTGGGAAGATGCCGTTGCCTATTGGAAGACCCTGCGCAGTGATGATGATGCCACCTATGACGCTATCGTCACCGTTAATGGCGCAGAGATAAAGCCACAAGTCACATGGGGAACCAACCCTGGACAAGTCATGGCCATTGATGCATCGATTCCAAACCCACAAGATTTCAGCGATCCAGTAGAGCAAGCGTCAGCAGAAAAAGCTCTAGCCTACATGGGTCTACAAGCGGGTAAAAAACTGTCAGATTTTCCTATCGATAAAGTGTTTATCGGATCATGCACCAATTCGCGAATTGAAGACATGCGTGCTGCCGCTGAAATTGCCAAAGGCCGCCAGGTCGCCGCAAATGTACAAGCATTGGTGGTTCCGGGCTCAGAGCAAGTTAAGGTACAAGCCGAAGCCGAAGGTCTGGATAAGATCTTTCTCGCTGCAGGCTTTGAATGGCGTCTTCCGGGGTGCTCGATGTGCCTAGCCATGAATAACGACCGCTTAGGTCCGGGGGAGCGTTGCGCATCTACCAGCAACCGCAACTTTGAAGGACGCCAAGGTCGAGATGGCCGCACCCACCTGGTGAGTCCGGCCATGGCTGCTGCAGCTGCCGTTGCTGGCCATTTTGTCGATATTCGTGAGCTTTGAGGAGAGAACAACGATGACAGGGTTTAAACAACACACAGGTCTGGTTGTCCCTTTAGACGCCGCTAATGTCGATACCGATGCCATTATCCCCAAGCAATTCTTACAGAAAGTGACTCGCTTGGGCTTTGGCCAGCATCTCTTTCATGATTGGCGCTTTCTTGATGATGCAGGGCAACAACCAAATCCCGACTTTGTCTTAAATAACGCTCGCTATCAAGGAGCCACTGTCTTGCTAGCCCGTGAGAATTTTGGTTGTGGCTCATCGCGTGAGCACGCACCATGGGCACTGGCCGACTACGGCATTAAAGTGATTATTGCACCGAGTTTTGCCGACATTTTTTATGGCAACACGATTAACAATCAAATGGTGCCAGTGCGCTTAAAAGATACCGAAGTAGATGCACTTTTTGCCTACGTGGATGAGACTCCAGGGGCCGAAGTCACTATCGACCTTGAGGCTATGACTGTCAAAGCAAACGGCCAGAGCTACACCTTTGAGATCGACGAGTTCCGTCGCCATTGCCTTCTCAATGGTTTAGACAATATTGGTCTAACACTTCAGCATGAAGACAAAATTGCTGATTACGAAGCCAAAATTCCTGCCTTTTTACGTTAACCGGCAACGGCATCCAGAGACAGACTAAAAAGGCAGGGTTATTACCCTGCCTTTTCTTCTCTGCATGCTTTAACGCTCATTTAGCGCCCAATCATAATCATAACCAATCTTATGCCCATCAAGCCCTTTTCCCTGCCGGTAACGATTAATATGCGTTTTCACATCCGGTGTAAAGTCCTTTGCATACCAGTCAAAAATAGAAGACAACAAGGCACGCTCACCATCAATGTAGACTCCCTTATCACTATTAATAAATCGCGTTGCTGCGCGCTCTAAAAGTTGTTCACTATTATTGGCAGTAAAGCTCTCCGCCAATAGGTCTGGGCAACCTAAGCTGGCACAGTTAACAGCATAGTGAATGCGTGCATCTTGCCAAATCGGACGTAAAATACGGTGCTCTATGTCATTTAAGCTTAGGGGCTCCCCTGCAATCTCAATCACTTCTTCGTTCCACGGGCCAAAACTAAACACCCCACCCAGCTCGGTGATCGAATCGAGGGGGTACTCCTCTAAAATCAACTGCACAGTCTGCGCGTTATAAAGGTTGATCCAAAAAGCCAACTGCTCTTCTCGCCGATACATGCGGGGATCAATGTTCGCCATCGCGGTCAAGTACTGCGCCACCCACTGCGTGTTATCTGCCAAATATTGCCGATAATCAAACCGTGTCTGTGCTGCTGCCACTTCGAGGTATTCATCCAGTGTTTGCTGCCATAAGCGGTGATCAATTTGAGCGCTATTGTGTGCATTTGCCGATGTCCATATCGGCCACAGTTCAGCTCTAGGCGCGGCACACACCGGCAGTGCTGCAACCAAATACAATACGATCAGCCAACCTTTGATTACTTTCACACCGCACTCCTTAAATTGTGTGCTTCACCGCGCTTAATGAACAGTTAATACAGCTAGCATAGCTTATAAATTTTCCTCGGCATATTCCGCCAAGCGACTTCGAACTACGCCGTTAAGGTACACATTGGCACTGCCTTCAAAGTTCTTAAAACGCTCAACAATATAGGTTAACCCAGACGTCACTGGCGTAAGGTACGCTGAGTCGATTTGGGCCAAGTTACCAGAACAAACCAGCTTTGTTCCTTCTCCACAGCGAGTAATTATGGTCTTAATTTGAGAGGCCGTTAGGTTTTGGCACTCATCCAATAGAACAAACGCATTCTGAATAGAGCGACCCCGCATAAAGTTAATCGATTTAAATTGCAGATTGGCTTTTTCAAAAATGTACTTCATTGAACCCTCGGTACAAACATCATGCTTATGCAGCGCTTCCATGGTATCCGTGACCGCCCCCAACCACGGCAACATCTTTTCTTCTTCCGTACCTGGCAGGTAACCAATAGATTCTGCAATTTCAGGCGTATTACGCGTGACAATGATCTTGTCATACATGCCTTTCTCAATCACTTGCTCTAGCGCCGCTGCCATCGCTAGAATCGTCTTACCACAACCCGCGGGGCCAGTGAGGATCACCAGATCAATAGCAGGATCGAGCAAGGCGTCCAGAGCCATTCCTTGATAGATATTCTTCGGGCGAATATCCCACGCGCTGCGACTCATTAGTCGCTCACGGCTAATATCACGCAGCGTGACACTTTCAGCAGAAACCGACGTTACCCGTCCTGCAAACACCTCACCCTCATCAATCAAGTACTGATTCACATAAGGGTGCTCAAAATAGTGCAATGGCAAGTGATGAAATGTTGTACGACCTTGATTCTCACTCTCACATTCGCTCACCGCTCGCCAAAACTCCCCTTCGTACTTAACAAAGCCCTTGGTTAAAAAGCGGATATCATCAATCAATTGATCGGTACGATAATCTTCAACAAACCGAACCCCTGCCCCTTTCGCGCGTAAACGCATATTAATGTCTTTGGTTACCAAAACCACAGCACGCGGCGTGCGTTTATTTTGTAAATATAACGTGGCATTGAGGATACGATTGTCACCATGCTTATCTGCAAAAGCTTGCACGGTTTCTTTGATTTCGTAGTCAGCGAGAATCGCTATTGTTCCTTTTCCTTGTGCTTGGCCTAATGGGATTCCCTCTGATATTTGATCAGGGGTCGCCTCATGAAACAGGTCTTCCAGTGCCCGAATAGCCACTCGAGCATCACGTGAAACATCGCGTTTGCTATCTTTAATCCGGTCGAGCTCTTCTAAAACCGTCATTGGGATGACGACGTCGTGTTCCTGAAACGAGTAAATCGCAAGGGGTTCATGAAGTAAAATATTGGTATCTAAAACAAAAATCTTCCGCTCAGCATTGCCCATCGGCGCCTCCTTGATGGCCTATCACTACGGTTTTCCCTTCGTTCAATAACAGTATACGCAAACGGCTTGCCATTAGGCTCACCAAGCAAGAGGTTTGAGCGTACTATCGCGTTATTGTGACGTCCTGTTTTCCTTTACCATAAAATCAGGCTACATTGACAAAGATGTGACAAACGCATTGCATCTAAATCTCAATCTTGTCCAGTGCTTTATTGCCCCTTCAATTCATAATTCACCGTGATCTCTTTTGCTCGATGCAGTACCATTAGCCCCCTTTTTTGAATCCGGCCAAAACGTCTACACTTAGTGTCGGCATGACACTCTATAGGACCGGTGCCGGCGGGGATCAATTCCCGTTTCATAGCAATACATACAACAATTAGAAGGTGTAACTCCTATGCCATTTACTCTGGGACAACGTTGGATCAGTGATACAGAGCACGACTTGGGCTTAGGCACAGTGGTGGCTGTCGAAGCGCGCACAGTGACTTTAATGTTTCCAGCCAGCGAAGAGAATCGTCTTTATGCTCGAAGTGATGCCCCTGTTACTCGTGTTATGTTCAATGTTGGCGACACCATTGAAAGTCATGAAGGCTGGTCTTTATCTGTAGAAGAGGTGAGAGAGGAGCAAGGGGTTTATACCTATGTCGGCACACGCACAGATACTGAAGAGCGAGATGTGATATTACGTGAAATCATGTTGAGCCATCAAATCCGTTTTAATAAGCCACAAGACAAACTTTTTGCTGGTCAAATTGATCGCATGGACCGTTTTGCGTTACGTTTCCGCGCACTTAAAAATCAATACCAACAACACCGCAGTCCATTACGTGGTCTGTGTGGAATGCGAGCAGGTTTAATTCCCCATCAACTCTATATTGCACGTGAAGTCGGCCGTCGTTACGCACCAAGAGTGCTGTTGGCTGATGAAGTAGGGTTAGGTAAAACCATTGAGGCAGGGATGATTATTCATCAACAGGTTCTTTCTGGTCGTGCTCAGCGTATTCTGATTGTGGTACCAGAAACGCTGCAACACCAATGGTTGGTCGAGATGATGCGTCGTTTCAACCTGCATTTTTCTATTTTTGACGAGGAGCGTTGTGTTGAGTCTTATGCTGATGCGCACAACCCCTTTGAAACCGCGCAATACGTACTTTGCTCACTCGATTTCCTCCGTAAAAGCCGTCGTCGCTTTGAACAAGCTGTTGAGGCCGATTGGGATCTACTGGTTGTTGATGAAGCGCATCACCTTGAGTGGAGTGAAGACAGACCAAGCCGCCCATACCAAATAATTGAAGCGCTCGCAGAAAAGACCCCTGGCGTCTTATTGCTTACCGCAACACCCGAGCAGCTAGGTCGCGAGAGCCATTTTGCCCGTCTTCGCTTGCTCGACCCTGACCGCTTCTTTGAATTTGAGACCTTTGTTGAAGAAGAGCGTCAATACGCCCCTGTCGCCGATGCGGTCGCGAGCCTATTGTCTGGTGATGCACTCAACAATGCAGAAAAAAACGCCATCAGCGAGCTCCTAACCGAGCAAGATGTCGAGCCACTATTACGCATCATTGAAGCCAGCGATGTCGACGCTGAGCTGCAAGCACAAACCCGCCAAGAGCTCATTGAGCACTTAATGGATCGCCATGGTACAGGCCGAGTATTGTTCCGTAATACCCGTGGTGGCGTGAAAGGTTTCCCAAATCGACACCTCAACCTCTATCCATTAGCACTACCAACCCAGTATCAAACGGCAATGAAAGTCTCGGCCATGATGGGCAGCACCAGCAGTGCTGAAACCAAAGTGCTACAAATGCTCTACCCTGAAGATATTTATCAGCAGTTTGAAGGTGAAAATGCCACCTGGTGGAACTTTGACCCGCGTGTTGATTGGCTAATTAACTTTCTGCAAGGTAATCGCAAAGAGAAAGTCTTAGTCATTTGCTCTCGCGCTCAAACCGCCTTAACACTCGAGCAAGCATTGCGTGAGCGTGAAGGGATCCGTGCCACAGTATTCCATGAAGGGATGTCAATCATCGAGCGTGATAAGGCCGCTGCCTACTTCGCACAAGATGAAGACGGGGCACAAGTATTACTATGTAGTGAGATTGGCTCTGAAGGGCGTAACTTCCAGTTTGCTAATCAGTTAGTGATGTTTGATCTGCCAATCAACCCAGACTTACTTGAGCAACGTATTGGCCGTCTGGATCGCATCGGGCAGAGCCGTGATATTGAAATACATATCCCTCATCTTGAAGGCACTTCACAGGCGCTACTCGCGCGCTGGTATAATGAAGGCTTGAATGCCTTTGAAGAGACCTGTCCAACTGGGCGTGCCATCTATGACAGCGTCAGAGACGACCTTATGACGCTGCTCGGTAAAGGCCAACAAGATGCCGAGGCACTCGAAAGTCTGATTGAGCAAAGTGCTACCATGCACAACGACTTGAAGGCAAAGCTTGAGCAAGGGCGCGATCGCTTACTCGAAATGCATTCGAATGGCGGTGAAGAAGCGCAAGCACTGGCTGAGAAAATTAGCTCTTTAGATGGCGACACAGCACTGGTGACATTTGCCTTAGGCTTATTTGATACCATTGGGCTCAATCAAGATGATCGTGGCGATAACGCTATGGTTGTCACGCCATCAGAGCATATGATGGTACCAAGCTACCCTGGGCTCCCCTACGACGGCTGCACCATCACCTTTGATCGTGATACCGCTCTGTCGCGCGAAGATATGCACTTCATCAGTTGGGAGCACCCAATGATCCAAGGGGGTATTGATCTGCTGTTAAGCGAAGGGGTTGGCACAACCGCTGTGTCGTTATTGAAAAACAAAGCCCTGCCGGCAGGCACTTTGCTATTAGAATTGATTTACACCATTGAGGCTCAGGCGCCGAAACAATCAGGCATTGGCCGTTTCTTACCACAAAAACCCGTGCGCATTTTACTGGATGGCAAAGGGAACAACTTATCAGCCAATGTTGAGTTTGAAGGCTTTAATCGCCAACTAAGCCCGGTGAATCGCCACCTTGGTAGCAAGCTAGTGAACTCCGTTCAAAAAGAGATCCATGCTCTGATCAACGCGGGTGATGAAGCTGTCAATGAAGCGTTAGTGTCGACCGTTAGCGAAGCACAAGCAGAAATGACGCGTACACTAGGAGAAGAATTGGACCGTTTACAAGCCTTGAAAGCGGTCAATCCCAACATCCGTGATGACGAGCTTGAACTGCTCGATGAACAGATGAAGGAGCTGACGATCTATATCAATAAAGCACAGGTTCAATTGGACTCTCTGCGCTTGATCGTCGTTAGCCACAACTAATCGCTTGGTGATTAATAAAGTAAACAGAGGGGCGAATGCCCCTCTTTTGTAGAGTGAAACTGTGAGCAATTTTATCTATAACCCACCCACGACACCATGGTTGAATGTTTTGCATGTCGATAAGGACATTATTGCCATTAGCAAACCATCGGGACTGCTCTCTACCCCAGGGCGCGATCCTGCCCATGCCGACAGCGTGTGGAACCGAGTACTCGCCGAGTACCCCAATGCACAGCTCGTTCACCGGCTTGATATGTCTACATCTGGGCTCATCGTGTTAGCCCTACGCAAAAAAGCTGAGCGACACCTTAAAATTCAGTTTATGAACCGTGAGACAAAAAAACTCTATTACGCCCGCGTGTGGGGAGAAATGCGTGACGATGAAGGGTTGATTGATCTACCGCTGATTTGTGACTGGCCTAATCGCCCTAAACAGAAAGTGTGCTTTGATAATGGCAAACCATCGCAAACGCATTACAAAGTGCTAGAACGCAAAGAAGGCACTACCTTGGTGGCGCTCTTTCCGGTGACAGGTCGCTCACACCAACTACGCGTTCATTTACAAGCGATAGGTTATCCTATTCTTGGCGATCGATTTTATGCACCCGATGACGCCATTGCTGCAGCGCCTCGACTACAACTTCACGCTGCCGAGCTGACCTTCCGTCACCCCGATTCCGAACAAAGCATGCACCTATTCGCTCCCTGCGACTTCTACCCGCAAGCGCCGAGCCAGGTCTTATTAGACAACCCTAACAATCCCCCAAATAGCTCAGCAAGCGTTACCTATTAACGTTTTCTCGTCATAAAGCAAAGCACCCAGCCAATTGGCCAGGTGCTTCGTTTATTCTCGGGCTCGTTTAGCGCAGGTTCATGCTATCAAGCTTGGCCCCCACTGGACCAGAAAAGTTAAAGCCGTCATGCTGATCCCAATTAATCGACCAAGTCATTATCCCGCCAAAGTTGCTGTATGGCATTGCGGGAGCAACACTATCGCAGCGCGAAATCTGAGTGAGACAGTCGAGTGCAGCTTCAATATTGGCAATCGGAGCCTGGCCGGAATTAGCAGAGCTTGGTCCTGACGGCAAACCAATCGCGACTTGATCATCACGCAACGGCGCAAACTGATTTCCATCCGCCTTAGTGAAACCCTCAACCAGCATCTTGGCTGATGCCACCATCATGTCCACTGAACCTTCTGGCGCCACGCCATTGGTATAAGGGTTATCCAAACCACCATTGTTGTAGAGCTGAACATGCAATAAATCGAGCATGTCGCGCACTTCATCAATGACCGGAATATAGGCGCCCCAAATACCTGAATAGGCCACTTTCGCTCCCTGTACATAAGGATGTTCCGGTGCCATGGTCAAGTACATATCGCGTCCCATTCTCGCCTGAATCTGACGCAATGCCACTGGCAGACGCGCTTGGATTTGTGTGCCATGCATCAAATTTGAGCCGCTCTCAAGGTCGATATCGAGGCCATCAAAGCCCCATTCAGCGATAATATCGCTCAAGCTGGCAACAAAGTTGGCTTGATCCGCGTCGGTGTTAAGCGTAATTGTTCCCTCTGCACCACCGAGCGATAACACAAATACCTTACCTTTAGCCTGCAATGCCTTGATATCAGCTTTGAATTTTGTAGGATCAATCGCAGGACAATCGCTATGAATATCCCCGCTGTAGAGGTTGAAGTGCACCGTGCCATTCGAGTTGCGATCATTATCGGCGAACGCAATATCAATGACATCCCACGCATCTGACATCTCACTAAGGTTCATCGGACAGCCCGCACCATTGACAAAGTTATGCCAATAACCAATCAGTTTATGACGCTTACCCACCACTTCTCGCACGCTCACGCTCGCAGCTTCAGATAATGCGCTATTGCCAGCACTATCCGTCGCTTGCGCTGCTACGGTGTACTCACCCACCGCTGCAGGCGTCCAGCTAACACTATACGGTGCACTGCTATCTGTAGCGACCACTTGACCATTAGCGATAAACTCAACGGCTTGTACGTTTGCGGTCAGCGCACTGGCTTCAGCACTCAAGTTCACTGCCTTGCCGAGCACTATGCTGTCACCACTCGCTGGTGAAGTCAGGCTGATCACCAACGGTTGATCGCTCACTGAGACACCCAGCTCCACGCTACTGCTATTCGCTTCATTGTCCACTGCCACAGCACGTAGGAGTACAGAACCAACCTGTGTCGGCGTCCAAATCGTTTCATAAGGTGCGCGACTTGCTTGCCCAATCGATCGATCATTAGCAAAGAATTCCACCCCTGTCACGCTGCCATCACTATCACTGGCCGCTACTGCCACGGTAACATCCACCCCTGCCAACAGCACGCTTCCCGTCGCCGGAGAGGTAAAGCTGACATCGGGACCGACGGCACACAGCCCTTGTGCTGTCCATGCATCTTGCCAATATTGGCCACTACCCGGCGCGTACGCCCAGCTCGCATTCGATGAACACCAACCCGCAACGTCACATTGATAGGCCTGATTGTCGACCTGTACTACGTCACCTGCATTGTACGTTGTACCGACACTGTAGACAGGCGCATTACCACAACCTCCCGCAGCGGCAGCGCTCACTGTAAAACTCTGCGCTGCAGACTGAGTCACCGCCCCTAGCTCATCAACCGCTTTTGCATACACGCGATGATTGCCCACCGCTGCAGTCCAACGATGCTCATATGGCGCCGCACTGTCCGTATTGACCAGTGCGTCATTGAGATAAAATTCCACCTGATTGACGGCACCATCACTGTCGCTCGCCGAGGCACTAAATAACACGCTTTCACCGGCTTGATAACTGGCACTGGCATCAGGACTCGTTAGACTAACCTGCGGCGGCAGATTCTGGTCAGCACTTACCACACTGATTGCCACTCGCTCAGATTGACTTGCGCCAGAGGCCACCAGCGCTGTTACCACAATCTCAGTCTCACCAGCGACAGCCAACCACTCGATTTGGTACGGTGCCTGAGTGACGCTCGCCAACAGTGACCCGTTCACCCTAAATTGCACCTCAACAATCGGACCATCAACATAACTCGCCTGTGCAGCTAGGGTAATCGTGGTACCTTCAGTGACCGATGCCCCCGCCTGAGGAGAAGTAATGTCAATCACGGGTAGAGGTATGCTAGCCTCACAACTGCCCAACGTCTGCCACTCTTGCCACTCTCCCGAGTGCACTGTCGGTGACTGCCCTTGCGTCCACCAGTTTGCCTGATAGGCACTTCCAAGTTCTTGTACCTGTTCGCCAGCCTGATAAGCCACTCCCGCGTCCCACTGTACTAACGTACTGCAGTCGTAAGCCAACGCCGCCGGCGATACTATGCCGGCAACCAGCACCGCCAATATCCGTTTCCTTGTCATCTGTTTGCTCCATTTCTCGTTTAGACACCATCACATTTCAAGTGGCGGACCTCTATTATCGCGAGGCGTACTGCACTTAAATGGGATGCGCTTACATTGATAAGTAGAACAGTTAGAAGAAAATGCGGGGCAAACGATAGTGTTTTATCTTACTCTTGGTCTCATCGTCACACCGAATATATTAACTCAACACGCAAAAACAGCGATTTTACGAGCCACTTCAAAAGGAGAGTGTCATGCCTACCAAGCTGAAATAAAATCAAATACAAGCTAATCGGTCATATTACGCATCGATTATCGACACGGATAACAACACACGATCTGTCACTTATACGACGCATTCCCCCATCATGTAAATGGCACAACAATCAACCTTATTGCTACCTTTTTTTAACTGTTTCGCAATTGTCATCAATCAGCTTTGCATTGCTTCAATATTTCAATTCGTCATTAAATAGGTCCCTAATACCATCATCGCAAAATAATAAACCATATGAACCCTTTATTATTTTATGATTAAAATCAAAGCATTGACATAGCGGACGATTCCTCTTTCGATGTATGGCAACGTCATTATTAGTGATGAAACACCACGCCAATAAATTGTTGAACTAGTTCCAAAACCACTCTTAATAATATTGAAAGCGCACTTCACGCTGTTTAACTTCGCCTTAAACATCAAGGAGAAAGCGAATGATTAACCGAGTAAATTTACTCACTGTCTTGGTCTTGCTGTCACTGACTGGTTGTAATAGTGGCTCATCCAGCCCCGACACGCCTGACGGCGGCAATGGTGGTGAAACAGCACCTCCGACAAAGATTGAGGGCACGCCAGACTCAGCTCAAATTCAACAAGTTTTATCCCAAGGAGAAGTGGTTATTGATACCACCATTATTGTTCCAGAGGACGATAACGGCGTGCGTATTTTCACGTTATCTCCAGACATTAACGATAAAGGTACGCTGACCATTGCATCTGGCACCCTTACTATTAGCAAAAATTAAAGGATTATCATGCTTAAAAATACCGCTCTATTACTCGCACTGTTTTCTGCTTCAGCGCTCTCTGCTGACCATGCCATCTTAAACGTGCTAGGCGAAATTCAGATTGATGGCAAAACAGTGATCAATGCCGATGGGCAAGTCATTAACAATCAAAACCTTGATATCTCATCTTACTTTGCTGTTGATGGTACAAAAACGTTCACGCTCACTTCATCTGATGCTGGTGAGCGCGTTTATACCTTTGAGTATGAAAATGGATTCTATAAAGGCGAGTCAGATGCCGTCGACGGCACTGTGTATTGGTATAACACAACCATCGATAGAAATGGCGATGTTCTAATCAAAGAATCTGGCGATGAGTGGTGTAAGGGCACTCGAGAAATAGACTTCTCACGGACAACTGAATTTACAGATGTTCCACTGGGTGTAACAACAACCAGAATGGACCAATATACACTGACCGAACAATCAAATAACTGTTGGGAAGTCAATACCATACCAAGCTCACATACTGATTTAATACAGCTTACACCGTTAGCGAAAACCACTTATAGCGAAGGGGATATCAATTTTAACGACTGCATTATCACAACTCATGCCTACTACGCACCAAACGGCAGTCCAAAGCCTCAACTACGCACATACTGCGCGGGAGCAGGGATTGTAGAGATGAGCTTTGTAACCCACTATGCTGGCATCGATGACATCCCCGTTACTTACCGCTTAGTTAGTGTTGACTAACCTCGAGCGCAACATAGATTCACCCTCTCTACTGGGCTCCTTGGAGTCCAGTTTTTGCTATGATAAAGGCTGTTATCCTTTACATAGTTAACCAACATGCATCATATCGTCTACCTTGATACTGACACTATCCCGGCACACATTTCTATTCCACATCCTAACTTTCCGCACACATGGCAAAGTTATGGCAAGACCCAACCTCACGAGGTTGTCGAGCGGCTTAAAAATGCCACCATCGTCATTACCAACAAAGTTGTTCTCGACGCAGCTATCTTAGCCCAGTTGCCGCAACTGCAACTGATCGCCGTATCAGCCACTGGCACCAACAATATCGATATTGACGACTGTCGGCAGCGTGGTATACCGGTCTGCAATATTCGTGGGTATGCAACGCGCTCTGTACCAGAACACGTCATTGGGATGATGTTTACTCTGCGCCGTAATTTGATGGGCTATCACCATGATATTGAGCAAGGTGAATGGTTAAAGCAGAATACCTTCTGCTTTTTTACCCATCCCATCGGGGATATTGAGGGGGCCACCATCGGCATTGTTGGTAGCGGCAGTTTAGGCAATGCGGTGGCTCAACGCGCTGCAGCATTAGGCATGAATGTGCTCTTTGCCGAGCATAAAGGTCGCACAACCTGCCGACAAGGCTATACCCCTTTTAACAATGTACTCGCCCGTGCAGATGTCATATCACTTCACTGTCCACTGAATGCGCAAACAGAACACCTGATTGGCCATGCCGAGATTTCGTGTATGAAAAACACTGCCATTTTAATTAACACAGGACGAGGTGGGCTGCTCGACGAACAAGCCGTCGTCGATGCCCTTAAAAGTGGCGAATTGGGTGGCGCTGGCATTGATGTCTTCGTCAATGAGCCTGCCGATAATAAAAACCCACTTATTGCCCATGCCAGCTTACCAAATTTATTGCTCACACCCCACGTGGCATGGGGCAGCGATAGTGCCATACAAACGTTAGTAAATCAGTTAATCGATAACCTCAATCAGTTTGTTGCTGGCCATCCACAGCATTTACTTTAAGCCCTTCTCTTTTTTAATCATATCGTACGCAGCTTGAATTTCTTGTGCCTTCTGCTTGGCTACTTCCATCATCTCTGGCGGTAGCCCTTTTGCCACCAGCTTATCAGGATGATGCTCATTCATTAGCTTACGATAAGCGCGCTTTAAGGTCTGCGGTGTCGCCTGCTCATCGACACCGAGCAATTTATATGCGTCACTCATTTGATCGCGACTAGGGGGCGCTTGATAGGATTGCCCTTGCTGCTGCGAGTAAAAACCACCACGCTGAAAGCGGAATGCCGCTTCTTGCATTGCCAAGCGTTGTTCTAACTGTTGAGCACTAAAGCCTAATGCAGCTGCAATCCGATATAAGATTTCACGCTCAGCGGTTTGTAATTCACCATCTGCATAGGCCGCTTGGATCTGCAGTTCAACAAAAAATTGCAGCAAATCAGGTCGGCCGCGACTGTGCGCCCGAACTTCCTCTAAGACGGAATCTAATGGGAAATCACTCTCTTTGCCATCACGAAAGGCGGCCTGTGCCTGACGTCGTGCCTCACCATGCAGCCCCATGCGCTGCATAAAATGACTGGCTACCTGAATTTCTTTCTCTGTGACATGTCCTTTTGACTTCGCGACATGGCCCATCACTGCAAATGCGTGATGAAAAAAAGCGGCTTGACTTGCTTGTTGAGCGGCAGTGCGAGCACCAAAGCCCCCTAACCCACCACCGTAATAGATATTACTGCGAGCAGCATCAAATTTATGCCCCAAAAACAGCCCGAGCAACAATCCAAATGGCCCTCCAAGGATAAAACCAAAGAATGCCCCTACCAATTTTCCTGTTAATTGCATCGATCACTCTCTTTCATTTCATGTTGCGGCGATTAATTGATGAAGTAAACGTGCCGCGAGTGAAAATTTGGATTATCATATCATCCATTTATCGGGATAGCAGTCATTGCTCTGCGCATCGTCCAGCATAAACTACAGGAATGTGAAATTAAATGTCCTTGACCTCCCGCAGTATTATCGCAACGGCTGTTTCGTTGGCACTCTACGGTCAGCCACTTCAGGCAAAAGAGTGTTTGCAACATAGTGATATCGATCAAACCATGATCAACCTGTGTCAGCAACGCCCAGCCTCTCCAGAAGCACTCAATCAACTGCCAGTCACCATTGAAGCTGACTATGCGGAAGCACAGCAAGATGATAAAGCTAGCTATCAAGGTAATGTTGTCGTTACGCAAGGGAATCGGCGCATGGAAGCCGATCGCGCAGTATTGCGCCAGCCAGAAAATGTCGTCACTGCAACAGGTAATGTGAAACTGCAAGATGAGCAATACTTGATCATCGCAGATAAAATGCATGCTAGCCTTGACGAAGATACAGCAACCCTATTTGATGCTGATTACGAGCTCATCTGTGAACTTGGGCGAGGCAGTGCACGGGTCGTCGACAAACAAAATGACACAGAAATAAATCTAAAAGACGCCACCTACACCACTTGCCCTATTAATGACGACGCATGGCGCTTCGAAGCACACAGTGTTGACTACGACTCGACATCTCCGTATGTCGACCTCTATGGGGCAAAATTTGCAGTCAAAGGTGTGCCAATTTTATACATGCCGTACCTACGCCTGCCGGCCACCGATGAGCGACTCACCGGCTTTCTCTACCCTAATGCCAGTTATGGCTCTCGCAATGGTATTGAATTAGAAGTACCATTTTATTGGAACATTGCTCCTAATTATGATCTAACGCTCACACCACACTATATGCAGAACCGTGGTGTCATGCTCAATAGCCAATTTCGTTACCTTAATGACACGGGGCGCGGGGCGCTCAAAACGGAGTACCTTGGCGAAGATAAAGAAGCACCAGAAGACGGGGCGTTGTGGGCCGTTAACTGGCGTCATGGTGCCACTTTTGCTACCCATTGGCGCGTCGCAGTCGACTATAGTCAAGTCAGTCAATTCAACTATTTTAGTAAAGGCCTTGGGTCTGATATTGGTAATCGTGAAGACTCCAGCCTACTGCAAACCGGCTCTGTCGCCTACCGCGATACCAATTGGAATGCCACACTCTCTGTGCGTGATTTTCAAAGCCTCACTGCGGCAGGAAGTAATAGCATTTATCGTTTAATGCCCCAACTAAGTATGAACTACTACCATGAGTTACCTTTTGGGGTAGAAGGCTCGCTGCTCGGGCAATATAGTCGTTTTGAAAATGATGATGACCAAAAGCCTGTCGCAGATCGCCTACACTTAGAGCCACGCCTCTACCTCCCCTACGCAGGTACTTGGTGGAACCTTGAGTCAGAGGCCAAGCTGATGCATACCTATTATCAGCAAGACTTTGATATTAATGACAACAGCGATTTTGTCGGTATGGAAGAATCCGTATCCCGAACGATACCGAGTTTACGCCTACTAAGCGGTATCACGCTGGAGCGGGACACAACGGTATGGGGGCAAGCATACTTACAAACTCTAGAGCCTAAGATGCAATACCTGTATATACAGGATGTTGATCAGTCAGCTATCTATAACCCAACCAACAGTGGGCAAACAGGCTACGACAGTAACTTGCTTCAGCAGGACTATTACGGCTTATTTCGTGACCGTCAATACAGCAGTATTGACTATATTGCCCCAGCCAATCAGTTTACGGTTGGTGCATCAACCCGTTTCTTTGATGAGCAATATAAAGAGCGCTTTGCCTTCTCTTATGGACAGATTTTTTATCTCGATAGACCAGAAAGCGGCACAGACACCAAAGTAAACTACTCCGCTTCTGCCTTTGAAACCGAGTTTAACTATAACGACCGTACATTTTTCACTGCAGGGCTACAGTACGATGCCAGCGAAGCAGAGATTCAATACGGGCATACGACACTAGAGTACCGTATCGGTGGAAATTACATCCAAACGAACTATCGCTATGTTTCGCAGTCTTATCTTGAGCAGAGCCTACCGAATAACGATATCGACCGCTCTACTTCAGACGGCATATCACAAGCTGGGTTTTCAACCGGGCTAAGGCTAAATGACAATTGGTATGCTCGTGGCGATATTTTCTATGATACTAGCGAAGCCATTTTGTCAGAAAGCCAGTTCTCTTTGAGCTATGAGTCTTGTTGTTGGGCAATATCGGTGGGTTATAACGAATACCTCAAGTATCGTCGCAATATCGGCGATACACCAGAGTATGAAAATAACATTAGCTTTAATTTCCGCCTGCTTGGATTAGGCGGTAGCACAGGATTTGGCTCCAGCTCAGGTGGCGGCAACGCACTTAGCTATCGACGCCCATTTTATTTAAATAACTAAGGGATTCCCTCGACGTAGGATGTATATGAATAACTGGAAACAGATGTTGATCGGCGGCCTTGTCGCCGCAACGAGTCTAACTGCGGGCGCTGCTCCGCAAGAACTGGATCGCGTGGTCACCATTGTCAATAATGGCGTCATCTTACAAAGTGACATCGACACCATGCTGAACAACATTAACCTCAGCGCGATACAGGCAGGGCAATCCCTGCCTTCAACAGCAGTGCTTGTCGAGCAAATCACTGAACAAAAAATCATCGAAACCTTGCAACTCCAAGAAGCAGAGCGCTACGGCATTCGAATTGATGACACCAGACTTGATGCAACCATCGCTGACATTGCTAAAGAGAATAATCAAAGCATAACAGAGTGGCGGTCCACGATTGAGCGCAGTGGCAGTAGCTACGCGGCTTTTCGCCAACAAATACGCAACGAACTCACAGCATCAGAAGCGCGCAATGCTTTAGTACGTCAACGCATCAACATATTGCCACAAGAAGTTGAATCACTCGCTCAACGTATCAGCGAAGAGACTTTATCTAACGTGCAATACAATATCAGTGATATTCAGTTGCGCTTCCCTGATAATGCCACCAAAGCTGATCGAGATGCTGTTTTAAATGAAGCAAACCAGCTGGTCGACAGAATTAACAATGGCGAAAATTTTGCCACCTTAGCTCTGACCTACTCTAAAGGGCCTCGAGCTTTGCAGGGCGGTAACTGGGGATGGCAGCGTAAAGAAGAAATGCCTACCGTCTTTGCCGATCAGATTTCCACGCAAGGCGCTGGTGCGATTATTGGTCCATTTTTAAGTGGCGTTGGCTATCATATTCTAAAAATTGATGAGCTACAGGGCATGGAAACTGTGTCTGTCATGGAAGTTAATGCTCGACACATCTTGGTACAGACATCGGTCATCCTTAGTGATGAAGGTGCCGAGCGTCAGCTACTACGCGCACGTGACAATATTCTGTCAGGCGATACCACGTTTGCTGATGCCGCTGCCAGTTTAAGTGCCGATCCCGGTTCAGCAGCCAACAATGGTGAACTAGGCTGGCAAATGCCCGAGCTCTATGTGCCTGAATTTAAGCAACAAGTCGAAGAGTTACCCATTGGCGAGATCAGCATGCCATTTAAAACCGTGCATGGTTGGCATATTGTTGAAGTGATAGAACGGCGTGAAGTCGACCGTACTGATGCAGCATTCCAAAACCGCGCATACGGTATTTTATTTAATCGTAAATTTAACGAAGAAGCGCAAACTTGGCTGCAAGAGTTGAAGGCAGGGGCATACATTGAACACCTCGGAGATGACGATGACCGCTAACTGTCAACGCATCGTTATTACCCCCGGCGAGCCCGCCGGGGTCGGCCCAGATCTGGTGCTAGGTGCATTGCAATATAACTACCCACACCAGCTGGTCGTCTGCGCCAATGCAGAGATGCTAAAGCAGCGTGCCGCTGCTTTAGGGTTAACCGTGCAGATATCCCACTATGATCCTAACGCAGCTCCAATCCCACATGAGGCAGGGCACGTGATTGTGGATGATATAGAACTTAATGACACCGCTACCCCTGGTGAACTCAATGAGGAAAATGGTCGTTACGTACTCAATACCCTTGATCGCGCCACGCAAGGTTGTCTCAGTGGCGAATTTGCCGCTGTTGTTACCGGCCCGGTGCACAAAGGGGTGATCAATCGCGCTGGCGTACCTTTTAGCGGACACACTGAGTTTTTTGCACAGCAATCTGCCACATCACAAGTGGTTATGATGCTCGCAACCGAAGGATTAAGAGTCGCATTAGTGACTACTCACATTCCCTTAGCCAATGTTTCTCAAGCAATTACACCACAACGCCTCATTGATGTGACACGTATTCTCCACCATGATTTGCAGACAAAGTTTGGGTTGAGCCATCCGAGGATCTTTGTCTGTGGCTTAAATCCTCACGCTGGGGAGGATGGCTGCTTAGGTCGAGAAGAGTTAGAGGTGATCACGCCTACGCTTGAACAATTACGGGCTGAAGGCATGGATCTTATCGGTCCGCTTCCTGCCGACACACTCTTCCAAGATAAGTATCTGGCAAAGGCTGACGCCGTCTTGGCGATGTACCATGACCAAGGTCTTCCAGTACTAAAGTACAAAGGGTTTGGTAAATCGGTCAACATTACGTTAGGCTTACCGTTTATAAGAACTTCAGTAGATCATGGTACCGCATTGGATTTAGCGGGTACCGGACAGGCGGACATGGGCAGTCTTCGGACAGCACTGGCCCACGCCATCGAATTGGTAGATAAACATACATGAGTAGTGATCAGGTTCACTTAGGCCACCGCGCCCGAAAGCGTTTTGGCCAGAACTTTCTAAATGATGAATATATCATCGATGGCATTGTATCCGCCATCAACCCACTAAATGGTGAAAAACTGGTCGAAATTGGTCCAGGGCTCGGAGCGTTAACAGAGCCAGTAGGGCGACGCGTGGATCATTTCGACGTTGTCGAGCTGGATCGCGATCTCGCTGAGCGCCTGCGCCATCACCCAGAGCTGGGCAAGAAGCTGACCATCCATGAAGGGGATGCGATGCAATTTGATTTCACCCAGTTGTTAGGTAAGGGGCAAAAGTTACGTATTTTTGGAAACCTTCCCTATAACGTTTCAACGCCGTTGATGTTCCACCTGTTTAGCTTTCATAAAGACATTCAGGATATGCACTTCATGCTGCAAAAAGAGGTGGTAAACCGTTTGGCAGCAGGACCTGGCAGCAAAGCCTACGGACGTCTAACGGTAATGGCACAATACTACTGTAAAGTGGTACCAGTACTGGAAGTTCCGCCAACGGCGTTCAAGCCAGCACCAAAGGTCGACTCAGCAGTTGTTAGACTCATGCCATATGAAATCCTACCTCACCCGACGACCAGCTTAAAGTGGCTTGATCGCGTCTGCCGTGAAGGATTTAATCAACGTCGTAAAACGATTCGCAATTGCTACAAAGGGTTACTCTCCGCCGACACACTCGAAGCGCTTGGCATTAACCCTGCCATGCGTCCAGAGAACCTCACCGTAGAGCAATTTGTTGCGATGGCTGACTGGCTTGATGCCAATCACGCCAATAAGTCAGAATAACGATAACCAGTATCGTGATAAAGAAGTAGCGCGCCCTGTCTTGCCGGGGCGCCTATTTTCCTTCTACCCTTATGCATAACGGCTAATTATACAGGCTTGGATTATGCAGACTTTTCCCCAAGTGAAGATTCAGATTGTCAGCCACTTCGAAACCAATCAACCAGCACCAACAACACAGCACTACGCCTTCTCCTATACCATTACAATTGATAACATAGGCCAATACCCTATCCAACTATTGCGACGACGTTGGCTCATCACCGACGCCAATGGCAAACAGATGCATGTCGAGGGTGATGGAGTGATAGGCCAACAGCCTCATATTGCGCCAGGAGAGCAGTTTCAATACACCAGCGGAACATTAATTGAAACAGAGGTTGGCGTCATGCAGGGGTTTTATATTTTTGCTGACCACTTAGGCCAAGAGCACCAAATTGAGATCCCTACATTTCGACTGGCCGTGTCCAATATACTTCACTAAGGAAAAGTTATGTCCACATACCTAGTGGGTGACCTGCAAGGTTGTTACCAAGAGCTAGATACACTGTTAGGTACCGTCGGTTTTTCTCGGCAACATGACACGTTATGGCTATGTGGCGATCTTGTCGCTCGCGGCCCAGATTCGCTCAGTTGCCTACGCCTGATAAAATCTCTAGGACATAGCGCAAAAACAGTGCTTGGCAATCATGACCTCCATTTACTGGCCACGGCTGCGGGTTTCAAGACCGCCAAGCCACGCGATAAGGTGCAGGCGATCTTAGATGCCCCCGACCGCATAGAGCTGCTCGACTGGCTTAGCCAACAAGCATTATTAGCTGAGCACGATGAATTTGTCGTCACACACGCTGGCATCCCGCCGATGTGGGACCTAAACCAAGCCCGTCAGCAAGCGCAACACGTTGAACGGGTTTTACGTTCAGAGCGCCAACCTTGGTTACTCCAACATATGTACGGTAACCAGCCAGCCCATTGGGAAAATGCAAAAACGGAAATTGAGCAACTACGCTTTACCATTAACGCCCTAACCAGAATGCGCTTTTGCTATTCTAATGGCAGCTTAGATAGTGAATGTAAATTTTCTCCCCATGATCTTCCCGTCGACAGCCCATTGATGCCTTGGTTTCAACTGCCACGACGCAAATCGCTAACTAAGCCGATTATATTTGGGCATTGGGCCGCACTGAATGGCAAATTTACTCCGCCAGAATACGGGCTTGATACCGGATGCGTATGGGGAGGCACAATGACAATGCTACGCTGGGAAGATAAACAGCAATTTGTACAAAAATCGTACATTCAATAAGAGAATAGGTCGTATTATTTCTTGGCATAAAAAAAATGCGACTTAGGTCTCAAACCGTATTCACACTTCTTTGATATATACCCCAACTAACTTACAAATAGTTTTATTATTAACAACATAGCGTCACTTAGAACGCAACTCGACCACAATAACACACATATAACATGGTGTGAGTTCGAGATCTTACATTTAGCGCAAGCCTAAAAGGAACGAGGCATTACTTTATGATTTCTCTTGGCAATATTTCCATATTCAAAAAACTAAACGGATTAATGGCCGTCGCGATTGTAACGCTGATCATCTCCATCACCTTCAACATCTTTTCATTACGCCAAACCGCATACGAAGAGCGTCAACATCAATTGCAAGCACAGGTCGAAACTGCAATCAGTGTCATTGAATCTTTCATCACTCAAGCGGATATTTATGGTCGTTCCAGTGCCGAATCTCTCGCTCGCCGCACCCTAGATACTATGCGCTACAACGAGGAGAACTATTTTTGGGTGTTGGACACCCAAGGCCGTTTGGTCAACTACCCCGCCGATAAAAGTAAAGAAGGGACGATCATGACGGGGCAACTTGACGTCAATAATCAAGACTATTGGCAAAGCATAGTAACAGGCGCTAACAGCAGCAGACGAGGCTTTGTTGAGTATACGCTAAACAATAACCATGGTGAGCCTGAAGCTCTTCTTACCTATTACCAATTCATCCCTGAGTGGGACTGGATTGTTGGTACGCGATTACGAGTCGATGATATTAACCAGCAAGTTTGGAGCGTCACACTACCACAACTCATCATCACCGCCGTGGCTTCCTTACTACTGTTGGTGATTGGGTATGTCTTCACTCGCGACATTACTCGCCCTCTCGTTAAAATGATGACGCAATTTGAACAAATCTCTGAAGGCGACCTGCGCGTTAACCTAAAACTCAATCGTCGCGATGAATTAGGGCAGATGGCCGACAAATTGGATGAATCCATTGATAACGTCCGCGCCATACTGGGCTTAGCGAATGAATCCGCTCAGAAATCGGCCGCGATGGCTGCATCTATCGCTTCTGCATCAGAGCAAACAGCACACAGCGTCAGCACGCAACAACATGAGCTGGAGCAACTGGCCAGTGCTATGGCACAGATGAGCTCCTCGATTTCAGATGTCGCTCAAAACGCAGATCTCGGCGCGCAAACCAGTCAATCCGTCGCCGCACAAACCCGCCAAGGGCGTGATGATATGCGCCATACTGTAGAGACAATAAATGCTGTTCAAGCACAGATCAGCAAAGCTAACGCCATTGTCGAGCAACTAAAGCAAGGGGTAGTACAAATTGGTGATGTGACAGGCGTCATCGGAGGAATTTCAGAGCAAACCAACCTGCTTGCTCTTAATGCCGCGATAGAGGCAGCGAGGGCTGGTGAGCAAGGCCGCGGCTTTGCCGTGGTGGCTGATGAAGTACGCAGCCTAGCAGGGAGAACCTCCGACTCCACCAGTGAGATTGAGAAAACTATCGAGCAGCTGACTCAGCGTGCCTTAGAGGCAGTCACTGCGATGGAACAAAGCTTAACAGAGACTCAAAACAGCGTTACTCAAGTCAATGCGAGTCAGGAAGAACTAGACAGCATTGCCAATGAGGTAACGGTAGCCAGTGATATGGTGGCACACATTGCGACAGCGGCAGAAGAGCAAGGTATGGTCGCCACCGATGTAAATCGTAGTGTCGGCAATATTCGCCAATCTGCAAATGAGGTTAGCGATGCGGCACACCATCTTGCAGAGCAGAGTAAAAACCTCGCCTTTACCGCCGAAGAGCTTGGCAATCAAATTCAACTATTCAAAATCTAATTATCAACCTACAAAAGCATAACGACGTATCGGTGTTTATCGATGCGTCGTCACCAAGAAAATAAATTCCTGCTCATTATAAACAACAACTCTGTTAACATTTTTATACATCATGCCGTTATAGAATACTTAGAAGCATAATCACCCAAATAGCTCGGAGAGACGCATGCGTATACTGCAACGGATTAAAATCAGGCAAAAGCTGTGGCTGCTTATTTTTACCGCCATTACACTGCTGGTTATCAACACTGCCTTTCTGCTCTACCGCACTCTCGATGGCGATTACGCCGAACGGAAAATTGGCATGCAACAGCAAGTGGAAACCGCGGCAACACTGATCAATGGCTATATCAAACAAAACCCGCGAGATCTTGAGGCTGCTGGAACCCAAGCTATCAGCGCTCTACGCAATATTCGCTATGACAGCAATAACTACTTTTGGATCACAGATACCAATGACACGCTGATCATGCACCCACTGCGTGAGGCACAGGAAGGCACCTCTGTCGCCAATATAAAAGATGCTAATGGCAAATACCATTGGCAAGAGATGTCACGTATTGGTCGTACCCAAGGCAAAGGGTTTCTTGATTATGGCTGGGTCTCCCCAAGTGGCGACATCGCCAACAAAATCTCATACGTCCACCTGATCCCTGAACTGAATTGGGTCGTGGGCACTGGCGTACACACTCTAGATATCGACAGTGCCTTCTGGCGTAACATGGGTGGACAAGTGCTCGTCACCCTTATCATCGCGAGCCTACTGGTTGTTATCGCGCATCTGATTGGTCGTGACATCACAGCCCCGCTACACTCCTTAAGCCAAAAGGTGAAAGCGCTTGCTCATGGCGATCTCACGCAACATTATGAACTTGATCGTGGCGATGAGGTAGGCGATATCGCTATCGCATTGCAAGATGCCAACTCGCGCATTAAATCCACACTCAGCGCCGCCGCTCAAACCAGTGAACAATCCTTATCGATGGCGCAATCCATGGCAGCAGCGAGTGAACAGAGCGCGCAGAGCCTTAACGAGCAGCATGAGCAGCTCACCCAACTTGCCACCGCGATGCAACAGATGAGCGCATCGATTGCCGAGGTCGCGCAACACGCAGAGCTCGCAGCCAATTCAACGCAGAATGTCGCCACCCAAACCGAGCAGAGTAATCAGCTCATGGGGAAAACAATGCAGGCCATCAGCACCGTGGCCAGTGATATTGAGCAATCAGACCAGAAAGTCGAACACCTCAAGCATGGTGTGCTTAATATCAGCGAAGTCACCACGGTAATTCAGGGCGTGTCAGAGCAAACCAACCTGCTCGCACTCAATGCAGCGATAGAAGCAGCACGTGCCGGTGAACAAGGGCGTGGTTTTGCGGTTGTTGCTGATGAAGTGCGCAATCTGGCTGGGCGCACACAAGCCTCGACTAATGAGATTCAAGGTACGATAGATAACCTAACCCAACATGCGATTGATACCGCAGAAACCATGCAGGCAAGCCGTCAAACAACGGAAAACACAGTAAATCATGCTAATAACGTACAAACTCTACTGAGTGACATCAGCACAGAGCTGAATCAAACCAACGAAATGATCGTTCAGATCGCCACAGCCTCCGTTGAGCAAGGCAGTGTTGCAGAAGAGATAAGCACCAACATTAACTTTGTTCATCAGGCCGCCGATCAAATTAACGAAGCAGCACAAAACCTCAGTCAGCAAAGTCAGGCGTTGGCCGATAGTGCCCTGCAATTAGGTCAGCAGTTGAATAAATTTAAATACTGATTGGACTTACCGCGTTACGTTTAATAACGTCGGCATTGTCGAGTGCTTTATATCAGAGGCTTAGATTAATATCTCAGCCTCTTTTTTATCGTTCAAGAATGGAAAACGTTAAGTCATAAGCATTTTTTTCATCGGCAGAATAGGCTTCTTGGTGTACGACGCGCCACTCATCTCCCCAAACAGGGAATTGAGTATCACCAGCAATGTGCGCATCAATAAAGGTCAAATAGAGACGCTCAGCCTCTGGCAAGCAGGCCTGATAAAAACTGCCACCACCTATCACCATCAACTCTGCAACGTCACCAGCACACGCTTTCGCTTCTTGTAGTGAGGCAACAACATCAACACCATCGATAACCAAATCAGCATTCCGGCTCACAACAATGTTGTGCCGTCCAGGCAAGGGACGACCAATTGAGTCATACGTTTTCCGCCCCATCACAATAGGCTTACCCATGGTGCAGCGTTTGAACCAAGCAAAATCAGCGGGAAGGTGCCAAGGCATGTCATTATCTTTTCCAATCACTCGCCCTTGCGCCATTGCAGCAATCATACTGATCTTCATTTCATTTCCTATCATTGAGTTACACCACACTGCGGCGACGATAAAACAATAATCCCGGCAATGCCAGCCCTATTGCAAGCCCTGCAATAATGAATGATGCTTTCAGCAAGTTTTCCATCAACGCCGCCAAAAGATCAGGGCTAAATCCTTTTTGATCAATTTCGACCAATGCAATCATGGCCTTAAAAGCAAAAACCCCGGGTACCATCGGAATCACCGCAGCCACAGTAAAGACTTTCGGGTGGGCTAAAAAACGCTGCGACCAATAAACACCTAAAAAGCCGATGCAGCTCGCCGCGAGAAAGCTCGCCATTTCAATCGAGAGTCCAAGATCGACCAATAAGTAACGCATCATATGTCCCACGGCTCCACCCATTGCGCAATATTTCAGTGCTTTGGTAGGCACATTAAATAGCAATGCAAACCCTAAAGCTGGGATCATCGCAAAGAAGCCATTGTGCAACATCATAAAAAACGTGTTCATGCCCCCCACCCCCACACATCAAAAAGGTTCATGGCCAGCACGATCCCCAAACAGGTCGACAACGTTAATAGGGATGCCATCATCCAACGTGCAATGCCCATATTAATGAAGCCTTTAACCATGTCAGAAGCGGCATTAATCAACGGTACGCCGGGAACCAGCATTAGCACCGATGACGCCATGACCAAAAAAGGCTCGTTGCCTATGTTCATGCGCATACCTATTGCTGCAACGGCCGTTGTCACAAATGCAGTAACACCAAAGTTAACGATGGGGTTGAAATGGCGATGCGCCAACTCTTGCCGCACAAGCATGCCACAACACGAGGCACAAAAGGTCAACGCCATAACAGCAAGATCACCCCCAGCAATGCGGCTAAAAGCAGCACAAGACAAACCGATCATTATCAAGACTAACCAACGGTTGTAACGCATCGGCTTAAGGCGATCGAGTTTTTCCATTACCCCACGCCTATCTAAAATGCCGTGTTCAGCGGAAATACAAATACGCTGCACCTCGGTTACCATTTGCATGTTGATGCCACGATCTGGGCAACGACGCGCGGTAGTAATACAGTGATCATTCTGTAGGGTAGTTAGTACCATGGAGCTTGCAGACAGGGATAACTCGACACTGTCAATCCCTAAGGCGATCCCTAGTCGACGAGTAAGATCAACCACTAATGCACTTTCAGCGCCGTGTTGCAGTAATATCTGTCCCGCTTTCACGCATACCCTAGATATGGCACGCTGCTCTTCGGGTTGAGAGAATTCAGACACGCATACTCCTCCTGAGTCGGTCTTAAAACAAAAAAAGCCGCATCACTGCGGCTTTTTACTTCTGAGCTAGTTTGCTAACTTACGGTTTATAGATTATCTCTACATCGTAATCGTCTTCATTCCAGTCATCCCAATCATCATCGTCATCATCGTCACCGTCAATCTCAGCGGCTTTCTCGGCTTCGCGGATTTTCTGGTCATGATAATCATCCCACTTGAAGTCAGCCTTGTCTTCAGGGGCCTCATCAGCAACGATTTCACGTGGAAGTAGCTCAATGGCTTCCATCAAGTCGTAAGTCAGCGGTTTAGTATTCAGACGGTTTAGCGCCGATATACAATAGTAATCGCCTTCCCAGCTTAATGCATCGAGAATTTCATCAATCTTAGCTTGCGCTTCATCTTCCGGAAGAAGATCAACTTTATTGAAGACCAACCAACGCGGTTTTGCCGCCAGCTTTTCACTGTACTGCTCAAGCTCATTAATGATCGTAAAGGCATTTTCGATCGGGCAAGATCCATCCGCTGGCATCACATCGATCATATGCAGCAAGATACGGCAACGCTCTAAGTGCTTTAGGAAACGAATACCCAGCCCAGCGCCATCTGCAGCACCTTCAATAAGGCCTGGAATATCAGCCACAACGAAACTACGCTCGCTATCCACCCTTACCACACCAAGGCTTGGCACTAAGGTAGTAAACGGGTAATCAGCCACTTTCGGCTTCGCGGCCGACACAGAGCGGATAAACGTCGATTTGCCCGCATTTGGTAAACCAAGCATGCCAACGTCGGCTAGCAACAACAGTTCTAAGCGTAAGTGACGAACCTCGCCCTTTGAACCCATTGTTTTCTGACGTGGTGCGCGGTTTACCGATGATTTGAATCGCGTATTACCTAACCCATGGAAGCCACCTTTGGCCACCATGATCTTCATGCCGTGTTCCGTTAGATCGGCAATGATCTCGCCCGTATCTTCATCAACCGCACGAGTACCAACAGGAACATGCAATACGCAATCATCACCACGCTTACCGGTACAGTTACCACCACGACCATTTTCACCACGCACGGCAGCATGGAAACGCTCAAAGCGATAATCTATCAGTGTATTTAGGTTCTCATCAGCTAACAGATAAACGTCACCGCCATCACCACCATCACCACCATCTGGTCCGCCTCTAGGGACATACTTCTCACGACGAAAGCTGACCGTACCATTACCGCCGTCACCCGCATCAACGCGGATCACCGCTTCATCTACAAACTTCATTTTATTTCTCCACGCAATCGCGTTTAGCAGTGCTTCCCACCACTTACATAAACGCTGCTTCCCCACAGTATAGTGAAAAACAAACTGGATTCAGTGCTTTTCTTCGCTCCTTGGCGCACTGGGGGCAACAGGACGCATTTATCGCTTTACACTATATGCAAACCGATAAATACGCCCACATTTACACCTTCTCTAAAAAGAAAAACCCCGCCATAATGGCAGGGCTTTTAAAATTCTCGTATCGAGCTTGATATTACTCAGCTTCGATAGAAATAAATTTACGGTTCTTAGGACCTTTAACTTCGAACTTCACTTTACCATCGGTAAGAGCGAATAGAGTGTGGTCTTTACCGCAACCTACGTTGTTACCAGCGTGGAATTTAGTACCACGTTGACGAACGATGATGTTACCTGCAAGAACAGATTCGCCACCGAAACGCTTAACACCTAGGCGTTTGCTTTCTGAATCACGGCCGTTTCGAGTCGAACCGCCAGCTTTTTTGTGTGCCATCTCTTAAATCTCCTCTAATTAAGCGCTGATGCCAGTAATTTTGACTTCAGTGAACCACTGACGGTGGCCCATTTGCTTACGAGAGTGCTTACGACGACGGAACTTAACGATTTTAATTTTATCGCCACGACCGTGAGAAACAACTTCCGCAGTTACTTTACCGCCTGCAATCAGGGGTGCACCTACAGTTACTTCTTCGCCATTTGCAATCAGTAGAACGTTATCAAACTCAACGCTTGCGCCAGTTTCAACGTCCAGTTTTTCCAAGCGAAGGGTTTGACCCTCGCTTACTCGGTGTTGTTTACCACCACTTTGGAAAACCGCGTACATATCTTAATACTCCGCTTCCGCATAGGCCATTGTTAGTATTTCAAACAATAGGTATGCGCTTAAACTTGTCATCAATAGGGCGCGAATGTTACGCGAAAACATCGCGTCTGGCAACTAGTTCAGCAAAGAAAATTGGTGATTTGCTGCACAGCAGACACTAGCTGTGTCAAATGCTTGATTTGGTGTGTGTAGAGAAGGATAAATTAGTGTAAGATTGATAACAATTTCCTAATAAAAAAACACACATTACGTTTTTCCTTACTCGTCGGATGCCGGATGGATTTTAATACAATTCAATCACTTACAGAAAGAGACATGGCTAATGTTGATGCAAAAATCATTGCCCAACTTAACTCTGATGTCGTGCTCATTAATCAGCTCGGCTTTTATATCGTAAATAGCGGTGGAAAACGCCTAAGACCCATGCTCGCCGTCCTCGCTGCGCGCGCCTTAGGGTATAACGGCGAAAAGCATACCACCGCTGCTGCGTTTATCGAGTTTATTCATACCGCAACTTTACTGCATGACGACGTAGTCGATGAATCAGATATGCGCCGTGGTAAAGCAACGGCCAATGCCATGTTTGGTAACGCTGCGTCGGTGTTGGTTGGCGACTATATCTATACTCGCTCATTCCAAATGATGACCAGCTTACGATCCTTAAAGATCCTCGACATCATGAGTGAAGCGACCAATGTGATCGCTGAAGGGGAGGTTCTGCAGTTAATGAACATCCACGATGCTGACATCACAGAAGAAAACTACATGCAGGTTATCTACTCAAAAACCGCACGCCTCTTTGAAGCGGCGACACAGATTGGGGCCATCATAACCGACTCTTCTGCTGCGGTAGAAACCGCCATGCAAGACTATGGCCGCTATCTAGGCACGGCTTTCCAGTTAATTGACGATGTGCTTGATTACGAAGCTGATACCGAGCAAATGGGTAAGAACGCCGGCGATGATCTCGCTGAAGGCAAGCCAACATTACCGTTACTACACGCCATGTGCCACGGCACTGAAGCACAAAGCGCAATGATCCGAACGGCCATAGAGCAAGGCGATGGGCGGGATCTCTTGGATCCTATTCTTGAGTGTATGCATGCCACAGGGTCTCTTACTTACACTCGTCAACGCGCTCAAGAAGAAGCTCAAAAAGCGATAAATGCATTGGCGATAATTCCAGACTCTGAATATAAACAAGCCTTGATCGCACTGGCTGAGTTAGCAGTCAATAGAAGCAAATAAGAGGATCAAGTACGATCTTATGCTGATGCACAACATTGATCGTCTAGCCCTAAGGTTGAGCTTAACTGATCCTACTTAGACAAAAAAAGCGGCTCACTGCCGCTTTTTTTATTTAGGTTTAGTGTCGCTTACTTGGCAGCAAACTCTTCACCTTTAACGATATCACCTTGTAGGGTTTCCATCATTCCATCTAGTGCTGCTTTCTCGTAAGCACTCAACTCACCGTAGCTCAGTACCTCTTCGATGCCATCTTTGCCTAGTAATACTGGTTGCGCAAAGAAACGTGTATGCTCACCACTGCCTTCAACATACGCACACTCAACAACGTCAGCTTCACCTTGCAATGCTTTTACTAGTGACAGACCGAAACGGCATGCCGCCTGACCCATTGACAATGTTGCTGAACCGCCACCCGCCTTCGCCTCAACCACTTCAGTGCCTGCATTTTGAATTCGCGGAGTCAGTGATTCAATTTCATCTTGAGTAAACTCAATACCTTCAACTTGAGACAGTAGAGGCAAGATAGTGACACCTGAGTGACCACCAATAACCGGAACGGTGACATCCGCTGGATTTTTGCCTCTTAGTTGTGCGACAAAAGTTTCAGAACGGATCACATCCAGCGTCGTAACACCAAACAAACGGCGCTTATCATATACCCCTGCTTTTTTCAGTACTTCTGCAGCAATGGCAACGGTTGTATTTACTGGGTTAGTAATGATACCGACCAATGCTTTCGGGCATACTACCGCAATTTTTTCAGCTAATGACTTAACGATCCCTGCATTGACATTAAACAGATCAGCACGATCCATGCCAGGCTTACGTGCAACACCCGCTGAAATCAAAACAACATCCGCATTCTCTAGCGCAGGTGTTGGATCCTCGCCACAGTAGCCCTTTACCAACACCGGGGTTGGTATATGGCTCAAGTCAACAGCAACCCCTGGAGTAACCGGGGCAATATCATACAAAGCAAGATCAGATCCTGCTGGTAATTGATTTTTCAGTAACAACGCTAACGCTTGTCCAATGCCGCCAGCAGCACCAATAACAGCAACTTTCATTATCAATTCTCCTTGTAAAATACTCGGTTTTACGATTTCTAAATCTAATTCAAACGGTATAGTAAGCCCATGACAATTACAATCACACAACGCTTGCTTTGCGACCCTACGCAAAGCGGATAATATACGTGCTACAGCAATTCAACAAACCTAATTTCATGAACGCCAATCAATCTCGCATTTTTAGTCAAGTTTAATTACACTTTATGCACCTTGTGGCACTATAATGCTAGCTAATCCGTGCTCTCATACTGGTTTTCATTGCCTGTTTACCGCGCAATGTGCCAAAATGAGATCTTAACTTATTCAATAAGAACCTTTATTAGATATGCGAAGTGCTGACAAACAGGAACGCTTAGTAAAAGCGTTTAAAGCGATTCTAAAAGAAGAAAAATTTAGTTCTCAGGGCGAAATTGTTGAAGCACTGAAAGGACAAGGATTTGATAATATCAATCAATCTAAAGTCTCTCGTATGCTGACCAAGTTTGGTGCTGTTCGTACTCGTAACGCCAAAATGGAAATGGTCTATTGCCTTCCAATAGAGCTTGGCGTGCCTACCACCTCTAGCTCACTACGTGAACTGGTGATGGATATCGGCTACAACAATGCACTGGTTGTTATCCATACCGGACCAGGCGCTGCGCAATTGATTGCACGTTTACTCGACTCGTTGGGTAAAGCAGAAGGCATCTTAGGTGCTGTTGCTGGCGATGATACTATCTTTATCACCCCAACGATGGACATGAGCACCAAAGAGCTATTTGACTCAGTGTGTGAACTGTTTGAATTTAGCGTTTAAGCTGATCTCTTTTGGCAAGTCGAACCAGGCTTGCCAACGCTTACTTTGACCATTTATTTCCGCCCTTTTTTGCCCTTTTGTCATACTTCAATAAACCCTTAGCAATATTGGGTTAAGTTGTTCCCAAGCACAACTTTCAACTACACTTCACTGTTTTTACTTTATTTGTCGTTAAAAAACAGTAAAATCGCCAAATTAATTCCATACAGGGGTTACACAAAACCGCAACATAAAGGTAGTTATCAATCCATCATAATAAGGACTAGTTATGACTAAACTCGCCACAGTGTCAGCAATACTTGCTGTCGCACTAACAAGCCTGCCAGCATGGAGCAGTCAGGAATTTGTCACTATCGGTACCGGTTCTGTTACCGGCGTCTACTACCCAACGGGCAGTGCTATTTGCCGACTAATCAATAAGAGTCGCGCTGAGCACAATATTCGCTGCTCTGTTGAATCAACGGGTGGCTCGATTTATAACGTTAACACTATGCGCTCTCAAGAACTGGACTTTGGCATCGTTCAATCTGACTGGCAATATCATGGCTACCATGGAACCAGCAAATTTGAGCAACAAGGCCCTTACCCTAAACTTCGCGCCGTGTTCTCTTTACATACCGAACCCTTTAATATTATCGCCCGAGCAGATGCTGGGATAGAAACCTTAGCAGATCTAAAAGGGAAACGCGTTAATATCGGTAATCCAGGCTCAGGTGACCGAGCCACTATGAGTGTGGTGATGGATGCTATGGAATGGACGCCATCAGACTTCCGCCTAGCGTCAGAACTAAAAGGGTCCGAGCGCTCTCAAGCCCTATGCGATAACAAAATCGATGCTTATGTCTATGTGGTTGGACACCCAAATGGTGCCATCAAAGAAGCCACCACGTCCTGCGATGCAAAATTGATCTCTGCCACTGGTGACGCGATCAATCGTATCGTTGCCGACACGCCTTACTATGCATTTAGCACCTTACCTGCAGGAATGTATCGTGGTACTGAGAATGAGGTAAATAGCTTTGGGGTAGCAGCAACGCTCGTCACCACCGCAGATGTTAGCGATGAAGTTGTCTACCAGGCCGTTAAAGCGGTGTTTGATAACTTTGACACTTTTAAGCGCCTTCACCCCGCATTCGCCAACCTGAAGAAAGCCGACATGGTTCAAGAGGGACTCTCTATTCCGTTACATGCAGGTGCCGAAAAGTTCTACAAGGAAGCTGGGTTACTTTAACTTAACTCATCTCCGTCTATGATTAAAGGGGCTTTGATGCCCCTTTTGATCTTTCGTACTGTTCTAATCCTTTTGCATAATGTTGACCAAGGATGCTCTATGGCAAAATCTACCTCTGACGTGCAGGATATGGTGGCTCAAGCGGATACTGGCGCCCGAAGCCCCCATGGTCTCGCAGGCCAGATTCTCTGGCTGATCCCGCTATGCTGGTCACTCTTTCAACTTTGGTATGCGTCACCACTGCCGTTTATTTTCAACTTTGGTGTACTTAATGATACTGAAGCAAGATCGATTCATCTCGCGTTCGCTATTTTCCTCGCTTTTACCGCTTATCCTGCATTTTCGCGCTCTCCACGAGAGCATATACCGGCAATAGATTGGTTGCTAGCATTGGCCGGCAGTTTTTCTGCGGCTTATATTTTCCTATTTTATGAATCGTTATCTGGTCGCTCTGGTGCACCAACACAAGTCGATATCGTTGTTGCTGTCACAGGGATGATCTTACTGCTTGAAGCGACACGACGAGCACTTGGCCCGCCACTTATGGTCGTTGCTGCTGTATTTTTACTCTATACCTTTGGCGGACCGCATATGCCGGACGTCATCGCGCATAAAGGCGCCAGCCTAAACAAAGCCATGTCGCACCTTTGGCTAACCACTGAAGGGGTTTTTGGTGTCGCACTTGGCGTGTCTACATCCTTCGTTTTTTTATTTGTTCTGTTTGGAGCCATGCTCGAAAAAGCGGGGGCTGGTGCCTACTTTATTAAAGTCGCATTCTCTCTGCTTGGTCATATGCGAGGAGGCCCAGCTAAAGCAGCAGTCGTCGCATCGGGCCTGTCGGGGTTGGTCTCTGGCTCATCGATTGCCAATGTGGTCACTACTGGCACCTTTACCATCCCACTAATGAAGAAAGTCGGCTTTCCCGGCACGAAAGCGGGCGCCGTTGAAGTGGCAGCATCGACCAATGGCCAATTGACTCCACCTATCATGGGTGCTGCTGCCTTTCTGATGGTGGAATATGTCGGCATCTCCTATGTCGAGGTTATAAGAGCCGCATTGCTTCCCGCTCTCATCTCCTATATTGCACTACTCTACATTGTCCACTTAGAAGCTTGTAAAGCGGGAATGTCGGGACTACCTCGTCGTCATAAGCCCACATTAGCGGCCAGCTTGCTCTCTTTCTTTGGCACCATCTTGGGGCTGTTCGTGATCAGTGCCGCTGTCTACTATGGTGTGGGCTGGACTAAAGATGCCTTTGGCGCAGCTGCAACACCACTTATTGCTGTCGTGGTTATCATTGCCTATATCGCCTTGGTGCGTATCGCTGCACGCTACCAACATATCGCAGAGACACCGACAGAAACCCTAACAGAGGTACCAGACCCCGGTCCAACGCTAAAATCTGGGCTCTATTTCTTGTTGCCGATCGTTGTTTTAGTGTGGTGTTTAACCGTCGAGCGTTTTTCACCTGGGCTATCCGCTTTTTGGGCCACCATGTTCATGATTTTCATTCTGTTAACCCAGCGTCCGCTGTTAGCATGGTTTAGCAAGGAGACGACGCTTGCCGCAGCTTGCAGACATGGTATCGAGGATCTTTTAGGCAGCCTTGTCTCTGGGGCACGCAACATGATTGGTATCGGGGTCGCCACGGCTGCGGCTGGCACTGTTGTTGGGGTGGTTACCCTGACTGGGATTGGTCTGGTTATGACCGACTTCGTCGAGTTCATTTCCGGCGGTAATATCATGTTAATGTTATTATTTACCGCTCTAATCAGCTTGATCTTAGGGATGGGGTTACCGACAACCGCAAACTATATTGTGGTTTCAACGCTCATGGCGCCCGTAATAGTGACCTTAGGTGCGCAAAATGGCCTTATTATTCCATTGATCGCCGTACATCTGTTCGTGTTCTATTTTGGAATTCTTGCTGACGATACCCCACCAGTGGGGCTTGCCGCTTTCGCGGCCGCGGCTATAGCTAAATCCGATCCGATCAGAACCGGTATCCAAGGTTTTACCTACGACATACGCACCGCCATACTGCCCTTTATGTTCATCTTCAACACCCAGCTGTTATTAATGAACATCGATAATCTTTGGCACCTCTTTTTAACGGTAAGCTCTGCAATCATTGCGATGCTAACCTTTTCTGCTGCCACTCAAGGTTGGTGGTTCACAAAGACACGCTGGTGGGAAACCATTGCACTATTAATCATTACCTTCTCGTTACTCCGCCCTGATTTTTGGTGGGATAAGGTCTACGAGCCGAAACTTGTCTTGGCTGGTCACGAAATCAGCCGTGTTGCTGGACAGTTGCCGATTGGCACACCACTCGAGTTGCAAGTCAGTGGCGAAAATTTAGAAGGCAATATCATCAGTAAGCATGTTTTGCTTCCCTTTGATGAAAATGTCGTTGGGGCAGAAGAGCGCATTGCATCTACGGGCTTAATGCTCATTGAAGAAGATGATGGCCGCATCTTAGTTGATATGGTGGAGTTTGGGAGTAGTGCTGAAGCCGCTGGTATTGACTTCGACTGGGAGATCACTGAAGTGAGCTTGCCAGTCGAACGTCCTATGAAAGAGTGGGTATTTGTACCAAGTCTACTCTTTCTAACACTATTAGGCTGGAATCAGCGCCGCCGTGCCGCTAAGCTACAAAGCGAACAATAATAAACGGGGGTGACACACCCTCACAATGGGAATAATCCTATGTACAAACAGATATTGGTCCCAGTCGACCTAAATGAAAAAGGGTTTGCTGATAAAGCAGTACAATTGGCCGTTTGGCATGCCAAGCACAGCAATGCACATATCCATCTGCTGAACGTATTGCCCGGTGTCCATATGTCGATGGTGTCGAGCTACTTTCCAGCGAATGCTGTTAAGAAGATGAAACAAGATACCCAGCAACAGCTCACCCTATTTGCTGAAAACTTTATTCCTGAAGAGCTTATTTATCAAACTCATATCGCGGAAGGTAAGCCTTATGCCACCATCCTCGACTATGCAGAAAGACTCGGTGCAGATCTAATTATCATGCCAAGCCATAAACGCTCTAGGTTAGATAAAGCCATGCTTGGCTCTGTTGCTGCAAAAGTAGTGGAAAATTCGATGATTAACGTCTTAATCGTCAAGCCACAAGGTGCGCTCCCCCCCGAAGAAGACGAGCTCGTATAGTAAAAAAGGAACCTCACGGTTCCTTTTTTTTGCGCTGATCATACCCCCAGCGCGGCACCAATCCTTGCTCAATACCAAGATGATCGAGAATGCGCGCAACCATAAAATCGACTAAGTCTTCAATCGAATCAGGTTGATGATAAAAGCCAGGTGCCGCAGGCATAATCGTTACACCCATTTTTGACAGCTTGGTCATATTCTCTAAATGCAATGTTGACAGTGGCGTTTCACGTACCACCAGCATCAGTTGGCCACGTTCTTTCAGTACCACATCTGCGGCACGCTCCAATAAGTTGTCAGACATGCCATATGCAATCGCAGCCAATGACCCGGTTGAGCAAGGGCATACCACCATTGACTTAGGCGCGGCTGAACCCGATGCGACCGGAGAGAACCAATCCTCTTTCCCACACACCACCAACTGATTGTCTGATGACAAATTAAAGTGTTGCTGCAATAGCGCCTGCGCACTTTCCGCACTAGCTGGCAATTTTAAACCATGTTCTGTTGCCAAAACCACACGAGCAGCTGAGGAGATTAGCAGATAAACTTGATAGTCCGCTGCCAACAAGCACTCCAATAGACGCAATCCATAAGGCGCACCGGATGCCCCTGTCCATGCGACAGTAATCCTTTTATCCATCATATTTATCCTTCAATGCACACAGCAACTTCTCATGAATCCCACCAAAGCCCCCATTACTCATCACCAACAGTTGATCACCTGGGCGAGCCTGTGCAACAACCTCAGCCACTAGCTGATTCACCTCAGAATATAACGTCGTCGGCACAGAACATTGCTGCGCTTCATCTTTCAGCCATGTCACGGAATCAGGATGATATAAGCAAACAATATCGGCTTTAGAGAGCACGGGAGCCAGCTTGCCTTGATGTGTACCACGCTTCATCGTCGCTGAACGCGGCTCTAAAATCGCAATAATACGACGCGCCGCATCTCGTCGCCGCAAGCCATCAATCGTTGTTTCAACGGCCGTCGGGTGATGCGCAAAATCATCATAGACTTCAATCTGATTAACCACACCACGTAACTCTAATCGACGTTTGGTATTAACAAAATAAGTCAGCGCTTCACACGCATTTTTTGCCGTAACGCCAACATGTCGCGCCGCGGCGATCGCCATCATGGCATTTTTAACGTTATGCTCACCAATCAAGTCCCACGTCACTCGAGCAACAACATTCTCGTTAAAGCAGACATCAAATTCACTGCCGTCTGCTTTTATCAGCTGATACTGCCAATGATGACCGAGAGTTTCTGTCTCACTCCAGCACCCCATGGCAAGCATCTCATCAATAGCCGCCACATTTTGTGGATAAATTACCTTTCCATTACCGGGAACCGTACGTATAAGGTGATGAAATTGCTTTTGTATATCCATGATATTATTGAATATATCCGCATGATCAAATTCAAGATTATTGATCACTAAGGTGCGTGGGTGATAGTGTACAAACTTAGAACGCTTATCAAAAAAAGCACTATCATATTCGTCCGCTTCAACCACAAAGAACATACTTTCGCCAAGACAGGCCGATGTTTCAAAGTTGCCCGGAACCCCACCAATCAGGTAGCCATTATTGTAGTCGTTATAGCGCAATATCCAGTTTAACATACTGGCCGTTGTTGTCTTACCATGCGTACCAGAAACGGCCAGCACCCAGCGCTCTTTGAGTAGCATCTCATGTAGCCACTGTGGCCCAGAAGTATAAGATAAATTGTGGTTCAACACATACTCTACGCAAGGGTTTCCGCGGCTCATCGCATTTCCAATCACCACTAAATCCGGCGCAGGATGCAGTTGCTCCGGGTCAAATCCTTGCGTAATTTCAATCCCCTGCTCTTCAAGCTGAGTGCTCATTGGCGGATAGACATTGGCATCGCTTCCTGTGACTTTATGCCCCAATTGACGTGCTAAAATCGCCGCCCCTCCCATGAATGTGCCACAAATCCCTAATATGTGTATATGCATAGTTTCCTTCCGCTAAACTCCAAATACCACCCAGTTACTTTAATACTCATAAAAAGTTCATCTGGTACAATTATGTAGACAACAATCATAACTAGAAACACCCTCTTTGGGTTGCTTCCTCAATCTGTATCGCAGCCCTTTGTCATAAAAACAACATAAAACTAAGGATAGGCTATGTCCGATATTAAAACGCTTGGCGAGTTTATTGTCGACAAGCAACATGATTTTCCTCACGCAAGTGGAGAATTATCATCGTTACTTGGCTCGATAAAGCTCGCTGCCAAAATCGTTAACCGTGAAATTAACAAAGCAGGACTAGTAGATATTACTGGTAGCGTTGGAAACGAGAATATACAAGGTGAGCAACAGCAGAAGCTCGACCTCTACGCTAACGATAAATTTAAAGCAGCCCTAGAAGCCCGCGATCAAGTCTGTGGTGTCGCCAGTGAAGAAGAAGATAATGAGGTTGTATTCAACAAAGAGCTCAACCGCAACGCCAAATATGTCGTATTGATGGATCCATTAGACGGCTCATCTAATATCGATGTTAACGTCTCGGTTGGGACGATTTTTTCTATCTATCGTCGTGTCTCTCCTGTTGGCACACCAGCCACTAAAGCGGATTTTCTACAGCCAGGCCATCAACAAGTGGCGGCCGGATACATTATCTATGGTTCATCCACCATGCTAGTGTATACCACGGGCAACGGCGTTCACGGCTTTACCTATGACCCATCCCTTGGCGTCTTCTGTCTCTCTCACGAGCGTATGACGATCCCACAACAGGGTCAAATCTACTCAATTAACGAAGGTAATTACATTCGTTTCCCTAATGGTGTCAAAAAATACATCAAGTATTGTCAGGAGAATGTTCCTGAAGATAACCGCCCGTACACGTCACGCTATATCGGCTCATTAGTGTCTGATTTTCACCGTAACTTACTCAAAGGTGGAATCTACCTTTATCCAAGCACTGCAAGCCACCCACAAGGTAAGCTTCGCCTTCTCTATGAATGCAACCCCATGGCGTTATTGATGGAACAAGCCGGTGGCAAAGCCAGTGATGGTTGCCAACGTATTCTCGATATCGAACCAACAGAATTGCATCAGCGAGTACCATTTTTTGTTGGCTCAACCGATATGGTCAATAAAGTCGAAGACTTTTTAGAAAATAACCCGAATAACGCTTAATCTCTCGACATTTCCAACCCAGGGCAGCACAACAATGTACTGCCCTATATCACTTCTTAGATAGCCACCTTAAGTCTGCGACATATCGGTGTTTTTTCTTGAATTTGTCGCTATAATTAACAACCCGGCAACAACCAGACCATCAAAAGGAAAATGCTATGAGCTTGAATCAGGTCCCCGCAGGAAAAAATCTACCTGAAGACATCTATGTTGTGATTGAAATTCCGGCCAATGCCGATCCTATTAAGTACGAAGTGGACAAGGATAGTGGGGCTATTTTTGTTGACCGATTTATGTCGACGCCAATGTTTTACCCATGTAACTATGGTTATGTCAATCATACCCTATCGCTCGATGGCGATCCCGTCGATGTGTTGGTTCCAACACCCTACCCCCTCGTACCTGGAGCGGTTATCCGCTGCCGTCCTGTCGGTGTATTAAAGATGACCGACGAGTCTGGTGAAGATGCTAAAGTGCTCGCTGTACCACATAGCAAGATCAGCAAAGAGTATGATCATATCCAAGATGTCACAGATCTGCCTGAGCTATTAAAAGCACAAATTACCCATTTCTTTGAGCGCTATAAAGAGCTAGAGACAGGTAAGTGGGTTAAAGTTGAAGGGTGGGCAGATGCCGCTGCCGCAAAGGAAGAGATCTTAAGCTCTTATGCACGAGCACAGGAAAAATAGTCGCCGACTATATTGAGACCTATCATTAAAAACTGAAGCGAAGAGATGTTCAATCTACGACAGCTCTTCGCTTTATCGCAATCACCTTGGCAGTATCGTTAATTTAGTTTAATGGCGTATACTGACACCAGTCCCCAGCTTTAATTTCAGTTACATACTCGTCTAGTAACTGATAATAATAGATCCAGGCACGCCCCAATGGGGTATCCACCTCTTTGCGCCCATAGAGTGTTGGGTACTCTTCAAGTTCATCTAATTTTGCCAATTGCTCTGCTGTTACCTGATACACTTCCCCTGTTAATGATCGTTTAACATCGGCATCTTCTACAACCGCTGGGTAAAGTCCGAGATCATACAAACGCCACCCGCCTTTGAGCACACAACGACCCAGCAAATGCGCCTCTTCTAACCAATAATGATTCACTTGGTCTGTTCGCAATGTACCATAGACAAAAACTCGCATTGTCACCATTTACCTCTATATCAATGTGTTAGACTAATCAAATTCAAATTGGTATAGAATATCAACCGCACTGTCTAATCCTGACACAACCTCAATATACAGGTCTTTCATTAAACGGTAACGCACTGTAAATTCTGCCAATGAATTGAAGATACCTACGCCATACTTCACTTGCAGGCCCGGAGCAATATATCCACTCACCGTCACTTGGGAATCATCACCAGTTCCCGAGGTGTCTAAGGTTAGATCTTGCACGCCAAATGCTTGGCCTATATTGCCGACCACTTGACCACTTTGCGATAACACTAAACCAATCATTGCTGACGTCATCATCGAACCATTATCTTCAGCATCAATATTACGTCCTCGAAGAAGATAAGAAAGCGCGTTCTGTTGCGGCATAGCAGGGTCCGAGAAAACACTCAGCTCTGGGCTATCTGCCGTTCCAGTCACTCTAACGCCCGCAATTACATCATCCTCTGTATTGTCTGGGTTCCGAATCGCTTCTATTTGCAAATAAGGCAGATCAGGCGCACCACTAAAGGCCATCTTGCCTTCATTGATCAATAGTTCTTGTCCAAAAGCCCGATAAACACCATTGTTTACATAGATATCACCAACCACCTGTTGACCTTTGTCATTTTGTCTCACATTTAGCTGCCCTTTAAGATTGCCGTTTAATCCAAAGGCACGTAGTGAAACATCATCACCAAGATTAACAAACACTTGCGTATCAATCGCCAACGGCGATGATACATTACTCTCTACTGGGAGAAGGTCGTCATCCAACAAAATCTCATCTTCCGATACGCCAACCGCTGTGGGGGGGACTGATTCAATATTGATTCTCGCCCAAGGAATATCAACAGAGCCGCTGATTTGAGCTCGATTCGGAACAGCACTGATCTTTAAATCTGGCGATACTTCCATATTCACTAATGCAGGGATTACCACATTTAGGCGGTCCCCTTTAACGTTTAGCTCAGTTGACCACGCCGACAGATCTTCCCAATTCGCCATTCCTTGCAAATCTAATTGTCCATCTGGAGTGATAATGTTGCCTGAGAGCTTCCCTTTATAGCCTTGCATCAGTAAGTTTATCGTGCCAGTTTCAACTTCAAATGGCACCTCTGCACCTTGTGCCATCAACCCGCTAACCGCAATACTGCCTTCGACTGCTGGCTGCAATATAGAACCTGTCAGTGCCAATTGACTATTTAGCTCTCCGGCTAATGTGCTGTAATCTTCGACTAATGGCATTAGCATATCTAAAGAGATAGCATCAATGTTCAAGCTTGCCGTGATTTGCTGACTCTCGAGCGGCTGCTGGGTTAAGCCATCCAACATCAGATCCCCACTTAAAACACCATTGTCTGCCAAGTCAACCAGCCAACGACCATCTAACTGATCGCGTTTTAGGTTGGCATCCAACACAATCCGCCGCCATGATTGTCGAAAGTCATAATCAACGAGGTAAACCTCCCCGGGTGGTAAACGCAACTTAGCTTCTATTTCTGGAGAGCCGTTTGGCGACCAAGCCGCGATGACATCAGCAAAGATATCTCCCTTAAATTGATAAGCCTCTGGGATAAAACGAGCAATTTTAGCAACATCAAACTGACTGATATTGATTGCAGCCTCACCTTGTTGGGCAAGCTCTGCTGGTTTCGTCAAACAGATACTGGCATCATTTTGACGCCAACAGTGATCACTCACGATGACCTGCCCCTGCGCAAAACCAACATCAATTTTAGCTGGTGTATCTATGACCCATCTCCCCAGCAAGGTATCAATTTGCCCTTGCTTTAATGCGCCATTCCAACCCTCTTCGCGTTGCAATGCCCCCTCGACAACAATGGCGACATTGACAGGCTCGCCTTGCAATTCAAGGGTCAGTTGATGTGCCGCTTCCGATCCATTTAGGGCCACATTGACCTGTTCAAAGTCCGCACTATCGGCCAACCCTACCCCACTCGCTGATAAGCGTAATGCCGCACTGGCTGGCGACAAGCTGGCAATATCTCCTCGCAGTGTTAATGTCTGACTGGTAAACGCATCCGCATAGCCTAACTGCTCAGCGGCAAGATTTAGTGTCAACTGAGGAGATAACAGTGTGCCTACAGCCTCGATATCCCCTTCAATTGAGCCACGAAGTTGCGGTATTGAAGAGGCAAGATCTGGCGCAAAAATTGACATCGTCATAGCCCACTGCTGCTCGACACTTCCTACCACTTGAATACGATTACTGCCATGACTGAGTGCGAGTCCTTCACTAATTATCTGTGGCATGCCATGGAGTTGATCTCCCTGTATCGCCAACTGCCCTGATAGATCTAATGGAAGCGCCAAGAGATCTCCGCTGACTTGTACACGAGGAATAGAGAGCGAGTAACCACCATCAGAAGCCAACTGACCTGATGTGGTTAACTGTCCGTTTAATCGCCCAGGTAAATCAGCAAATAGCACCTCAGGATTAATACTTACTGCATCAATCTCCGCTTCCCAACTAAGCGCTGGCTGCCAGGCGAATTTACCCGAGGCATCAACCTTCCCCTCTAACGCTTCAACACTTAATGCATCAATGACGACGTCTTGCAGCGTTCCGCTGCCCTTTGCGGTAACGGAGCCACTGGGAATATCATGACCAGTAAAGTGCGTTTCAGCATCAAAATGATAGCCATCAAGGGAGCCCTTAGCCAAAAGGCGCGTTTCACTTAACTGATAATCCGCGTCGGCCAGCGGCCACTGTAAGTGCTTACTAACTGCCTTGATGTTAAATGGCAACTCTGGAGACAGTGGCTGCAACTCTGCTTCTAACATCAGGTCGAGTTTGCCTTCGAGTGCGCCTGAAAGTTGTAGTTGAGCCACACTGCCTCGAGCATTTAACGTTACTTGGTGCGCAGGAAGAGGCTGCATCTCTGTTTCCAGAGACACATCCAGTTGCAATGGGTAATCACCAAGGAAAGAAATCTGCCCATTGAGTTCAGCATGCCCTTGCGGCATTGCCAGATCCAACCTATCGATCGTTAATTGATGTGTGTTGGCATCTGCTGCCAAAATTAAGCGATCAACCTCTATTGGCTCTCCAGTGCCCTCTATACGTGCTGACAATAAAGTCAGCTCTGCAAGCTCGATTCCCACAGGAAAACGCACTTCGGGTAATGTCAGCGCTATATCATCGGCTGGATTTTCTACTGAGCTAGAGTTTTCCATTTCTTCATCGGCCGATGATGGGGAAGGAGAAGGTGGCAATACCACCAACAATTGATCCCAAACAGTTGGCGAGATAGAGACGGCCTCTCCTTGCCACTCAAGCCCTGAACGCAAACTCTTCCATGTAACATGATAATCAGCAAGATCTAAAGTGACGTCTTCCAATACCAAAGAAGTGAGATACATGGGGAAAGGAGCAGAAATAGAAAGAGGTTGCTCTGCCACCGAAAGTTCTTCTGCCGGGACATCTGCTGTACTTTCACTGATTTCAACATGAGTACCGCTAACATTTATTGACGAAATACACAGCTGCTTTTGCCATAAGCAGCCACGATCCAAAGCGATATCGCTATGGGCTAGTGACACAACTACCCCAGCCGTTTCATAGCGCAATTCCGACAACGAAATCTGCTGGAGAAGTGCCCCTTCTCCCTTCTCGATGGTTAATCCATCAACCCACTTGGGACCAGCCCATATCAGTAGCGACGTACCCAACGGAGTCATCAATAGCGACCAAAACAACACCGCCAGTAGTAGCAGTACAAACCCGACAGTGATTAGTAACCACTTACACCAACGTACCATGATCAGAACTCCGGCCCCAAGGTAAAGTGAATGCGATAATCATCGGATGTATTCTCCAGTCCAAAGCCAACATCAAGTCGCACGGGACCAACCGGGGAGGACCAACGAATCCCCCCACCAACGCCACTCTTCCAGTCTGGTGCCCTATTCCATGCATCACCATAATCATAAAAAGCCGCCAACCACCAATTGCCATAAACACGCAATTGATACTCCAACGTCGTCGTTAGCAAATGACGCGCGCCACGCAATTGCCCACCACTATCACGCGGTGCGATACTCTCATAACCATAGCCGCGCAAACTATTATCCCCTCCAGCAAAAAAGCGCATGGAGGGCGGCACGTTAGAGATGCCGTCAGCTAAAATCGTGCCACCGTCCACCTTTAATAAACCGCGATGACGATCACCAAGACTGCGAATCCAACCCGTTCGTCCTCGCATGCGCAATATCTCGGTATCTGAGCCTAACGCAGGATCTGCATATTCAAATGAGATAAACTGACTATCGCCCCACATTGGCATTCCCGTCCCCCGTGTACGGTTGCGACTATACGTCAATCCCGGCACAAACAACTGCATCTGACCCTGCTCATCAGCCCCTTGTTTGTAATCTTCATACAGGTAACGTATCGATGCTGTTCGCTTCCACCCAGAATCCAATCGCCAGTGGCGCTCGAAGCCCGCACTGATTTCTGTACTAACGGTGTCATGGCTATCAACATAGCGCAGTCCACCTACAATCTGATAGTAATCGCGCTTAACATCGTCGAGTGGGATTTTATATACCGTCTCGACTTTAGGCTGCACCGCCGATAATTCCATTTTAGTGTTCCAGCTATGTCCTCGTGTGTGCACCCAAGGCTTATTCCAGTTAAGTTGCATTCTTGCTCCCACATCAGTGGAATAACCAAGACCAACCTCAACTTGATTTTTAGCCTGTGGGGATAGTGTCACAACAACAGGTATGGCGTAGTCTTGCGCCTGCTCGATTTTAGGCTCAACGAAAATAGACGCGAACCAGCCGGTGTTAGACAACGCCTGATTTAACTCAACGAGGTTCTCGCTTAAATAATTATCTCCTTGGCGATAAGGAAGAAGAGAGCGCACGCGTTCATCTTTAATTTGACTGCCTATGATCATCGTTGGGCCAAAACGATAACGCTGTCCCGTCTCAAAGCGTAAGATCAAAAAAGCTTGCTGCCGACTTGGTGCGACTTTCAAATCACTGACAATAAACTTAGCGTCAAAATAGCCTTTCTTTAATGCCGTGCTGCGCAGTTGAGCTTTTAATGCTTCATACTTACCATGATGCAGTCGCTCGCCCACTTCGATTTTGCTATCCGTGATAAGCGCTAAAAGATCAGGATCTTGTTGTCCGATTAGTTGAATATCTAATTCAACAATTTGAGTCGGCGGCCCTGGATCGACATGAATTATCACTCGGGTATCATCTTGCTGACGTTGTACATCAAACTGATATTGCGGCGAGTAATAACCAAGGGCTTTTAGTGCATTATCCATCTCCCCTTTAAATTGCTTACGAAAGCGTTCTGAATTACTGATCCGTTGCTGTTCGACTGTTGCTAGGTAAAGTTCAATATTACGTCTCAACTCACTGTCTAACCCTTTCACGTCAAAAATCACCTTCGCCGCAACGGGAAAGCTTCCTAGCAATAAACTGATTCCAATAGTAAAAAACCAGCGCATAATCAACTTAATTCAACCCCAAAGAAACACACAAAAGCACACCTATGCTTAATACGCTAAGCTGTAAAAATAACAGCTCAGCATCAACCCAAAAAATTTTCATCTTCTACTACCATGCTATAAATGTACACTGTTTGTTGATGTAAGGTTAATACACAGGCTTGTTACTTCACGAAAAAGAGCAGCAGAAAATGGGGAAAAAAAACCTAAGCGAGAGACAGAGCACAAATATAGACTCGGCTGAGTATCTACATCATGTTTTGGGCACTAATCCATCACTGCCCCAACCGGGTACATCTTTAGTCGTTGGAATGGGGTGCTTCTGGGGGGCTGAGCGGCTATTTTGGCAGCAGCCTGGTGTCTTAAATACAGCGGTTGGTTACAGCGGCGGAGAGACGATACAGCCTACTTATCGAGAGGTATGTACTGGCAATACTGGCCACACTGAGGTTGTTCTCATCCACTTTAATCCCACGCTTATCTCTCTGCAGCAGCTATTACGTCTATTTTGGGAAAACCACGACCCCACTCAGGGCATGCGGCAGGGCAATGATACTGGAACCCAGTATCGTTCTGCTATCTATACCCAAAACGCAACTCAATTTGCAGTCGCCATAGACAGTCGCGCTAAGTATCAGCAAGCCCTCACCTTGGCTTCGCCCAATCGAGCACCTATCACAACGGAAATCACGCCTTTAACTGATTTCTACTTTGCTGAGGAATATCATCAACAATATCTCAGCAAGCACCCTGATGGTTATTGCGGCCTGAAAGGGACGGGCATACCGATGTTATAGCTCTCTTTGACCATTCCCTACGCTGCACGACTTTTACTTAACAATTTGATTTCTTTGTTAATTTCAGCCATGATCATCAAATGCTCACGCAATAGGCTATCTGGCATCATTACTTTCCCGTGTTCAAAGCTAAATTCCCCCATGCCGAGAATCGAAAATGAGCCTTTATAATAGCTTTTGACAAAGCGGGCGATTTGTTGAGGTCGAAAGTGTGTAAATTCTCTGTACGTCATGGCCTCTTCCTCTTATCTATATGTTCAGACCGTCGCATCACTACAGAGCTAACAAAAACAGTCCATTCTCTATGACGCAAGTTTCGAACCAAATCAGCCTCTCCTCTCCTTCGAGCTATATGTAGAGGCATTATCCCTAGAATCTATTATCGAAATGTTACAGTGCAGGTACATTATTGCGCATTTCGTGAGGTAGAAAAGTAATTTTTCAGCAAATTTCACTAAAAACAAGACTGGTAAAACCAGATGTCGCAACGTTAGCCATAATAATAGCGCAGCAACTACACTGGGAAATATCAAACATGAAACTAAAAACTCTTACTTTTGCCTTTACTGCACTACTTTCTACCACTACCTTTGCAACTAACATTTCACTGGGTGAAACTTTACCGAGCGTCACTGTTTCGGCCCATGGCGAAATTTTGTTCAACGATGACACGCTAAGCTATCAAGCTTGGGATACCGAACAACTAAGCGGTAAAGTACGCGTTATTCAAGCCATTGCTGGACGCAGTGCAGCAAAAGAAATGAACTCTGCACTAATGGACGCCATTACTGCGGCTGACTTCCCAGCAGAGCAGTACCAAACTACTACGATCATTAATCAAAACGATGCGTTATGGGGGACTGGCGGTTTTGTAAAATCGTCTGCAGAAAGTAGCAAGCAAGAGTTCTCTTGGTCTTCAATGGTTCTTGATGCAGATGGCGCGGTTCAAAACGCGTGGGATCTAAGTGAGAAAAATTCAGCCATTATTGTTATTGACCAAATTGGTAAGGTACTCTACTTCCAAGAAGGTAAACTATCCAACGAAGAGATCGAACAAGTAGTGAGCTTGATCAGCAATACATTATATTAACATTTCTTATCGACCATTTGCTGTTAGATAACGACTATTCGTCACCGCAAACCGCAAACCGCAACAGAAGAAGACAGCAAAACAGATCGATATGGCCAGGTTACATACGATATAGCTATAAGTAACTGGCTAAAATAAGCAGTATGCCAACATAGCTAATAAGAATCACAGTGTTACTGAGTCTGATAAGTTGCACTTTTATACCTCCATGTATTTGTGTGATCAATAATAGAAAATGGTTAAATTAACGCCAAGTCATTTCACTCACTTTGTTGTTTAAGATCAAATTTACAGCACTTTTGTAACAAAACACCTTACAAGCTGAAAATAAAAGGGCCTCATCTGAGGCCCTTTTCATCGCAAAATTCCAGTAATAATTATAAATTTGGCCCTAACCATTTACTCACTTCCTCCTCAGACCAACCTTTACGCTGCGCATAATCCTGCGCTTGATCATCTTGGATCTGAGCAACAGCAAAATAGCGTGACTCAGGGTGTGAAAAGAACCAGCCTGATACAGCCGCCCCTGGCCACATCGCATAGCTTTCGGTTAATGACATGCCCGTGTTATTTTCCACATCAAGCAGTGACCATATCGTGCCCTTTTCGGTGTGTTCAGGACAAGCAGGATAACCTGGCGCTGGACGAATACCCTGATACCTTTCGCGGATCAATTCATCATTCGACAGGTTCTCATTCGCCGCATAGCCCCAAAGCTCTGTGCGTACTTTTTTATGTAACAATTCAGCGAACGCTTCCGCTAAACGGTCAGCGACTGCTTGAATCATGATCGCGTTGTAATCATCACCGGCTTTTTTATAGTGTTCCGCTATCTCATGCTCACCAATCCCACCCGTCACCGCAAACGCACCAATCCAATCTGCTTTGCCACTTGATTTGGGAGCAACAAAGTCTGACAAACAGTAGTTTGCCCCTTTGCCTTTCTCAGTTTGCTGACGCAAATGGTAGAGCACATTAGCAACCGAACCGCGTGACTCGTCCGTGTAAACTTCGATATCATCTTCGGTCGCATTGGCAGGAAAGATGCCGCACACACCATTGGCTTTAATCATTCCATCTCGCTCAATGACGTCAAGTAGCGCATTGGCATCTTCATACAACTTGGTCGCCTGTTCACCCACCACTTCATGACGCAAAATAAGCGGAAACTTCCCACTTAATGACCATGTCATGAAAAATGGCGTCCAATCGATATACTGACGCAGCTCTGCTATAGGGTGATCATTAAAGACGTGAATGCCTGGCTTTACTGGGGCAAACGTTTGATACCCAGCCCAGTCAATGACATATTTGTTAGCACGGGCGATGTCCAGACTCACTGGTTTTGAGCGTGGCTTTTTGCGGCTATGTTGTTCGCGTACCGTTTCATGCTCTTTGTTTACTCGTTCAACAAATGCCGGATATTGCTCTTCTGACAGAAGCGCAGAACAGACGCCGACAGCGCGAGAGGCATTTGATACATACACAACAGGGCCATGGTAGTTTTGCTCAATCTTTACTGCTGTATGTGCTTTAGAGGTGGTTGCACCGCCAATCAATAAGGGGATATCAAAACCAGTACGTTCCATCTCCTTAGCCACATGTACCATCTCATCCAGTGATGGCGTAATTAAGCCTGACAGGCCGATGATATCTACATTCTCTTCTCGAGCAACTTTAAGTATGGTGTCACAAGATACCATCACGCCAAGATCGATGATTTCATAGTTATTACACTGCAACACAACACCAACAATGTTCTTGCCGATATCATGCACATCCCCTTTCACTGTGGCTAAGAGAATTTTACCGTTGGTTTGACCGGCTTGTTTTGCTGCGTTTATATAAGGCTCTAAATAGCCTACAGCCTGCTTCATGACGCGAGCGGATTTAACCACTTGCGGTAAAAACATTTTACCTTCACCAAATAGGTCGCCAACAACGTTCATTCCCGCCATGAGCGGACCTTCAATAACCTCTAATGGCTTACTCGCAGCTTGTCTCGCCTCTTCGGTATCCTCAACAATAAACTCAGTGATCCCTTTTACCAGGGCATGCTCCAAACGCTTTTCAACAGGCCAACCTCGCCATTCTGCCGCTGTTGTGTCCTCTTGAGCGACACCACTCTCGCGATACTTATCAGCAATATCGAGCAGGCGCTCTGTACTATCATCACGGCGATTGAGAACAACATCTTCAACAGCTTCACGCAGTTCATCAGGTAAGTCATCATAAATAGCCAATTGACCCGCATTAACGATTCCCATGTCCATACCGTTCTTAAAACAGTAATAGAGGAAAACAGCATGTATCGCTTCGCGCACTGGGTTATTACCACGGAAAGAAAACGAGACATTCGAGACACCGCCTGAAATCATCGCATGCGGTAGCGTTCGTTTAATGTCTCCTACTGCTTCGATGAAGTCGACCGCGTAGTTGTTGTGTTCCTCTATCCCGGTAGCGACAGCAAATATATTTGGATCAAAAATAATGTCTTCTGGCGGAAAGCCCACTTCATCAACGAGAATGCGATAAGCTTGCGTACAGATCTCAACTTTACGCTCACGGGTATCGGCTTGCCCTTCCTCATCAAACGCCATCACAATAACGGCTGCGCCATAACGACGAATGAGTTTTGCTTGCTCAACAAATTTTTCTTTGCCTTCTTTCAAAGAAATAGAGTTCACAATAGGTTTGCCTTGCACGCATTTCAAACCCGCTTCCAAAATCTCCCATTTTGAGGAGTCGACCATAATTGGCACTTTTGAAATTTCAGGCTCAGTGGCGCAAAGATTCAGGAAGCGTACCATTGCAGCTTGCGCATCTAGCATGCCTTCATCCATGTTGATGTCGATCACTTGAGCGCCCGCCTCAACTTGTTGTCGAGCGACCTCCAGCGCCTCATCGTAAAGCTCTTCTTTAATCAATCGTTTAAATCGTGCCGAGCCTGTAACATTGGTACGCTCTCCGACATTGATAAACAGACTCTCTGGTGCAACTGTTAGAGGCTCTAGACCTGATAAGCGGCAAGCGACAGGAATCTCAGGCAAGGCTCTGGGTTTCACATTAGCAGTAACCTCTGCCATACGGCGGATATGTTCAGGTGTGGTTCCACAACACCCCCCGACCAAGTTCAAAAAGCCATTTTCAGCCCACTCTTGAATGTACTGAGCCATTTCATCGGCTTCTAAATCATACTCACCAAACGCATTAGGAAGACCTGCATTCGGGTGAGCAGAAACATAAGTCTCAGAAATTCTAGACAGCTCTTCAACATATTGGCGCAATTCATCTGGACCCAATGCACAGTTCAAACCAAAGGCGATAGGCTTCACATGGCGCATTGAATTATAGAAAGCTTCTGTTGTCTGTCCCGAGAGAGTTCGACCTGATGCATCTGTAATGGTGCCAGAAATCATCACTGGCAACTCTATACCACGCTCTTCAAAAACACTTTGTACCGCAAATGAGCACGCCTTGGCGTTTAGAGTGTCGAAAATTGTTTCAATTAAAATTAGATCACAGCCACCATCAATAAGCGCACGAGTTGACTCTGAATACGCTTCAACCAGCTGATCAAAATTGACGTTTCTAAAACCAGGATCATTTACATCCGGAGAAATAGAGCAAGTGCGATTTGTCGGCCCAAGCACGCCAGCAACAAAGCGAGGCTTCGTTGGCGTTTTCGCGGTCCATTCATCAGCCGCTGCCCGAGCTATTTTTGCGGCCTGATAGTTAATCTCAGCACTCAAACTCTCCATGTCATAATCAGCCATGGCGATCGTCGTGGCGTTAAAAGTGTTGGTTTCTACAATATCAGCTCCAGCCTCTAAGTACTGTAAGTGGATACTTTTAATGATCTCTGGCTGAGATAAAACCAAAAGGTCGTTGTTACCTTTTAGGTCACAATGCCAATCAGCGAAACGTTCACCGCGGTAATCCGATTCATTTAGCTTGTAACCTTGAATCATGGTTCCCATGCCGCCATCAATGATCAGAATCTGCTCAGCGAGGCGCTGTGTAATTATGTCCTTGGTTGTAATCACGTTGCTTTACTTCCTTATTGCGCAGTAATGAGATCAATCTCGAGTGAAATTATCTTCAGAAAAGTGGTCTAGATCGTAAGGGGTTTGCTGGTATACACAGTAGTTTAACCAATTTGAAAATAACAAATGCCCATGGCTACGCCAACTCGCTGTTGGTGGGTTACTTGGATTATCGTCAGGAAAATAGTTAACCGGAATGATTGGCTCCATGCCTTGAGATACATCCCGTGCATATTCATTTGCTAATGTGTCTAAATCGTATTCGGGGTGACCGGTTACGAACACATTGCGCTTATCTTTTGTTGCTGCCAAATACACGCCCGCCAAGTCAGATGTCGCCAAAATATCTAAATCGGTATGCTGAGCCAAAAATTCAGGAGAGAAGTCAGCATAGCGAGAATGGGGGGCTAAAAATGTATCATCAAATCCACGCAACAACTCATGATGATGCCCATGTATTTGATGACGATATACACCGGACAGTTTCTCCTTTCGTGTTCGCTTGGGTAATTCATAATGAAGATTAAGTGCTGCTTGAGCCGCCCAGCAAACGAACATCGTCGACGTAACGTGGCTTTTCGCCCATGAAAGAATAGCCTGAATCTCTTCCCAATAAAGAACATCTTCAAATTGAACCAATCCTAGTGGAGCGCCTGTCACTATAAGACCATCGAAGTTGCGCTGCCTAACCGTCTCGAATTGACGATAAAAAGTATCGAGATGTTCTGTGGGCGTGTTTTTTGTCGGTCGATTATCAATACGCAATAACTCGACATCAACTTGAAGCGGGCTATTCGATAACAAGCGTAGAAATTGAGTTTCGGTTTCAATCTTTTTGGGCATCAAATTGAGCAGCAAAACTTTCAGTGGGCGAATTTCCTGACTAGCAGCACGCCGCTCTGACATGACAAAGATATTTTCATTACGCAATATATCTGTTGCGGGCAACTGGTCAGGAATTTTAATAGGCATTGTAGCGACTCCATGCTAGCAAGATGTTTAGACGTCCAGATACCTAAAAACTACCTTAATCTGTGACGAAGAGCAAGAAATAACTGCGAAGCTAAATGTGAACAACATCTTTCCACCCTTTGTATCTAAACTGAAGAAATCGTCGTGTAAAAGTTACAAGGAGGTCGATATGCACCCATGGTATCTATGGTGGCAACGTACGTTAAATTACCCACTGAGTGGAAATGTGAATCAAGATTTTCAATATCTTTCACCTACATACGAGTTTAATTTTGCCGGCAATAAAGAAATAGAGCGCAAAGCAATCTGTGAAGTCGCGAGCTATGGCAAGCAACTTGGCATTCTCTCCGACGTATTAATAGAGCTATGTGACAAACAGAAGCACCACTCAGAAACAACAGAAAAATTACATCTAATGGTAAAAGAGATCAACAACATCAAAGAAAGGCACTATCAAGTTAACGGTAGAAAGATTAAGCAGCAACTCGAATGGTTAAAAGAACATAATCGCGCTGCCTTTGATGACCTACTCAATGAACTAAACCATGAGGAAGCAAAAGCAATATAACTATTTATTGATTTGTAGGGATATAAACGAAAAAACCCAGCTAATTAGCTGGGTTTTTAAATGGGTGTTCAGTAATGTCCTACTCTCACATGGGGAGACCCCACACTACCATCGGCGCTATTGCGTTTCACTTCTGAGTTCGGCATGGGATCAGGTGGTGCCACAATGCTATGGTCACTGAACAAAATTGTGGTGCTAGTACCCAGATTTGAACTGGGGACCTCACCCTTACCAAGGGTGCGCTCTACCAACTGAGCTATACCAGCAAATTGTTATCGCTATAAAGTCTTATGTCATTACTGCTTCATATCGATATTGTTCTTTTGTCTTCACTTTTAAAAAGTAAAAAGC